>WQYZ01000078.1 GCA_009780985.1 Oscillospiraceae bacterium | reverse complement strand
TATGCGAATCTCCCGTGCTTATACTCGACGAGGCGACATCCGCGGTCGATACCGATACGGAGCGTGAAATCCAGTCGGCGATACAGAAAATCGCAGGCTCTTGCACTCTTATCGTAATAGCCCACAGGTTGTCCACAGTGAAACGCGCTGATTCTATAATCGTACTTGAAGACGGCGAAGTAAAAGAACAGGGAACGCATGAAGAATTGATTGACAAAAACGGCATATACAAACATCTTGTGGATATGCAAAATATCAAAAATTAGAGATTTTAATAAAATATGCAGGGACTGCAAAATTGTGCAGTCCCTGCATTCATATCCCAATTTTATCAGGCGGTTTCAATATCCCGTTTTTGGAACGCAAACATACCGATTATTGTCAAAACTACAGCTAATGCGATTAATATAATTATCGGAGCTAATTTGAACGTTTCAACCGGTATTTGCGCAATATTTCCGTATGGGGTAATTTGTGCCGTCCATTCAGGCATATTTACTAACCGCCCGAAATACACGGCGAAGAACGAATATCCGAACACCGCCCAATTTATTCCCGTTAATTTCGGCAGAAGCCCTACTAATAAAACGCTGATTCCCATCATAGCGAGTAGCGACGGAACATACGAGAATGCCGCTTTTATTAAATCGCTCAGTAAAATTAATCCGGTGGAAGCCGCGGCGGCGTAAATCCCGAGCGCGCCGCACAGCATCAGAGCTACACATTCTATTGCCGTGATTAATATATAACTGCCGAACATAGAAAGACGGTTTACAGAACGGGCGAACACGGGCTCGATTCTGCCCCGTTTTTCTTCGGAGTGTATTCTGTTAGCCATGCCGATTATCGGAATTGTGGCAACCAACGACATTATTACAAACATGAACGCAACGAAAGCCTGCGCCAAAGGTTTTGATACCTCATTTGATACCTGTTTATTAAAATCAGCGCTGTATATAAATACGCTTAAAAGCTGAGTATTTCTCAAATCCGGCGCCGTTGTATCGTTTCCGCTCCATATTTCCTGCAGCTGCGGCTGTAAAATGCTGTCGAGAGGCGCTGCATTCGCCATTTTTTGGTCAATAGTATCGCTGCTGTTTACTATCGCATCCAGCTGTTGATTTATATCAGTATTTGAGGCTGTAAGGTCAGCTAATTTTTGTTTTAATCCCGCATCGTTGTTTATTGTTTCCACCACAGTATTCGCTTCTCTGAGATTGCTTATTATAGTTGCCAGTTCCTCGTTTTTACCGGCTATCAAAGTCCCGAACATTTCGCTGTTTATAGCAATATCTGTAATTTGCCCTATAACCGCCCCGTATGCCGCTCCCATACAGAACATGACTATAAGCCATGTAATAACCATATTTCTCGTGAGTCTCCATGCGAGTCCGAGCGGATTCTGCAAAAATGCGGAAGCGTTTTTTCTGCCCGGTTTAGCCGGAACAACGCCCTCGCCCAAATCCCGTTTATTACAGACTAACAGCGCGGCGGCGGCAATTACAACGCTTTCTATCAATATTACTATGATGGGAATAACGTTGTTTTCCCAGAATGAATATACTTTCAGTCCAAACCCGAGAGGCGAAATATAATTTGCCATGTCGCTGCCCGCCATGTCGCCGTACATTCTTATAATATAAAATATGCCGAAGATTATAAACGCCCACATTGAAGCGCTTCTTGCGCTCTGAAACAGCTGCGCCGTCAATAAAGTTATGCACGCGAATAAAAATCCTACGGCGCCGATTGCAAAACTGTAGACAAACGCGCCCCCAGCCGTAGTTCCGGCAACATTCGCCGCAATCATTCCAAGAGCCATTAAGACGGACATTACGACATTTATGCCAAGCGCGCACGTCAAAGCAGACATAGAGTTTGTCAGTCTTCCGACGGGAAGCGAACGGAACATTTCAAGACGTCCGAGTTCCTCGTCTGTTCTTGTATGCCTGTTTATAAAAAATACGTTCATGACTGCCGAGGCTATCATCATCCAGATAAGCATTTCTTCCGCAAAAACGATTATTGTATTATTTAAAGTCAGCTGATCCACCGAAGGTCCGTATACCGGTCCCATCAAAGACTGCATCTGCGGAGTTGCCAAGGTCGCGACCATTGAGCGGATTGCATCGTCATTTTGAAACAGACGGGGATAAGCCAAAACGACGACCATGTTAAATACAGCCATGGCTATAATCCAGACAAGGCTGATTATTTTTTCGCGTTTGATTATAAATTTACAATATCTAAAAAATCCTGATACCGCCGTCATATTATTGTACCCCCTCGTATTTGCTCAAGAAGAAATCTTCGAGGGATTTTCCCGCGAGTTTATGCGAAATATCTGCCATAGAACCTTTTTCTACTACTACGCCCTCGCGTATTATGCTTATTTTGTCCGCGAGCTTTTCGACTTCGCTGATTATATGGCTGGATAATAAAACGCTCTTGCCCTGCGCCTTAATTTCAAGTATGCAGTCCTGAAATACTTTTTCCATGAGAGGATCCAGACCGCTTGTAGGCTCGTCGAGGACGAACAGTTCGGCGTCTGACGACAAAGCGGCGACGAGCGCGACTTTCTGCCTGTTTCCTTTTGAATACGTGCGGCATTTTTTAGACGGGTCAAGTTCGAATCTCTGGATATATTCCTCTCTTCTTTTATGGTCGGGTTTTCCGCCTTTGCGCAGAGCCATAAACAGGTCTATAACTTCCCCTCCGGTCAGATTGCTCCAGAGGTTGACGTCTCCGGGTACGAACGTTATGCGTTTGTGAAGTTCTACGGCGTTAGCCCAGGCATCCTGTCCGAAGAGTTTCACTTCGCCGGAAGTCGCCCTCAAAATCCCAAGGAGCACGCGGATTGTCGTGGTTTTCCCCGCGCCGTTCGGTCCGAGAAACGCTAGAACTTCTCCGCTGTTGACTTCGAGATTAATACCGTTTAAAGCTGTGAATTTGCCGAATTTTTTAATTAAATTATTGATTTCAACCATATTTTCCTTCGATTTATTTAATTTATCTGACGTATTTGTTGTGGCTGCCATATAATATATTTACCTCTCTTTATAAAATATTTTTCGTAAATCTTCGACAAACGAATAAAAACGTTTCCATTCGTTAGTTATAGCTGTTTCGTCCATGGCGTCTAAATTCCCGCTTTTGAGGCGCGTCATAAGATCGGCTTCATAAGCATCCATAAGCCATTTGATGTATCTTACGGTATTTTTGGGGGCTATATCCTCCCTGAACAGGGAATAATCCAAATCGTCATAAAGCTTTTTTCTTACGCCTTCATATATTTCGTCCGCGCCTTTTTGATATTTTTTAAAATGTTCCTGATTTTCAGGAAGATACAGACTTTCCAAGAATCTGCCCAATAGCGGAAAGTCGCTTAAAACCTGCCTTTTTATTTCCGTCAGTTTAATGCAGCGTTCCAGAAAATCACCCGTTTCGCCGGATAGATTCCGCAGATAATGTGACTTCCCGAATTCCATAGTATATTCGAACAGGAAATCAAACAGTTCTTCTTTGCTTCCGAAATAATAGAATAACATTCCTTTGCTGATGCCGGCGCGTTCGACGATTGAGTTTGTCGAAGCGCGTTTAAACCCTTTTTCCGCAAATTCTTCCATTGCAGCGTTTATAATTCTTGTTTTCTTTTCTTCTTCCAGGGAATGGAATAAATCAAATCGACCAGTCAATACACCACCTCCGTTTTTATATCGACCGTATTGGTCGATTATGATTATATCACGGTCGATATGATTTGTCAAGCAGTTAAATCAAAAATTTTTCGGATTTCGTACATTTTCAGCATATTTGTAAGTTTAACTAAATATGACGGATTTTTAAATTGATTTTTGTTAAAAATTTATCAAAAAAATTGGTTAACCATATTCTTATTGGTCAACCAATTTTTTATTTTTAATATATAAACTGAATTTATATCCGCCGTCTTATTTTCCCGACCGCGAGCAGTATAAACGGGAAAATATAGCCGAGTATTATTGACGAATAAGACAATATATTTGTGTAAAAATATTCGACCTCGAAATTGTTTTCGCCAATTATATATATCAGCATTAATATTACGAATCCTATGACGGGCATAAATAATCTTGATTTTGCAACAACAAACAGCGTTGTAAATATTTTGGACATTATAAACATATAATAAGAAATCATAATAAAATCCGTAAAAGCCCAGAATATTATGAAAAACGTCTCAAAACTCTGGATAAGTCCGGAAGTTTTTATGCTTTTGAATACCATGAAATACGGCATCGACATATTTGAGACCGTTTCGGCGTTAAATATTCCTATAACCAACATAGTTGCAAGAAAATTAAACAATACAATAATAAGCATAAATTTCGTCACAGTGCGAACGGAATGAATGTTTTCATGCGCGTTTCCGACATATCTTATGTTATCTCCCAAAAAGAGAGAGAAAGTCAAAAGCGACCATAGGCTTATAAGCGGAACCGAAGATTGTAAAATCGGTGCGACATCGTAATACGTCACAGGATAAAGATTCTTCGGATTTATGTGAAACACCGCTATCAAAAATGCAATTATAAATCCCGCGCATATTATAATAAACGAAAATTCCGCAAATCTTGCGAATGATTCTATATTTCTTCTCACTGCAAACACTGCGAACATCAGTAAAATTATTATAAAAAACGACGGGGCGACATTAGGGAATATAGACGAAATAAATTTTTCCCCGAAATTCCTGGCGAAAACCGCAATAAAAAATAATGTGTGAATAAAAAACAGCGACAATATTATTTTGCCGAATATGTCTCCGAATACTGTTTCTATAATTTGCGAGAGCGATTTTTCGGGATAGCGTACTATTATCCTGTTTAAAACAGCAATAAGCAACAAAATCGGCAGAACAGCGATAAAAGACGACAGCCAGCTTGCCTTTGATATTATCTTCCCTGATTCGGGTGAAACAATTCTTGTAATTCCCGAAACAGACGCAAAGAAAAATAAAATCATAATCTGCCGCACGCTTATTTTTCTTGTGCTTATATGCGTTGTGTCAGTAGTATCGCGGATATTTGATAAATCTTTATAATCAAAATTTCTTTCCATAATTTTATACACCATGTAATTTTAATAATCAATATTTTTCATTCCGAAATAATCTATAAGACCTCTCGTAAAATTCGGTTTTACATACGCCGAAAAATACCATATTCCGAGAATTAAAGCTATGGCGAATATTAGGACAAATAAAATTTTTTCACGGACTTTTGAATTCCCCAAAAGTTCTATAAAATCAAATATTCCGTATATGCAAAGTCCTGTAATATAATATGCCATTATTTTTTTACTCCTTTTTTTAGACTTCATACAGTATTAGCATTGTTGGTATCATCGTATGAATTTATATTGTAATACCTCTTGATTTTTGTTGAGACCTTTATTTCGTAATCTAAGTTTTTAAAAATATTACCCCAGTTTTTTTCTATTACATGCCATTTATACGGGTGCTGAACGGCAAAAGTCCCGCCGAGATTTAAAAAGTCTGCATCCGTGCTTTTGGACTTTTCGATTATTTTTTCTATCTCGGATTTTATCGCTTCATTCTGAAGCGCGTTTAATTTTGGGATATTATCGTCAGTCAATATTTTTTCAATCGCCGTTGTTTCGTCAAAATTTGTGTCAATATCTATGTTGAAAATAACTTTTGTGGGTTCATCCGGGTTTTCTCCGTCGAATTCAAACGAGATTTTATTGCTTGAATTTTTTACCGGAAATGTAGATAAATCGCCGTTTTCATCTGTTATTTCTATATCTGTGGATTTTAAGTTTTTTGTTAAAATTATATAGGAACGCACAAGCGAATTTTCAAGATAATCTGCCAGTTTTCCGTCTTTTATTATGCCAAGCCCGTAAAATTCGAAAGTATATTCTTTATCGGGATTTTCAGAATTATTTGATTCATCGCCTGATTTACCCTCGTTTTTTACGGGACTTTTTATAACTTCAAGTGCGGGAATAAGTCCTGTTTTATTTTTTGAATAAAAGATTTGTAACAAATCTTTTATATTTATCTTAGTCATGGAGCTTATCTGTGTTTTGTCATTTAAAAGTCCGTTTATGCGCGCGTCCGCGTCGATTTCGGAGGTAAGTATTTTCTCCATAAATTCTTCGCTTGTCATATCTTTTGTGACAAACGCATTTACGCCGAAGTGTATGCTCGGGCTTTTTGAATAATGCTGAACAAAATAGCCGAGATTTTCTTTTGCCGTTTTTTCGCCTATTAAAATGTATTCTAAATGCGAATCGTTCAGGCTTTTATTTGTCAGACTTTGAAGCTGTCTTATTGCTCCGTTTAAAGTTGCCGACCTTACGTTGAATATATTTTTATTTTCGTTGGATTTATCGCTTTCTTCGCTTACTTCCGCGCTGCTTATATAACTTATGCTGAAATTTTTTGAGTTTGATTTGTTTGATAGATTTTCAAAATCAGAGTAGTTATTTAAATTTATATCAACTCCGCTCGACGTTATAAAATCAAATGTTCTGAGTTCTGTCGGCATTGGAATCCTGTTTTTATTTGTATATGCCAAGAAAAATATAAACGTGCCGGTTATTATAAGTTTAACTATTTTTATTTTATTCATATGCTACCTCTTGCTAATTCGGTTTTCTGAAAAGCGTGTCTGCGAAATACGCTTTTCCCTCATTTGCCGTGAACGGCGCAAAATACGGCACGCCGAAAGATTCTACTGTGCACAGATAATATATAAATCCTATCGCCGCAAATGCGATTCCGAAAAATCCCCCGACTATCGCGCACAGTATGAATATATACCTGCATATTCTGATTGAGTTGAAAAAATCCTGATTAGGTATCATAAATCCGCAGATTCCTGTTATAGCCGCTACTATAACGACAAGCGGGGATAAAATCTTGGCGGATACGGCGGCGTCGCCGATAATTAAACCGCCGATAATCGGCACCGCCTGACCAATTGTTTTCGGCATTCTTATCCCCGCTTCCATAAGCACTTCAAACGCTAAAGTTAAAAAAACCATTTCCTGAATCGACGAAAGCGGGACATCCTGCTTGCTTCTTATTATGGATAAAGCGATAGAGTTATTCAAAAGTTCCTGATGATAACACACCACGGCTATATATACCGCAGGCAGGGTAAGTGCGATAACCGAGCATAAATATCTGATTATTCTTATAAATGTCGCAACGGAATAATTGTTTGAATAGTCGTCGGTCGCCTGATAATACATGTTCAAAACAGCGGGTATTATTATTGTCGTCGGCAGTCCGTCGATTATTATGCCAATTTTGCCTTCCATTATATTTGAGCAGAATTTGTCTGGGCGTTCTGTGATTAATGTTCTCGGAAAGATAGAATATTTCCTGCCAAGAAGATATTCCTCAAATTCGCCTATGCTTAATATATTTTCACATTTAATCTTTTTTATCTGTTCCCTGACGATATTCAAAAGTTTTTTATCTGTTACGCTGTCCATATATACAACCGCAACCGGAACGGAGCATGTTTCGCCGACTGTCATGCTCTCGATTTTCAAATCCACGCTCTTAATTGAACGTCTTACAAGCGCGGTATTTGCCCGCAGGACTTCAATGAACGCGCTTTTCGGACCTTTTATTACAGCTTCGTTTGACGGTTCCGACAGTCCGCGCATCTGGAATCCTTTTACGTCGAACATAATGGCTTTTTTTTCTTCATCCGAAATAATTGCGATGGAACCGTTTAATATGTCGTTTAGTATTTCCGAAATATCCTGTTTTATAAAAGAATTTATGTGATATATATTTTTTATATTAATAAAAAATTCCGCGTCGTCTTTTGAATTTTGAATTTTATCGTCTGATTTTATAGGTTTAAGAACCGTGTTGTTGAACAGATTTATATCTACTAAACCCTCTATAAAAACGACGGGCATATTTTTCTTATTTATTTTTATCTCCTGATATGTTACGTCGGAATTATCACCGAGATATTTTCTTATGTTTTTTAAAGTTACTTCGTCAAATTTATTTATAGTGCTGTTGAATTCTCTTGTGACCTTGCCGTAACGCCATAAATCAAACATAATACTATTTCCCCTGCCTGATTTTATATTTTTCATTTTTCTATTATTTGTGAAATCAATCTTTTTTATGCAGGATTCCCAAATAGAATATAAATATAATCAGAATAAAATTAGAGAGGGAAGTATTTCCCTCTCTAATAAAATATTTATAATTTACGTTTGCGGTTTAAATCAGGTTGACGGGTTTGCCACAAGATAGTCATACAGCGAATCAACTATATTGTTTCCAAGAGGCAGAATATTTATGTCGTTTTCCGCCCACGCCGGAGCATCGCCGCCCATATTATATATAAATTGCTCGTTTACTTCAAGTAAAACAAACTTCGAACTCCGCAGTTGATGCTGCCAGTTTATATTAACGTTTCCGCCGTTGTTGTAATAATATGACTGAACGCCTGAAGCTAATTGTAAATTGCCGAAATAATAGTTAAGATCTCCGGTAAAACTGCCGCCCTGAATAATCATGTGCCCGATTTTCGGATTTGTCGTGTCAGTCAGATACGCATCCTGCCAGTAATATTCATCGTCCACTATAGCGTCTTTCATGTCCTGCCGATTGCTTTGCATAAGTATGCCGAAAATATCCTGTTCGTTGGCATTAAACGGGCACGGGGTTTTTGATGATATTATCCCGTGAGACGCGAGATGCTGGACTTGTATGCCGGTTTGACGTTCATATTCGGAAACTATCTCGCGGGTTACCTCATAAGAAGAGAGTTTATTCCAATGCGTGCCAGTTTTCGGAAAGGTGTTTGTCAGTCCGACAGATTTAAGCACCGTTTCGGAATCTACAAAATACACGCCTTTGTCTGTAAGAAACTGTTTGAATCTTATATACGGACGCACATATCCAACCGGAGTGATATGGTCTGCTTTGTAATAATCAGGAATAAACTGCGACAAATTCGCTCCTTTGCTTGGCGTTATAACAACGCAGAACGCGACGCCTCTATTAAAGAGCGTATCTTGAATATATTTTAATTTATCTACTCTTGACTGGAGCTGGTCGTCTGTGACGTTCACATATTTCGGAGCTGTTCCCAAATATTCGTTTATGTAGCCGTTTTCATAGAGGTAGCCGTCTTTGCCGATAACAACCCAGTCGGTTCCGCGAAAATCCGCGGGATCCTGAAGCGGACCCTGCTGTAAAACGTACTCCGGATAATCCGGGGTTACGGGAGCTTCCGTGGTCGGTTCCGCAGATGTTTCGGTAACGTTGTCTATAACGTCGTTTCCCGAATTTGAACTTCCGGTATTGGATTTCAGGAACATTAGTAAAGCCGCAATCAACAGCAATAAAACCGCCGCCGATAATAAAACAATTATAATATTAAAAATTTTCTTTGACATAAAATTCTCCTCAGTTATATTATATTTTTTACGAAGCAATTATAATTATATAATATATACTTTAAATATGGAGTAATTGTTATAATAATGCGAAAGATTTAAAAAATATTAATATAATCGTTTAAATAGTGATGTATAATAAAAGTATAAAATATAACGAATTCAGAGGTAATGTAATATGATAGTTGAACCTAAAATAAAAGGTTTTATATGCACAACCGCACACCCAAAAGGCTGCGAAAAGAATATTGAAAATAATATAAAATATCTTTCGGATAATCCCAAAATCAATCTGCCGGACGTAAAGAATGTTCTTGTCATCGGAGCTGCTGCGGGTTATGGGCTTGCCTCTGCTATGACGGCGACTTTTGCGCTTGACGCAAACGTTATCGCGATCATCTTTGAGAAAAATGCACAGAAAGACCGGAACAGAACAGCAACCGCCGGAATGTATAATCTTGCGGCTTATCAGAAAGAAGCGAACAAAAGAAATCTGTATCTTAAAACAATAATCGGAGACGCTTTCGCAAATCAGACAAAAGAAAAAGTCTGCGATTTAATCAAAAGTGATTTGAAAAAAATTGATATGATTGTCTACAGTATCGGCGCACCCAACAGAATCGACCCCGAAACCGGCGAAAAATATATGTCTGTGATTAAACCTATAGGCAAAGAATATAAATCAAAAGGCATAGATTTGACTTATTATAAAATGAACGAAGTCACAGTTCAGCCCGCCACAGACGAAGAAGTCAAAAACACCGTGCATGTTATGGGCGGCGAAGATCTGAAACTGTGGGTTGATATTCTTGAAAAGAACAGTCTTTTAAGAGATAATGCGATTGTGTTGTCATACTCTTATATAGGTCCGAAAGTTACTCATGACATATATCTGAACGGCTCAATAGGAGAAGCTAAAAATCACATTAAACAAACAGCCGATAATTTGAATCGCGAATATAAAGTTAAATCTTATATATCAGTCAACAAAGCCGTTGTCACACAGTCAAGTTCGGCGATTCCCGTATTGCCCCTGTATATTTCTATTTTATTTAAAGTGATGAAAGAAAAAAATCTGCACGAAAACTGTGTTCAGCAAATGTACAGACTATTTAAGAAAATTGCGGACGGGCATGATTTAACCGACAAAGATGGGTTTATCAGGATAGACGACTTGGAAATGCGGGATGACGTTCAGCAGGAAGTCGCGGAACGCTGGGAAAAAGTCACCGACGATAATCTGCGCGAATTAGCCGATTTAGACGGGTACAGAAACGATTTTATAAATCTTTTCGGTTTCGGATTGGAGGGCGTGAATTACAGTGAAGATGTTGAAATCGAAGTTGACGAAAAGAGTCTGGGCATAATAGATTTAATTAATTCCTAAGGAGAAATTTATAATATGTGCTTTAAAGAAACCGATATTTTGCTGCCGAAATTTGCGGATAATCCCGAATTGATGGCAAAGTGGGGCGTAATCGCCTGCGACCAATATACGTCCGACATATCGTACTGGAACAGAGTAAAAGAAACAGCAGGGGACGGCATGTCTGCGTTAAACGTGATTTTCCCGGAGATATATTTGGAGATTGAGTCGGAAGAACAAAAAAACGCCAGAATAAAAAGTATAGCTGAAAATATGCGGACATATGAAAAAGATTTGATATGCTATAAAAATTCTATGTTTTTCATAGAGCGTGTGCTAAAGAGCGGGAAAAAAAGATTCGGCGTTGTAGGAGCAGTCGATTTGGAAGAGTATGACTATAAAAAAGAATCGCGGTTAAAAATCCGCTGCACCGAAGAAACAGTTACGTCAAGAATACCGCCGCGGGTGAAAATCCGCGAAAACTCTCTGTTTGAATTGCCGCACGTTATGATTTTATACAATGACGAAAAAGATGTTTTGATGTCGGGTTTGAGGCAAGACGCCGCAAATCTGACAAAAGTTTACGACTTTGAATTAATGCAGAACAGCGGCAAAATCAAGGCGTATAATCTCGATAAATCAAACATAGATTTTGTGAAAAATACGCTCAATACTTTTAAGCACGACAATTTACTATTTGCGGTCGGCAACGGCAATCATTCTCTTGCGACGGCGAAAGAGTGTTGGGAAAATGTCAAGAAATCCCTGCCAAAAGAAGAATATATAAATCACCCCGCAAGATACGCGCTTGCGGAAATCGTAAATATATATGACAAGTCCCTTGAGTTTGAACCGATTTACAGGATTTTATTCGACGTTAATCCGTCAGACGTTATCGAAAATATGAAGAAAATTTATGATGTTTCAGAAGATGTGCCGTCAGGTAAAAATTATCAGGAATTTGATGTGTACTTCGGCGGAAATTCCAGAAAAATATACGTGAATAATCCGCAGTATTATCTTCCCGTGAAAACGCTTCAAATCTTTTTGGACGACTATCTTAACAGGGTAGGGGGGAGAATAGATTATGTTCACGGAAAGTTTGAAACAATCGAATTTGCGAAACATAAAAACGCGATAGGGTTTATTTTCAGCACAATGCAGAAGTCGGATTTATTCCCGACAATCGAAAAAGACGGTGTTCTTCCGCGTAAAACTTTTTCAATGGGAGAAGCCGACGATAAGAGATTTTATATAGAGTGCAGAAGAATTAAATAGATATGCTATATAATTTATATTGGGTAAAACGTAGGTTATTTATATTTTGGACGAAAGAAAGAGGTATCATTAATGAGATTTGGTTGTCCGATTATTTCTGTAAAAGACCATAATGTTTCACGGACTTTTTATGAGAAAGTATTGCGCCAAAAAGTTACTTTGGATTTAGGAGTCAATATAGCGTTTGGAAATGAATTTTCTGTTTTTGCTATACAGGCTGATTACGGCGGATTAATAGGTGTAAATGATTTCAATATTGCTTACAAAAGTAATGACCATGAATTATATTTTGAAGAAGATAACTTTGATGAAATCGTGAAACATTTAGAACAGTTTGACGATATAATATATTTACACACAACAAAGGAATATCTTTGGGGACAAAGAGTGATTCGGTTTTATGACCCTGATTTTCATATTATAGAAGTTGCAGAGAGTATGGAAAGTGTATTTAAAAAGTTTCAAAAACAAGGTATGAGTATTGATGAGGTAGCACAAAGGACGCAACATCCCATTGAGTTTGTTAAAAAATATATCAGTTAGAAAATAAGCATAATATTCGTCAAGATAAATTTTATATAACAATTATAATTTCAGAAAGGTTTACGGTCATGGATAAAACAGATAAAACGAAAAAGACAATAGACATAAAAATCACAATGGAGGACGGCGGAGTTATAACGGCGGAATTATATCCCGATATTGCGCCGGTTACGGTTGAAAATTTTATAAATCTTGTAAATAAAGGTTTTTATAACGGATTGATTTTTCATAGAGTTATTCCAAATTTTATGATACAGGGTGGAGATCCGAACGGAACGGGTACAGGCGGACCGGGACACACGATAAAAGGCGAGTTTAAGTCTAACGGATTTGAGAACAATCTGAAGCATGAGCGCGGCGTTTTAAGCATGGCTCGCACATCCGATCCGGATTCCGCAGGTTCGCAGTTCTTTATAATGGTGAAAGATTCACCGCATTTAGACGGGCAGTACGCGTCGTTCGGCAAGGTCACAGGCGGTATTGACGTCGTTGACCGGATAGTGTCAGTCAAACGCGATTATAATGATATGCCCGCAACAGACCAAAAAATGAAATCGATTGTGGTGGTTATATGAGCGAAATATCAATAAAACACGCCGAAGAAAAAGATATTCCCATAATTGAGGACATATATCTTGACGTTGTAAACTGGCTTGACAGCGCAAACAAATCGTTATGGAGTAAACAGCGCGTTTCATGGCGGGGATTGTCAAAAGAATTTTCATTAGAAGATTTTTATATCGCATATATCGGCGATAATCCGGCGGGCAGCGTGGCTCTGCCTGATTATGACCCGTTGATTTGGGCTGACGTAAAAAAAGGCGAGTCTTTATTTGTGCACAAACTGGCGGTAAAACGTTTTGCGGCAGGGCAGGGGATTTCGACGGCGTTGCTTGAGTTTGCCGTTGAGAAATGCCGCGAAAAAAATATCGGAACTTTGCGGCTCGACACTGACAGCCGCAGGGAAAAGCTGATGAAAATGTATGAGGATTTCGGATTTGTCTGCGTCGATAAAAGGACGATTTACATAGTCGAAAAAACGTTTGACATAGCACGTTATGTGTGTGATGTGGTTTAATCTTGACACAGTAGTTGAAATAATAATCTTGCGCCGGCTTTCATTCCGATTTCCAGATAGACGGCTTCAGATGCCGCGACTGCGTTTTCGTAATCTGACATAGCTTTATCAAACTCGCGTTCGTCGGGATATAGTTGTTTTAAACGTTCAACTATTGATTCGCTGTCGTCTTTTAGACGTTCTTCATATGGTCGGGTATCAATTTCGACAGGGCTGGTTTCATACAATAAAAATTCGCGAATTTGCTGTAAATCCATACGGCTGAATATATCTTTTATGTAATTTGGCATAATTTTTCGCTCCTTATTTTATACAACAACATTATTTTATGAGGTGTTGATATTATTATATCACATCATTATATGAGTTGTCAAGCGTTTTTAAAAAATTTTTTAAATATTTTTTGAGGTCTATATGGTTGGTTTTGGCGAACGAATGAAAATTTTACGCAAAGAAAAAAATTTAACACAAGTTAATATGGCTAAATTTTTAGGTTGTACAGAACACCATTATCAAAAAATAGAGTACGGGAAAATAAATATTCCGTCAAAAGATTTGGTTGCTATAGCGGATTATTTTGATGTCTCGATTGATTGGCTTGTAGGCAGAAGCGAGATAAGAGAGCGCAGATAAATAAAAGCGAATCGCATGACGCACCAAAGCCCCCTTTTGAAAGGGGGGGCGTCGCCGAACTATGTGGGAATTTACAAAACCACGTTGGATGCGACGACAGGGGATTGCAATTCGCACAAAACATCAATTCATGTTAAAAGTAAAAAATAAAAATATAGTGAGGTGTATTTAATGAACAATCTTGTTTTAGGAATAGCGCATACGGCATACAGCACGGCACAAATGGACAAAATGCTTGACTTCTACTGCAATAAACTTGATTTCAAGCACGCTTTTTCAATCAGAGACGACAACGGCAATCCATGGATAGAATATGTAAAACTCGCGGACAATTCTTTTATAGAATTGTTCTATGCCAAACCCGAACAAATCAAAGACGGAGATAAGCGTTATAATCATCTCTGCATAAGAGTAAATGACATCAACGCAATCGCAGAACTTTTAAAATCCAAAGATATTGTCATAACTTCCGGTCCGTCTGTAGGCAAAGACAAAAATTCCCAGTGCTGGTGTGCAGACCCGGACGGCAACAGAATTGAATTTATGTGTGTGTCCCCCGAATCCCCGCAGGCCAAAGCGTGAAAATTATAAATAAATACGGAGGTTATTGGATTCATGACAAAAACAGAATTAAAATTATGGTTCGCTCAAAGCGCGGAAAAATGGACTGAAGCTCTGCCTCTCGGAAATTCCGAAACCGGAGCGATGATTTACGGTAAAACAGACAAAGAAATAATCGCGCTCAACGAGGACAGGTTATGGTCGGGATTTCCCGACGAACAGCAGAACACAGGCGCAAAATATGTTATACCCGCCGCAAGAAAACTAATCGACGACAGAAAATATACCGAGGCAAATTCTCTTATGGAGAAAAAAATGCTCGGTCATTACACTCAAAGCTATCTCGCACTCGGCAATTTATATCTTGATTTTGCGCATAAAGCCGAAGATGTTTCTAATTATGTCAGACAGCTTGATTTGGCAAAAGCCGAGTACAGCCAGACTTATACATGTAAAAATGTAAATTATAAACGCGAAGCGATAATATCATATCCCGATAAAATCATGGCAGTAAGGCTTACTGCGGACAAGCCCGCAAGTTTAAGTTTCACGGCAAGTTTTGATTCGCAGTTGAGATATACCGTGAAGACGGTATCGTCGGACGCAGTAGAATTGTCGGGAATCGCTCCTATTCAAAACGACCCGCATTATCATTCGGACGACATCGCTTCCATAATATACGACGAGTCCGAAAATCCCAAAGGCGTAAGGTTCGCCGCAAGATTAAAAATCCTCGCGAACGGCGGGAAAATATCGTCAAATAAAGACGGCGAATTAAAAATAGAAAACGCAAATTCGGCGTTTATTGTAATGGCGTCGGGAACGTCCTTTGTTAAATTCGATAAGATGCCGGACAGGGATTTTATCCGCGAGTTGGAAAACAAAGTCAAAAGCGCGGCTGATAAAGGCTATGACAAATTATTTTCGCGTCATTTAAAAGATTATGAACGTTTATTCGGACAGGTAAAATTAGATTTGGGCGGGGATTATAAATCTCAAAAGTATAACGGCAATTTCAGCAACAAGCCCACCGACATAAGACAGCAGGAATTTGACGGCGAAAAAGATTTGGAGCTTATCGCTTTATATTTCCAGTACGGCAGATATTTGTTAATCTCGTCTTCAAGGGGAAATTCTTTCGCGGCAAATCTGCAGGGGATATGGTGCGACGAAATCAAACCGCCGTGGTCGAGCAATCTTACTACAAATATAAATACAGAAATGAATTACTGGTTAGCCGAAAACACCAATCTCGCAGAATGTCACAGACCGTTGTTTCACCTGCTGAACGATTTGTCGCAGCACGGCGCAAAAACCGCGCAGATTCATTTCGGCTGCAGGGGATTTACAGCCTGCCATAACGTAGACGTATGGGCGCACAGCGCGCCTGCGGCGGGACATCCCGTTTGGGCGTACTGGCCACTTGGGGGAGCGTGGCTGTCGCTGCATATTTTCGACCATTATCTGTTCTCGAAAGATTATGATTTTTTGGGCAGATATTATCATGTAATGCGCGACGCGGCGTTATTCTGTTATGACTGGCTTTACTTAGACAAAAAATATAATAAATATATGACAAGTCCCGCGACTTCTCCAGAGAATACATTTATATATAGCGACGAAAACGGCGAAAAGAAAAATTCGCCTGTATCAAAAGGTTCGACATGCGACATGGCGATTATCCGGCAGTTATTTACAAATACTGTAGAAGCGGCAAAAATACTCGGCACAGACACGGATTTTGTAAAACAGCTTGAACAACGTCTCGAAAATCTTTTCCCGTATCAGATTTCGAAAGAAACCGGCAGATTGATGGAGTGGTACAGAGATTTTGAAGACGCGGAACCCGGTCACAGGCACCTGTCGCATTTATTCGGCGTATATCCCGGGACGCATATCACACAAGATAAAGAACCGGAAATTTTCGAAGCGGCGCGAAAATCCCTTGAAATCAGGCTCGCGAACGGAAGCGGGCATACGGGCTGGAGCTGTTCATGGGTTATAAATTTATTCGCGAGATTTAAATCGGGAAACAGGGCGTATGATTATGTCAAACAGTTATTGTCCAAAAGTACATACCCGAATTTATTTGACGCTCATCCGCCGTTTCAGATTGACGGAAACTTCGGCGGCTCTGCGGGGATTGCCGAAATGCTCCTGCAAAGCCATGAGGACGTTATAGAACTTCTGCCCGCTTTGCCGGACAAATGGAAAGACGGTAACGTAAAAGGACTCCGAGCGAGGAATAATATCACAGTCGATATATCATGGGAAAAAAATAAGCTGACAAAAGCCGTATTATATACGGAAGAAGATATAGATTCAATAAAAGTCAGATATAACGGCAAAGATTACAGCGTTAATATAACGCCGTTTGAAAAGAACATATTTAAAATTTAATTAAACAAAAAATAACGGGGAATTTTTCCCGTTATTTATATAAATTATAAATTATATATCTTCTTGAAATTATCCTGTTTTGCCAAAAAGGCTTCGACTATGCGCGCGTCGTATTTTGTTCCGGCTTCCGACTCTATAATCTGCATGGCTTCTTCGTGCGTAAACGGGGGCTTGTATACTCTCTGGCTCACCAAAGCGTCGTAAACGTCGACTAATGAGACAATACGCGCGGACAGCGGAATATCTTCGCCGCTCATACCGTCGGGATACCCGTTGCCGTCCCAGCGTTCGTGATGATAACGGCATATGTCGTAACAGTGGCGCAGATATAAATCCTCTTCGTCGTCGAGTAAAAGCTTTTTTATTATCTCGCTGCCTTTTGTGGTATGAGTTTCCATTATTTTAAATTCTTCAGGGGTATATTTGCCGGGTTTCAGGAGTATACGGTCGGGCACCGCGATTTTACCGACGTCGTGCAAAGGCGCGGCTTTTATCATGATACGGTAATCTTTTCTCATGAGTTCGTCTCTGAACATTGGATTTTTCAGCAAAATATCCACTATCATTCCGGTTAAAATAGAAGTCCGCTTGACGTGTTCCACCGATTCAAGACTCTTGAATTCTATAACCGTCGCCATAGCCGAAAGCATTTTTTCCTTTGTTGAAGTCAGGGCGTTCACTTTTTGATTTACTACATGCTCCAAATTTTCGCGGTAACGCGAAAGTTCGATTTGATTGTCCACCCTGAGCTTGACTATATCGTTTACAAAAGGTTTGACTATATAATCTATAGCTCCGCCCGCTAATCCTTTCGCCTCGTTTTCGGTAGGATTTGCGGCGGTGATAAATATAACCGGGATATTTTTTGTTATGTCATTTTTTTTCATCGTTTCCAGCACTTCAAATCCATCGATTTCCGGCATCATTATATCCAGCAAAACAAGAGAGGGTTTGCATATACCTCCCAAAAGTTTTGTAAGAGCTTCTATTCCGTCTGCTGCTTGCTCAATATTATAATTTTCGCAAAGTATGGCGTCGAGAATCATTCTGTTTATTTCCATGTCGTCTACAATCAATACGGTCGCTTTTTCCTCGATTTCATGTTCGCCGCCGATGCTCCCGAAGTGTTCCGCGGTTTCGACGCGCTCAATGGCTGCAATATTGTTCATCTTTTTTTCATCCTCTTTTTTCGACTTACTTTTAAGAAAAGTTTAAGAATAGATCTATTATATATTTTACCACATTTATTTTAAAAGTCAACACTAAATTTTAAATTTATATTAAATTTAATAAAAATTACATTTTTATTAATATATTATTCACCAAAATCAAATAATAAAACCAAAACTTTTTTTGGCATATGTGTATAATAATTATATCGGTTAAAACAAAAATTAATTTATTTTTAATTTTTGCTTCCAAAAAATTTATAAGGAGCGTGCAAACAAGTATGATTAATATTACTAAAAAGAAAATAACCGCAATTTTACTTATTATCTCGATATTTTTGCTTTTGATTATGCAATCCTGCGCAAACAGTGCGAATAATGCAAATAATAATGGTACTTCTTCGGACAATAATACAAACAACAGCGGGGAAATTCAGACTACTTCGCCGGAAACCACAGAATACAAGGCGGCGGCAGAACCTTTTGACTGGGGCGGGAAACAGTTTACCGTTCTCGTAAACAACACGGGCAATTCGACATGGTTAGACGTTGATTTTACCTGTGAGGAACAGAACGGAGACCCGATAAACGACGCGGTGTACAAGAGGAATATGGAAATAGAAGATATGTTTAATATCAAAATCGTTCCTGTACCGGTCGATCAGGGAGCGCATGTTACAAATGTAAGAAAAGCCGTCAAAGCCGGGGATAACGCCTACGACGTTGCTTTTAACGATCCGTTTGACAACGCAACCCTGTCTCAGGAAGGGGATTTATACGATCTTTTCAACGTGCCGAACCTTGATTTAACGCAGCCGTGGTGGGACCAAAACTCAGTAAGCGATTTGTCTATCGGGCATAAATTATATGAAGTGACCGGGGATATCGGCACGATGTATAAAAAATCCGTCGGCATACTTTTATTTAACAAGCAAATGATACAGGATTACGCACTCGGCAATCCATATCAGCTTGTGCAGGATAAAAAATGGACTATGGACGCATTTTTAACTATGTGCAAAGCCGTGTCGCAGGACTTAAACGGCGACGGAAAATGGGACGAAAATGATAGGTATGGGCTTTTAGGCTATTGCGATATGATTGCGATAAGCCTTATCGGCGGCGGAGTCAAATTTGCGACAAAAAATGCGGACGACATTCCGGAGATTACTTTTTACAGCGACAAAACTGTAAATATATTCAATAAAATAACCAATATTTTATATGACAAATCGCTGTTTTGGAGCTGGTCGGCAACCGGTAAAACCAATGAGGTTTCTCAGGCTATGTTCGAGAACGGACAAGGTTTATTTTGCTGGAACGAGTTCCACGC
>WQYZ01000077.1 GCA_009780985.1 Oscillospiraceae bacterium | reverse complement strand
GACCCGGCAGGCTCAGTCAACATATATTATGACGGCACTTTAATAGGCAACGGCGCCTCGACCAACGCCGGCTGGCAGACTTATGACAGCGTGCCGGTAGGCAGCGTAGCTATGACTGCTGGAAGCCATGTTATCAAAGTTGAGTTTCCTGACGGAAACATAAACTTCCAAGCCATGGATTTTGCTAAAGCGGCTCCTGCAACCACCGAAGCTCCCACCACTATAGCCGCAGACACTACCGTTGCAAATGCCGGCGATACAGCAGTATCCGGCGATACAGCCGCAACAACTGCCGCTTCAGATAACAGCGGTAGCAACAGCAATGTCGTTATAATTATTATTATCGTTGTCGTTGTTGTCATAGTTATAGTAGTAATTATCATTCTTGTAACAAGAAAAAAACCAACCGATAACAAACCGGCAGATAAGAAATAATAAGCAATAAGTAAATACACAAGTTGTAAATTGTAAGGGCACAAAATTTTGTGCCCTTACCGTTTGTTTTTATGTTAAATCACAATCTCAAATAAATTATTTTCTGCAAAAATTATTTATGCAAAAACCCCAGCCTTCCCTGTAAATCAATTAGCGCTAAGAGTAAAGATTAATATCTCCCGTATTCGCAGATTGCCCACATAATTACACGCATACTTTCAAGCGACGAACCGTTGTTGATAGAACCTGCGGTCGTGAGATTTAATCCCCTGCCGTACTGTTTCGCCATTTCGCAGTCGCGTTTTACTTCCGCTATGAGTTTGCCGCGGTCGTTGTTCATAAACGTAAACGGAGCTATACAGCCGTCTATACGGGTTTTGGGCATATATTTCCTGATTTTATCCACTGTCACAGTAGGTCCGAAATTTACCCCGTGAAAATTCAGTCTGCCGAGAATCGGAATTAAATGTCCCATCGCGCTGTCGGAATGCTGATAACGGAAGCGCTTAGGTTCAGGGCAGAATCGGTCGAAGACGCGTTTCAGTATCGGATAGCCGAAAAAATCGTACATCTCGTCGTTTAACATACAGCAGTTGTCGTCGTTGAAACCGAAACCGGAATCGTATGACGAACCGCGCGATTCAATATCCATTATTTCAGTCATCTTAATGATTACGTCGGCGATTGTATCGGAAAAACGCTTAGCAAGGTCAGGTTCGTCCATTATAAGATATATAAGATTTTCTATGCCGTATATAGAACAGGCAAGAGTTATCGGTCCGCGTACGCCGTGCCAGCTTCCCGGACGGGTTCCGTATTTTTCGAACTTTATTCTGCATTGTTCTTCCCAATCCGCAGGGAGCATAAACTCTCGCAAATCCATTTTACCTATTTTATCAAGCAGCGCTTCAAGCTCTTTCGGGGTTTTTATATCGCTCTCCAGCCATTCAGTTTCGTTGAACCATACATATCTTCCGCCGAAAACTTCGCCTATGCGTTTTACCTCGGGCAGATAAGATTCAGGCGGCGCAAATCTTTCGTTCAAAAGCCGCTTCCCCACGATTTTTTCTGCTTTGTCGTTGTAACGTTTGTTTAGTTCTATTCTTCGTTCCAACGGAGTATGCGACCACGGCGTACCATCTTCTCCGAGTTCCGCAAACACACATTCGTCGCTCATTCTGACGCCTAACGCGACCTGCGCCGCCTTTAGTGAAAAACAATTGTCTTCATGCGCAATTTCATCATCTTTCCAAAACCGTTCCAAATCTACAGGTAATAATTCCATATTGTATTCATCCCCTTTTATTTTTTATCAAAATCATACGTCAAATATATTCCGTCAATTCCCAACCGAATGTTTTATATAAATTTTCCCAACGTTCGCGCATTGTTTCATCAACGGACAAATCCGGGACAAAGCCGAGTTTACAATATGTTTTGATTGCCGGAAGCCTGAAATCGTCAGTCGTCAGTTCGGATTTGTCAAAGTCGCCGCCGCGAAGACGGCGCAAAACTGCCGCGACAATCTCATACCCCAATTTTTTGCCGGAATAATCAGAATCCGCCGCTATCATATGCACATATCCGTAGCCGTTCTGATTGTAATCTAATAGTGCAGTCCCTGTGGCGATAAGTTTATCGCCGTGAAATATTCCCAAAACGCCGTCTGCAATATAACCTCTTTTTCCTTCGAGCGTTTCCGTAAAAGTGCTTTTAAAATCGAACATTTTATTGCATAATTCCTCCCACTTGTTTTTTTCCTCCGGTCTTAAAACTCTCAGCTCGTATTCTGCAGGAATATGCGCGTCTGGAATATCGTTCATGTTCAGTTTCACCATATGCAGTTGATTCATCTTTAAATTTCCTCTCTTTATTTAAAATTTTTAAATTACTTGAAAATTACCGCAATAAAATATGTTACCGCCCAGATTATAAGCATCCCTGTATATAAAATCCCAAGTTCCTGTGCGGGAGTTATAACATTTATACGAACTCTGTCATCTTTTTTTATCTTCTTTATAATAATTCCCAACACGCTTATTAAAAACGCGACTAATATAAGAATTACAAGTCCGACCTGCAACATTACTTCGCCGATTTTATTAAATAAAAACAAAATATTAAAAACAGTTGACATCAAAAATGCAAGCAACAGTATGACAGAAATTATTTGTTTTAAGGTCTTCATAAATTAAAATACCGCCTTTCAAATTTCACTATAGCCCGTGTCATAATATTTTATTTTCTTCTTGTTCGCGTCTATTTCAAGCACGCTGTCGCTGATATTTTCGACGAAACTCCTGTCGTGCGAAACAGCCAGAACTGTGCCGTCGTACTCTTTTATAATATCTTCGAGGACTTTCGTCGTATTTATATCAAGATAATTCGTCGGCTCGTCCAAAATAATCAAATCCGCGCCTTTGGTGAATATCTTCGCAAAGCATACTTTGACTTTTTCGCCGCCGCTTATGTCCTTGACTTTTTTGTTTACGTTGTCGTCGCGGATGTCGAGCCGTCCGAGAATATTGCGCGCTTCAAGTTCTGTAAAAGCGTTTTCGAGCATTACGTTATTGAGTATAGTTGCAGAACTGTCTAAAATATCAAGCCCCTGCGAATAATACGCGACATTTTTCGCGTTCAGCCGTATATTCTCACATTCGCCATTTAAAATCTTTTTAATCAGCGTGGTTTTGCCGCTCCCGTTGTCGCCAATTAACGCGGTCTTACTTCCGGTTTTGATTCTGAAAATCGCGTTTTCAAACAGAACATTATCGTCAAACGCGACGGTCAAATCTTCGCACTCTATTATATATCTGCCTTTATAATGTTCTATTGATGTTGAATCTTTTAGTTCTATGCCGATTTTACGCACTTTTTTCGGCTTTTCATGGACTTCCAATTTTTCCAAGCGGGTTTTTAAAGCGTTTGCGCCGGCTTCGACAGATTCCATTCGTTCGCCGGCTTCGCGTTTATGAAGACGCGCTTCGGAATTTCCCATGCGTTTGGGAGCTTTTCTGACCGATTTTGACTTCGACTGCGATTCCCGGATAGATTCTATCAGCCGTCTGCGCTCTTTGTTGTATGCCTCGTACAGAAACTCCGCGCGCTCGGCTTCTTTTTCTTTTAAATCCAGATATTCCGCATAGTTGCGGTCATAGACCGTCGCAGTCTTATTTTCTATGCCCACGATTTTTGTGCAGGCGTTCTCCAATAATTTTCTGTCATGCGAAATTAAAACAACTGCGCCGTTATAATTTAAAATCTGTTTTTCTAAT
The DNA here is from genome assembly GCA_009780985.1 of Oscillospiraceae bacterium. Lineage (GTDB taxonomy): Bacteria > Bacillota > Clostridia > Oscillospirales > WRJC01 > WRJC01. The sequence goes on along the minus strand of WQYZ01000077.1, from coordinate 16,332 downwards.
AATTTTATCGACGAAATATCGAGATTTGACGTGGGTTCGTCCAACAACAGCAACGGCGCGTTTTTATTTATCGCGTCGGACAAAAAAATCTTTGTGATTTCTCCACCGCTCAGAGTTTTATCCTCTGTATTTTCGTTGAACTGACGATAATACGCGAAGTCGCAGAAATTTTTCACATACCCCAAATCGGGTTCGTGCAAACCGGCGATCATATTCAACAGTGTAGTTTTACCACAACCATTTTTCCCGACTATTCCGATTATATCATACTCGAATATTTCCAATTTGTCAAGTTTAAAAAGCAGGTTAATCCCATAAGATACTTCTATATTTTGAATTTTTGACAATAACAAAAAAATCCCTCCTAATTTTTACTCCAATAAAATCTGCAAAATAGAACCAAACCTAAACAAAATTATTTAGATTATATAGTTATATTTGCTTTTTATAAAACGAAAAAAATTAGAAGTTTCGCATTTTGACCTCCGTGATTTATGTAAATTTATGTGAACAGTGAATATTAATCAATTTCCAATGAATCTAAAAAAACAGAATTTGCTTCCAATTCATTTACCATGCCTTTACTCAACAAGTTCATTTGCTCTTTATTAGCCCAAATAAAATCTGTATGTTCATCTGATAGGGTTACTTTATCGCTATTTGCGTAACTTAAATAATAAAGACCGACATCTTGTTGTTCAGAACCTATAAAAGTTACGGCAAAAAGCAGTTTTCCAATGCGGATATCATTTAACCCGGTTTCTTCTTTAATTTCACGCCGCAGAGCGGTATGCAAATCTTCGCCGAACTCCAAATGACCGCCGGGAGATTCCCAAGCATATTCTTCATCACTTCTTTTTATTAATAAGACTTTTCTGTTATATATAACTAAAGACCTTACTCCGACTCTAAATTTTCCCATTATTTATCGCCTCTCTTTATTAATTCAAACCTCTCCAGTCTTTTAACAGGTTTTGTCAGCTCAACCCAGCCTATATTTGTAATTTCAGCTTCAAACGGTTGAAAACTTTTCATAAGATATTCCGCTGACCTGCGCACAACATCAATATCAGAAGAAATATCTACCGCGCAATGCGGAACCCATGCATCGGGAAGATAATATTCAAATCCCTGCACAGAACAAAAATCAAATTCTTTATGTAAACTTTTATGCAATTCAAGCAGCCTCTCAGTTACAATCGGCGCAAGGAAAACACATGCTTTAGGATGTGTAAAAATTCCGATACTGTCTAATTTAACTTTAAAATTTTCAAGTATCGCACAATAATTTTTTAATACATCGTTTGCGCGGATTATATCAATGTCTTTAAAACAGCCTATCGTTATATGCGGACGGGCATCAACATCAATCATATAAGAACTGATATTGAGTTCTTTTATATCCGTAAAATAATTCAATATCTTTTGTTCCGTGCTTTTATCAAAAAACATCTCCAGTGCGTAATCCATTTTCGCCGCTCCGCTTACAAAAATTATATATAGTTTTTAACATCATAATAATATCATAAATTTTTATGATTGTCAAACGTTTTTTTATATTGTCAAACCGAAATAAATATGATATAATCTCGTTAAACACAAAAAATCAAAAAAAGGAGAAATCATATTATGAAAATATACGCACAATTCTGGTTTGACACGGAGGATTTCATCACGCCCGAAGCCGACGACGCGCTCTACGGGCTGTTGGTTATGCTAAAAGAAAAAAATGTCCCCGTCACGTTCAAATTAGTCGCGGAAAAAGCCCGCATGCTCGAACGCCGCAAACGCTATGATATTATAGACTTACTGCAAAACTGCGAAAACTTTTCCATTGGCTATCACACCGAATTCCACAGCGTACACCCGACAATCGCTGAATACTGCGAAACTATGGGATTTACTGAGGGGCGCGACGCTTTCTTTGTCCGCGAAAATCCCGGACGTTTAGACGTTGAAAGAATAACCGGCAAAAAATGCGTCTGCTACGGTCAGCCCGGCAACACATGGGCTCCGCAGGCTTTCCCCGCGCTTACGAAAATGGGTATACCAGTGTATATGGATTCGCACAATGTAATCGACGGCGGACAGAAGCCCTACTGGTTCGGCGGACTGCTCAATTATTTAGATGTTCCGTTTTACAGAATGTGGCTGAGTTCGGATTACGAAAAAAATATGCGCGACGCTAAAGAAGAATTTAAATCTTTTGCCGAAGAACATAAAAACGACGAAGTTGCTTTCCTGAATATTTTCTATCACCCCTGCGAATTTTCATGCACGGAATTTTACGATTTAAATTTCGCGAGGGGCAAAAATCCCGCTCGTGAGGACTGGAAACCCGCGCCGCTCCGTTCTATTGAGCAAATGCTTAAACTAATCGCACAAATTGGCAATTTTATAGATTTCCTGTGCGAACAAAATGTGAACATAATAAGTCCATCGACTTTGCTTAAACTCGAAGCGTCAAAAAAAGGCGAAATCCCCCAAAATATAGTTAATGTATGGGCAGAAAACGCGGCGAAATGCAATGTCGATTGTCTTGTCAAGGACGGTTACAACATATCAGCCGTTGAGGGATTATCGCTCGTGGCACGTAAAATGTTGAATAAGCCTCTGACCGCCTCGTTTGCTTACGGACCGGAAAACGGCGTGAAGTCTGAAATATCCGAAAATCTGAACTCTACCGCGACACATAATCTTGCAAAAACGGTCTTTGAGTTTTTTGAAACAAACAAAGATAATAAACTTGCGGTTTTACCTGATACGTTTAATGTCGATAATATGCAACTTTCGCCGTTGGATGCGGTTGTAATTCTTTCGCAGGCTCTTTTAAACAAAGATTACGCGCCAACAAAGAGCAGATTATGCCCGTCCGAGCGCGTAACAACCGACGACGACTGGTCTGGGTGGATTATCCACCGGGAAGATTTCAGAGTCCCAAATATTCTGGATATTGCGAAACGTCAGATGTGGACGTTTAAACCCGCTGTATTTTGATAGAATTGAAGCTCAAAATTTATATTTTCTTCATAAAATATTCATTGACTCGTAAGCCGTTTTACGTTGTATAATTAGCGTCAAGGAAACAGAAAGGGTAAAAATTATGGAATTAATAAGCATAAGGCAAATATCATTGGATTACGGTATTTCGAGGCAAATGTTGTACTATTATGAAGAATTCGGCTTGATAAAAAGTTCGCGCAAAGAAAATTCCCCGTATAGATTATATGATGAAACGGCTGTAAGACGTCTGCAGCAAATCATTGTTCTGCGTAAACTGCAAATCCCGATGAAGCAAATCAAAGACATACTCAACAATCCAAACGCCGTAGAAATTGTCGAGATTTTCAAGCAGAATATCAGCGAGCTTGACGAGCAGATAACGGCTTTATCAACTATCAAGTCAATATTGACGCGCTTGGTTGCTGAGTTGCAGGAAAAAGCGGATATACATTTGAAACTTGATTTACTGAATGATAAGTCTATGCTTGCCGTAGTGAGTTCCCTTCAATTTTCCGAAAATAAAATTAAGGAGAATGTATCAATGAACGAACTAAACCAAGCTGCGGAAACGCTCAAAAAAGCAAAAGAAAAAAGTGTGAAAATTGTCTACCGCCCACCTGCGACGATGGTGGAAATCACGGGTGATTTCGGAGACATTCCACGCGGCGATGGAAAGCACAGAAAAATTGTGGAGGATATGGCGAAAAAATTTATCGAGAATATGGATTTATTCAAGAAAAAGCCCGATATGCAGGTTTTTGTTTTTGGAAAAGCAGAAGACCAAGACTACGTATGGATAACCATACCGGACGATATGGAATTGTCGGAGACGTATAAGAAATTTCGATACCCCGGCGGATTATACGCGGCGAGTACAGATCCTAATCTCGACCTTTGGCAATGGCCGGAGGACAACGACTATTACGAGTGGGAAAGCGACTACAAAAGAGCGTATGGCTGGGAATATTTCAACCCATTTAATATACACGGCTTGCCTGATTACAATTACGAAAATGATTGGGATTGTTCGTATACCACGGAATTGCTTCCCATCAGGGAATTTACAAAGTTATCTGACGATGAGAAAAAAAGGATTAATACGGCGTTGGACCAAATAATGCCACGCAGCGAACCGATTGAAATTGATTTGGCGTCAATGACTTTAGAAAAGAAAGACGGAGGAATATGCCAATTGAATTATCCGGTCAGACTTCTTGAGCTAAAATATGACAATGGTTGGGAGGAACTCGGTAAGATGCTGACTCCCCGGCAATTCAACGCTCCAATAAAAATAGAATTGCGCGCTAAAACGGATAAGGGTACAACAAACGACGAGAATATGTGGTTTGGATGTGCAGAAATCGACTTCGGCTTATGCGACCAAGAAGGAAACGCGAAGCACCAAAAAAGAAATGTGTTGCAGATATATGACAGAACCAACGGGGGCAAGACGTGGAACGTGTATAAAAACCGCGGGGTAATACCTGCCAATGAGTTCATGGACATTGAGATTTTTCTTGGGAGGGAATGCGTGGCGCTCAGAGTAGACGGCGACCTGAGACATTACAGCAGCGATTGCGGATATATAAAGGCATTAAAGGAAAATCGCGAGTATAACTTGGGAGCGGTTTGGGTCGGCACCATTCTGGGCTCGACGGTAACGGTGCAGTCGCTGCGGGTGACGGAGATATAAAAAAAAGTAGAGCATATTTTCTGCTCTACTTTTTTCATATCAATCAAAATAAAACAACCGCATTAAGGGTATATATTTTCGAGCATAAAAAAATATTTTAAAATTTTTCAAAAACCTATTGACCCGTAAATCGTTTTACGGTGTATACTTAATATCAAGGAAAAAGAAAGGGTGAAAATCATGAAATTAAAAACGATAAGGCAAGTTTCGTTAGATTACGGTATTTCAAGGCAAATGTTGTACTATTATGAAGAAATGGGATTGATAAAAAGCAGCCGCAAAAATGATTACGCATATAGGGTGTATGATGAATCCGCTGTTAAGCGCTTACAGCAGATTATCATACTGCGAAAACTGCAAATCCCAATGAAAAAGATAAACATTATTTTAAACAATCCGGAAGCTGCAACGGTAATTGATATTTTCAAGGAAAACATAGCTGAAATGGAAAGAGAAATATCAGCGTTGTCGACCATTAAATTCATATTGGAAAAGTTTGTGTCTGAAATAGAAAGAATAACTGATGTTAAATTGAAACTTGATTTATTGAATGAAGATTCCGTGCAGAAAATGGCTGAATCCCTCTCTTTAGTCCAAAAAAATATTAAGGAGAATTTTATGAGTATGAACGAATTAAACCAAGCGGCGGAAACGCTCGAAAAAGCAAAAGAAAAAAGTGTGAAGATTGTTTACCGTCCGCCCGCGACGGTGGTGGAAATCAAGGGGGATTTCGGAGATATTCCTCACGGCGACGGAAAACGCAGAAAAATTGTGGAGGACATGGCAAAAAAATTCATTGAGGAAACAAACTTATTCAAAATTAAACCCGATGTGAGAGTATTGATATTAGCAGATTGGTGCGAGTGGAACTATTATAAAGACAGAAGCATCGACCAAGACATCGTATGGATAACCATACCGGACGATATGGAGGTACCGCCTCCATTCACAAAACGTCAATACTCCGGCGGATTATACGCGGCGAGTACAGACCCTGATTTCGACCTTTGGAAATGGGCGTGGGACAGCGGCAATTTCGAGTGGGACAACATCGGCAGGGCGATAGGCTGGGAGTATTTCAATCCGTTCAACATACACGGTTTGGACGATTACGATTACGAAAATGATTGGGCTTGTTCATACACCACGGAATTGCTGCCAGTCAGGGAAGTTAAAAAATTTTCTGAAGATGAGAAAAAAAGGATTAATTCGGAATTGGACGCGATAATTCCATGCGGCGAACCGATTGAAATTGATTTGGCATCGATGATTTTACAGAAGAACGACGACAAGGGAGGAATATACAAATTGAATTATCCGAACGGACATATAAAGGTATTTTTTAACGCTTCGGAAGAAGGCGGTATGATGGTGTCTCCCCAGGAGTTCCATGCTCCGATAAAAATAGAATTGCGCGTTAAAATCGACACTATTTTTGATACGATTTTTCGTGCCAATGAAACGCCGATTTTTTTTGGATGTGAAAAAATCAAAGTCGGCTTAAGCGTAAAAGAAGAATTGAGTATATTATACACAGCCAACGGAGGCTGGGAGTTCAACTGGTATAAAAAATGCGGGGCAATACCAGCTGATGCTGATGAATTCATCGACATCGAGCTTTTTCTTGGGAGGGAATGCGCGGCAATCAGGTTAAACGGCGACCCGCGGTATTACGGTACCGATTACGATTATATAGAGGCATTAAAGGAAAATCGCGAATATAACTTGGGGTCGGTTTGGATTGGCATGAAAAATGGTGCGACGGTAACGGTGCAGTCGCTACGGGTGACACAGTTATAAACCAAGAAAATAGACATTTTCTTCAGAAGATTAATTTATAAACACGTATGGGCAGGAAAATCCCGCCCATAAAAATTAAAAATTATTATATTGAAACCCTATTTAAACATAGGCAGCCAACCCTCGTGCTCGACAAACATATCGTCAACCATGTTTCTGATTTCTTCCATGCTTAACACCGCCGAAGAAAGCGGGTCAAAATAACACGCGTGATATATCATCTCTTTGTCGCCTTTTAATGCGCCTTCAACCGCCATTTCCTCGCACCTTGACGATATATTGCACAGCGCGGCAAGCTGCGGCGGCATATTTCCGACGTGCGTGCTTTTTAACCCGCCTTTTGAAGCTACTACGGGCACTTCCACACACGCTCCGTACGGCAGGTTGTCAATTAAGTTATAATTTCTCACGTTGCCGTTAAATTCAAACATTGTGTTGTCGCCGAATACCGCGTTAAATATATACGAGGCAAATTCTTCGCTCCGGCGTAAATCTACTGGATTCGCGATAAAATTGTCGAACTCTTTACGTCTGTTTTCGTTTCTGTGCGCTTTTGTCGCAGGTTTTCTCTGATGACCCGGATTCCAGCCCGTTCCGTGAGTGCAGTATTTTTCGAGCAAATCCTGACGTTTTCTGTACCATGCGACGTACTCCGAATTATGTCCGCTCGATTCTGTGACGTAATATCCCAAATGCAGAAACATATCGTTTCTGACTTGTTCCGCGTTTAATATTTCAGGTTTTTCCATAGCTTTTCTGATTAACGGATAAGCGTCTTTGCCGTTCCATTCGTATTTTAAATAGAATGCCTGATGATTTATCCCCGCGCACAAATACGTGATTTCTTTTTTCGGCGCGCCTATCCACTCCGCGAGCATACCTGCGGTTCCCTGAACGCTGTGGCATAACCCCGTGACTTTTATATCAGATATTCCCTGCATAGCCCTGCAAAGCATAGCCATAGGATTTGTATAATTCAAAAAGACCGCATCGGGGCAGTATTTTTCTATATCCCTGACAATTTCAATCATAAACGGGAGAGTGCGCATAAATCTGAATATAGCGGACGGACCCCGCGTGTCGCCGATATTCACGCTTATATTATATTTTAACGGGATATTGACGTCCGACGCGGTCGTTCTGTCGTCGCTGCACTCGATTGTGCAGAGCACGCCGTCCGCGCCTTTCAGGGCTTCCTTTCTGTCCGTCGTAGCCGTCACGATTGCGTTTGTTTTGCTGTCCGTAATTATTTTTTCAACCGCTTTTCTTGACAGTTCGAGATTTTCCGCATCTATATCCATAAGCGCGATTTCGCAGTCCGCAAACGCCGGGAACGAGAGAATATCGCGCGCGAGGTTGCGTGTAAACGTCACGCTCCCCGAGCCAATAAACGTGATTTTTTTGCGTGATGATTTTGTTTCTGCCATAAAATTATTCCTCCTGAAAATTATCAAAATATTTTTTATTTTCTACAGTTCAATTTCCTGATTCGGTTCGAGAATAAGCCTGTTCGGCGCGTCGAACTTCTCGGCTCTTTCACGGCTGAATAACTTGCCCGGCGACATATGTATCGGAATGTTGTGCTTTGCGCCGATTATTTTCGCGCACTCCGCAGCTTCTTTCAAACTCATATTGAATTTACCGTCGCATGGGAATAACGCGTAATCTATGTTTTTTTCGGCGAACGTTTTCATCTGCTCCGTTTTTGACGTATCTCCCGCCGCATAGATTTTAATCCCGTCCATTGTGACAATATACCCCACGCAGTCTTTCGGATTGTGCATAAGATTTTTCGCCTCGACGGATTCTATCGATATTCCGCCGACATCGAAAGAATTGTGCGTTTTCCCAGCCAACGCTTCGGCGTTTGTGATAATTTTGCAGCCGTCTTTTTTCGCGCACAAATCGGTTTGATTGTGGTCGTGGTGCTGATGCGTCACTAAGATAATATCCGCGGGCAATTTATAACTTTCCTTGTCGCCCGCATACGGGTCAACATATATCACCCTGCCGTCGTTCGCCGTAATTCTGTAGCTTCCATGCCCCTGATAAAATAATTTTGCCATATAAAAATCCCCCCGTAATTTGATTTATTTTTATTATATCACAGCAAATTTTATAAAACAATACTTGAATTATGCAAATTTCTGTTTTATAATATAAATAATTTGTTAAATAGGAAAAATTAAAGGGGATATGTTTGTATGGAAATAAGTTTAAAAGGCAAAACCGCCGTTGTGACAGGCGCAACGGGACAGCTCGGCAGAGTAATGGCTCGCACTCTGGCGTCGTGCGGCGCGGACGTCGCCGCGCATTATTTCAAAAATAAAGACATGGCAGAAAGACTTGCGCAAGAAATAACGCAAGATTACGGAGTAAAATCAATTGCCGTTCAAGCCGATATAACCGACGAAAATTCCGTAAACGCAATGCGGGACAAAATAAACGCAGATCTATGCAGTCCCGACATTGTCGTAAACAACGCAGTTATACAGTACAAATGGGTATCTGTATTAGAGCAGGATTTAAAAGATTTTCAATCGCAGTTTGATTCGTGCGTTATGCACAGCGTGCTCATGGCAAAAGCGTTTATTCCGGCAATGAAATCGAAAGAAAAAAACGGCGGTCGCTTTATCGGGATAAACACAGAGTGCTCGTATTTATGCAACGCAAATTCGGCGGCGTATGCTTCCGCAAAAAGAGGCATGGACGGACTTTACAGAACTCTCGCAAAAGAAGTCGGCAAATACAACATAACGGTAAATCAGGTTGCTCCGGGCTGGACAATCAGCGACAACGACAGGCAAAATCACAGCGAAATCGCCCCGGAATATTCCGTAAACGTGCCTTTGGCGCGCAGGGGAACAGATCAGGAAATCGCGAACTCCGTATTATTTTTGGCTTCGGATTTGGCGTCTTTTGTCACAGGGGTCTGCATACCGGTATGCGGCGGAACAGTTATGGTGTGAAAATATATAAAACAACGAAACGGAGGTGAAAATTCGGCAAAATCCGAATTTATAAAATGTCAAAAAATATTATTTTTTATTTCACCGGTACGGGAAACAGTCTGCAAATAACTCGGGATATTGCTGGTAAACTAACCGACTGCGAGGTCGCGTCAATACCCAGGTACGGCGAAAAATCTCTTGGCGGCGGATATGAGAGAATCGGGTTTGTGTTTCCCGTATATTTTCTCGGTATGCCAAACTGCGTAAAAAATTTCATCAAAGAAACAGACTTTTCGGCAAATAAAAACGCCTATTATTTCACCGCAATAAATTACGGCGGAACTAAAGGCGGCGCAATATACGATTTAAAAAAACTGCTGCAAGACAAACAAATCATGCTCAACGCGGGATTTGGCATAAGAATGCCCTCAAACTATGTCGTTTTGTACGACATGCAGGAAAATAAAGTCAAAGACGAAGTTTTGGAAAAAGCAAAAAGTCCGGTTGAATCGGCGGCTGAAATAATAAAGCGGAAAGCGTCTACAAAACTTCCCGCAGGGTCGAATTTTATTTACCGTTTTTATAACTCATTGTATAAAAGCGATAAAATCGCAAATAAAGATTCAGGTTATGTCGTTTCCGAAAACTGCAACGGCTGCGGAATCTGTCAATCCGTATGTCCGGTAAAAAACATTGAAATGCCGAACGGCAAACCGTCGTTCAGACATAAATGCGAACAATGTGTCGCATGTATACAGTTCTGTCCTCAGCGTGCGATAAACTATAAAAATAGAACCCAAAACAGGCGCAGATATACCAATCCTGATGTGACGGTCAAGGATTTATCGGAATAATTTATAAAAGGGGGTCGGCAGACTGAACAATGTTCATTAGGAAACCGACCCCCTACGTATTCTCAAGATTAATAATTTATTAATATTTTTTACTGTCTTCAATAAGCGATTTTTTTACGTATAATTTTTCCACAGGCGACGAAGGCTTATTGCCGGTAGCTAAAACTTTGATGTATATTATAATATAATCGTCCATGCCGTTTATGGAATTAGCCGAGCCGAGCGTCGGCATATTTGATTCTTCACTGAATTGACCGATAGATGTGCCCATCTGATTTTCAAAATCAGTCAGATCTATAACTCTGCTGGTAAATTGAGTATATGTTCCGTTTTCCGACATAGACCACGCATACGCGTTAGTCCCTGTGATTATACCTATGATTTTTTTCGTACTTTCGTTGACTTTTACTTTGGGGATACTTGGCGCAGCCGGTATTCTGAGTTTGTATTCATTTGAAACAAAACTCGAGTCTGTCGCGCTCTTTCTTATCGTAACAGTGCCGCCCATTGCGTTATATTTTGAACTTACATCAATCGAATAATCTGTGTTACCAGTGATCCATCTTCCCTCTCCGAAGCTGCCTATCTGATAATCATATACTGAAAGCAAATCGCCGGATATTCGTATTGTCTCGCTTTGCGGGTCATATTTTACGCTGTTTTTAAAATCAGTCGGCGATATATTCGGTCTGCTTGTAATAGGCATGCTCAGCACGCGGGAACTGTATGTTCCGTCGATACTGGGAAATTCGTCCGCATCCCTGAAAGCGAAAAGTATTTCCCCGCTTGCGGATTTCGGAATATATGGGGTTATACTGATAGTGTTTCCGTAGACCGGATACCATTTTTCAGCCGCCAGTTTCTTTGCGACAGTGCTTGCCGTCGCGTTCGGAGAATACATATATTTTACTGCCGGACCTCCGTCGGGTTTTCCGCTAAGAGTTATTGTTTCGTCGGCATAATCAATTGAAACTGAAATTTTTGCATAGTTAGTATAGTTAGAATTTGCAGTCAAGTCTGCGTTCGCTGCGGCGTCTGTATACATACTTGCGGTATCGGCTGGCAAAGTATCGGGACTGTATAGCCCTTCAGCCGCAACTCCCGTAGAAAACAATCCGAAACAGGATAAAATCATGCTTACAATTAGAATAAATGAGATTACATCTTTTATTTTTTTTGACTTTATATTCATACACTTCCCCCCATAACAATAAAAATATAAACCGTTAATTTTTGTTATAAATGTATATTTCTATGATATTATACTATATTAAATTTACTTTGTCAATGTTTTAAGGTATAATTAAAGCAAAAAACACAAAATTTTTAAAGAAAGTTTAAATTTACTTAAATTTATCTGAAAATACAGAAAATATAATTTTTATAAAAATTTTTAAAATCGGGTGAACCGTATTATAATTTCCGCAACTTTATATACGAAGGCTTTCAAAATAATATAAAATATATAATTAAAAAGGTACATACCGGTATGCAAAATGAAAAAATCCAGCATAATTTAATTGAAAATCTTGAAAATCAAACAAATTTCCTTTTGTCTGCGGCGTTATATAAATGCGGAAATCTTGACGAAGCGCAGGATTTGACGCAGGACACTCTCTTGGCGGCTTTAGATTATCTTTCACGGGGTAACAAAATCAACGATATGCGTGGTTGGCTTCTGACTGTTCTGAACCGCAAATTCTATCAGAAACTCCGGCGGAAATACCAAATCGCCACAGTAACCGTGGGAACGTTCGGCGAGGATTTTGATATGCCCGACGATAAAGACTGCTTCGAGCATATCGGTCAGACCGACGAAGCGGTGCAGGTCAGGAAAGCCGTCGCATATCTGTCGGGACTCCACCGCGAAGTGATTATCAGATACTACATGAACGGCGAAAGCGTCTATGCAATCGCGAACGCGCTCAATATCCCGCAGGGCACCGTAAAAAGCAGACTGTCCGCAGGCAGGGAACAAATTAAAAAGGAGTTAAGCATTATGGAAAACTACGAAAAACAAAGTTACGAACCTATAAAAATGTGGGTTTCAAACAGCGGCAATATGGGTATTGACGGCGAACCGATGTCGCTTGTCAACGATGACTTAATCGTTCAGAATTTATTATGGCTTGCGTATAACGAGCCTGTCACGGAAACAGAACTGGCAAAAGCAATCGGAATACCGACGGCATATGTAGAGCCGATTGTCAAAAAGTTAGTGGACGGCGAACTTATGGTACGCACGGGGAATAAAGTTTATACGGACTTTATGATTTCAACGGTCGAAGACAAAAATAAATATATTCCCGCAGAAAAACAATTTATCGAAGACAATAATGATTTATTCTTCAAATCCCTAAAACCCGGGCTTGAAAAAATCAGGAACAGCGAATATTACGCACGGTTTAACGAGCATCAGAGAAATGCCTTAGAATTATATGTTATGACTGAATGTATCAGCACATACGACGCTTTTTCGGAAATTTACAACGCCGAACAAATCTTTAAAGACCGTCCGAACGGCGGGAAATGGATTGCTTTCGGCAATGTATTCAAACCGGGCGAAACGGTCGGGGAAATCCGTAAATACAGCATAGCCGGAAGACGCTGGACGCGCCTCGAAAATTATTTCGATTCCAAAGAAATTATGTTTTACGTCTATGACTTGGAAGGATTCCCTATAAAACGTTATTTATTTCAGGAAAACGAAGAATTGAACGTAAATAATTTTTACGAAAAAGAAGACAATATTTTAAAATTGCTTTATATGGTAGAAAGCGGAACAAATCCCGAAAGAACCGGATTTAACACAGAGCTTCTGAAAAAAATACCGTGGCTTGTGAAATGCGGGATTATGCGGTATGAAAGCGACGGTAAACCCGCGTTGGATATTCCTGTAATGTCTATAAAAGAATGGCAATCCTTTGAGGAAATAATGTGGGAAATATCAAACAATTTCAAAAACGATATAAAAGAACCGTTAACCGAATTTTTAAAAGATAAAAAACAAGAGATTCCAAAACATCTTACAAGCGTCCCGCTGCAGAAACAATATTTATGGGCGTGTGACATATTTACAATGGCGGCAATCCGTATAGCCCTTAAACAGGGAATTATAAAACAGGAATACGATTACGACGACAATTCTGCCCCAAACACGCGTTTCCCGTATTCAATGATTTTTATCATGGACAAATAAACACACAATATAAAAAAACAGCAGATTTAACTGTCTGCTGTTTTTTGTATTCCTTACGGCTGGCAAACGCCGCACGGCTCATAACCCATAGCTGCCGCTTCTTCTTTAGTGACATACTCTTTTACCTTTTTCACAGTCGGACAGTTTTGACGGTGATATTTGTTTCCCTGATCGGATATTACGACTATTTCTTCAGGTTTTGTAATATCTACTCTGAAAAGCGCGCTGTTCCATTGAATATCGACGCCTAACACGTCCCCGAGAGCTTTCAGCGGCAGATACGTATGCCCGTCAATCACGATGGGCGGACTGTCTGTCTGCCACTCCGCGCCGTTTATGTAGACCGGAAAAGTCGCCGCTAACGCCTGATAATTTGCGGCTGTGGCGGCTGTCCCCGTAAACAGTACAACGCCTAAAATCAATCCAACTATAAATCCTTGCAATCTTTTCTTCATTTTCTTTATGTACTCCTTTTTCTTTTACTTTCTTTATACAAATACTTATAAAACTTTCGCCCTTAATTTTTAACGATATTTTAATAATACCAAAAAATACGTAAAAAAACAATAAAAATGAAAAAATTCACAAAAATTATTTTATTTTTTTACAATATCCGCCGTATACATATTTATGCAGCATATTTATGCGTAATATTGCATAATAATGCGTAAGATGAAAAATACAGTTTTATAAGATTTTTTGATTGACAATATATATTTTTTATGTTAAAATATGCGTAAAGAATTATGCAGTGCGAAATTTTACAATTTGCGCTAAAATATTGTTTTTTTCAGCTATTTTTTTATTATGTTTTAAGGAGCAGTGATATACATGCCAATAAAAATTCCCGACGGGCTTCCCGCCGCAGATATATTATCAAAAGAAAATATTTTCGTTATGCCAAATTTGATAGCGGACCATCAGGATATACGACCGCTTAAAATCGCTGTTTTAAATATAATGCCTACAAAAGTTATAACCGAAACGCAGCTTATACGGGTTTTGTCAAATACCGCCCTGCAGGTCGAGATTGTCCTGCTCCAGACGTCCACATACCAGTCGAAAAACACTTCTAATGAACATTTAAGCTCTTTTTACAAATCTTTCGGGCAGATTAAAAACGAAAAATTCGACGGGCTTATAATAACCGGCGCGCCGGTCGAGACTATGCCTTTTGAAGAAGTCGGTTACTGGGAAGAACTCTGCGAAATAATGGAGTGGTCGAAATTCAACGTTTATTCCACGCTTCACATATGCTGGGGCGCGCAGGCAGGTTTGTATTTCCATTACGGGATAAACAAATATCCGTTAGAGAAAAAAATTTTCGGCGTATTTGCACATGAAGTAAAAAAGCCCGATCACGAGCTTGTGAGGGGATTTGACGAGATATTTTACGCACCTCATTCAAGGCACACAGAAGTCAGAAAATACGATATAGATTTGATGCCGGATTTGGAGATATTGGCTTCTTCTCCCGAAGCGGGAATTCACATAGTCGCGTCAAAAAAAATGCGCCAGTTTTACATAACCGGACATTCCGAATATGATTATGACACATTGGCAAAAGAATATTTCAGGGATAAAGAAAAGGGACTTGACATCAATTTGCCCGTGAATTACTTCCCGAACAACGACGATACAAAAACCCCGAAAAATATATGGCGCAGCCACGGGCATTTATTATTTTCAAACTGGCTGAATTATTTTGTATATCAGGCTACGCCGTATGATATAAATAAAATAAATTAGATTTACAGAAAATCACCGGATTGCCTGAACGCCTCAAAGAGTACGGGAAGACTGCGTATTCCGTGAAAATATATGCTTAAATCTCTGTACCAGCTCATATTGCATTTATTGCACGTCGGTATGTGTAAATCTTTTTCTTTCATATCGAAAATATTTCCGATGGGTTTCGGCAGCTGCATACACGCATATACGTCGAAAAACCAGTCTACAAACATCACATGTCTTCCGCCGAAACAGCGGAATTTTACGCTTTCCGGGTCTTTCAGATAATTGACTATGTTCTCCATTCCCGCCGTGGTATTTACGATTTTATATTTTTTCTCTTTTTTCAGGGCAATCGCAGTTTCAAGGCCCTGTATTATATTCTCCCGCGATAAGTTTATCCCCTCGCCGCCCAGAACATATACCGACGATTCGGAAAATGTGGGATAGTTAAGCGCGATAAAGTCGTATCCCATGTCCGTTGCGGCTTTAAACACTTCTTCGAGTTTATCGTAGTTATTATTCCAGATAAGCACGGACGCCATTGATTTTACTTTAGTCTTTTTTATGAGTTCCATGGCTCTTTTCATGTCGTCGATAATATTGGGGATTTGTCGGGACTGCGCCATTACTTCCGGGTCTTCCGAATCAAAAGAAATACTCAGGACGTCGTTTCCCGCGTCTTCAAGACGTTTTACCATATCGTTTCTTAAAAGAAGCGAGGGAGCCGCAAGCAGCATCGCGCTGTGAATCTTTCTTTTTGTCGCCTTTTCCACAAACTCGACGACGTTAGGGTGCATAAGGGCTTCGCCTCCGGTGAAGCACATATGCGACACTCCGAAATCGGCGAGTATATCAAGGGCTTTCAGGGCTTTTTCGCGGTCGACAAAAACTTTCGGTTTCTGCTGCCATATATTGCAGAAACTGCATTTTGCTATACATGAGTTTGTAAGCGCGAATTCGGCGCATTTTAATTTTCCGGTTAAATAATTTTTTGCTATGTTCATTGATTTAGCAGACATTATAAAAAATCTCCTTAGGATTTCGGGCTTTGGATTAAGATTTAACATTTCGATACAGTCATTATATGTTATTATAATT
>WQYZ01000076.1 GCA_009780985.1 Oscillospiraceae bacterium | reverse complement strand
ATATTTTCGAGGTCGCCGATATTTGTCTGATATACAAAAATCTGCGGGATTGGCATGATATCTGCCGCAAACATTCACTCAAAGGCTGTTAATATGTCTTTAAACGCGCCTTTTCTGCCTGTGAAATAGTCCGTGTTTTCCTCGCCGCCGAATAACGTTGTTTGAACCGCATTCACTCCGAGAGATTTTAGCCACGGAGCGTAAGTTTCATCCCTGGCCATACGCCATATACTCGCAAGCTCATGTCTTGTTGGCTTACTATCGCTCAGTTTAACATCCAAATCCCATAATTCTCTGTAATTGTCTGCGTAATCCGGTTCTTTATACCAACTGTAAAAATATAATTCGTTAAAATGATTTCTGAATTGTTCGGCAATCCAAAGATAATCGTCAATACTCATTTGTCTGTTTTTTCCATGACCCAGCCAGCAATGTCTGCACCGATTTGGGCAACCGAACATATCTACTAAAACAGTAGCGTTCATTTAATTTTTCCTCTTTCATAATTATATTGAAATCAACTTCTCTAATTAAGACGCAAAAAAATAGTCAAAGGTTCATTTTTGATTTTCCTATATTATATAAATTTCCTACGTTTAATGCATATATCTGACAATAATTTTTATTTAACGATTTACAGCTTCTTTTCTATCTCTATCGACCGTCCGTCGCAGAGCTTCACAACAGCTTTCCATTCTTTATCATCTGGTTTTACTGCCCACGATTCGCAAAGCCACGTTGTTTCTCGCCGGAGAAAAAACGGCTCGTCATAACTGCGGTATATCTTCTTTTCATTAAGATAGAAATCGACGTAATGAATAGTCTCAGGAAACTCTGCGGCAAGACGGACGGCGCGCTTTCCGTGAAAAGACGTCCAGTCCTCAAGCCCCTGCAAGTAAAACTGTTTTCCAAGCGGCAGTTCCTCAACATGTATCCCAACAGCTCTCGCAATCCTGCGGGCAAAATATAAATCTTCGCCGGGCGTGATTCCGTAATCGGCGGGCGGAATCTGCTTTGTGAAATTGTTATAATAACCCCATGAAGTGTACGTTTCAAGCCCTACATCGACGCGGGTACAGCACGGCGAGTCTTCGTTGCATAACACCGGCTTTTCACCTGCCCATTCTTTGACTCTGTTTATAAAATCATAATATTCCCCTCGGGTTAAACCGTTTCCATGTATGATTACAACATCGCTCTCGTCGGCAACTTCCCTGTCCGCCATACCTCCGCCGCCCGACGATCCGACAGGCATGCCGCCTGAATATTCCCGCGCCGTCTTTATCAGCATTGCCATGCCTTCCGGCGAATACGCTATGGGGTGAGAGCTGAAAGGCTGTATGTTGTACTCATTGGCAATCTCTAAAATCACGTTACTATATCCGCCGCCGCGCAGGAATTTTGCGCCCGTTTTGACTGCGTTGACGACTGCGCGTCCGTCTTTGATACGGTTGCACTGCGCCCAGTACAACAGGCTCACAATCACGACCATTCCCAATTCATCGGCGGCGCGGATAATCTTATCCATTCTATGCGCGTAGGCATCGTCAAGCGACAATCCGTCTGCGCCGAACGGATTATTTTCTATGTCGCTGACGTCTGCGCATTTCACAGGCCACCCGCCCTGAAAACCTACAGTCACAGCCCGCAGTCCATATGTGTGCCATTCAGACAGCGCGGCAATCAAGTTATCTGTGTTGCGTTCGGGGTCAAAAACTTTGTCTTTAAAGAGGTTGAAACGCGTCCGGTCCGTTTTGTCGTCAAACACGCCCTGAATTAGCCGCTGATTCCACAATAGTCCCAACGACGCCGGATTTGCTCCCGGTATCTCGCTGTAAACCGATTTCCCGTTGATATAAAACTGTTTCCCGTTTATGCTGAGATTTGTTTTCATTTTAATTTTACTCCTCCGTTAAAAAATATGATGCCCTCTTACATTTTCAAGCTCGCCGTTCAGGATTTTCATATCGCCGTCATTCAGAGGATTGTCAATAAATTCGTCTATATGCTCGACAATATACGAAAACTGCTCGAAATTTCCCGGAGGCACTATCGCGTGCGCGCCTTTTGCCAGCGTATATTTTATCGCCGCTTTCGCTAATGCGTCGTTGTCATATATCGTCTTGCACCACGATTTCGGGAATCTTCTGTTCTCATTTTCATCAGCCCATAAGCGGTGAGCGAGAGTTTTAATAGCTAAAATGCCTTTATTCTGATATTTGCATATATTTATCAGCCTGTCGCCGAATCCTTTGTCTATATTCAACGCCCAGTTGATGGGAAACAAAACCGTCGCGAAATCATAATATGCCAGCGCCTGAATTGCTATATCCTCGCTGTGAGCAGATATGCCTATGTTTCGGATATACCCGTCCTCTTTTGCGCGTATCAAAACCTCCATTGCTCCATTTTTCGAGAAAACCGCGTCAATATCCTCCTGCGATGAAAGTCCGTGAAGCTGATATACATCAAAATAATCGGTTTTCAAAACTTTCAGAGAGTTATATAATTCGTATTTTATGGCGGAATTTCTGACAGTGCTTTTGCAGGCGAGATACGCGTCTTTTCTGTATGGAGCGAGGGCTGGGGAGAGCATTTCCTGAGCGTTTCCGTAACTGGGGGCAACGTCAAAATAGTTTACGCCTTTATCGACTGCGTATGCCACATAGCGCGCGCAATCTTCGGGTGTTTCCCCTGTTGTCACGATGCCTCCGAAAATGACCGCGCTGGCTTCAATGCCGGTTTTTCCCAATATATTTTTTTTCATAATGATACCTCTTATTAATATTTTTATTTTTTATTTTTAAACGTTATTTTATTAACTCAAAATGCCGCTCCAAAATATTTAGTGTATTTTCAACCGAACTGTTTTCATCCCGCATAATATAGAACAATCCGCTTTTTTTCACTTCGTCAATCGTTTTTTGCGTCCCTTGTTTTGTAACATCCTCCATATTCTTCAACGCTTTTCCCGGGTCTTTCAGCCGCATAATAGCTTCATAAATATCTCTGTGATCGTCCCTTTCATAATAATCTTTAACAACCAATCCGGGCGAAGCAAGCAGACAGGCAATTCTATTATACGGCGCGATTTGCTTAATTAAATTGCATGATAATCCAAGCAGATTAATATCCGCTACGACTACATTTTTATTGGCAAATTTTATAATCTCAATAATCGCATATTCAAAATATTCCAAGTATCCTTTTCCGAGGCTCTTATTATACTCCTCCGGCGGTCTGTTGAAATGCCGTTCCCAATCGTAACTCGCGGATTCAGTATACTCCGGTGATTCTTTATATCTTTCGTCGCATATTTTTTGAAAGTTTGCGAAGTTTTCCTCGTGATAATTATCATTGAAATGCATATAGCCGTATTTCTTTGATATTGCGTTTGCCATTGTTGTTTTGCCGCCGCAGGCAGCGCCAATCAGAAAATAAACATTCTGAAGATTGTATTTCAGTATGTCTTCCGGTATATTCATACACATAACCTCCGGCAATATAAAAATATAATTTATAATATCCAGAATTATTATAAATTATATTTATTAAACTTTATTTGTAAATTTTAAAATTTTTACTGCTTCATAATATAAACAGAATAGCTAATCCGTGACGATATTGTTTATCTTTATTGTTCTCATATAATCTTTTCCGGTTATGTCTTTGGCGACGGGCATCCTGTTTTTTTCGAGCAGATTTACAATGTTATACACGTCCACCCAGATTTGATTTGTCCCGTCTTTCTGCACTTCGCTGAATATTATCTGCAATCCGAAATGCAGGTGCGGAATCGTTATATTATTGACGTTTTCTTTTGCGCTGTACCCCGTCATGCCTAAATAACCAATGACGTCGCCGGCATGTACTGCGTCTCCTTCTTTTAAATTTGGAACAAACGGATGATCTTTTCTCAAGTGGGCGTAATAATAATAACGTTTTTTATCATATGTTCTTATACCTATTCTCCAGCCGCCGTATTGATTCCAGCCTATTGCCTCGACATATCCGTCCTCGACGGCGATAATCGGAGTGCCCACGTTTCCGAGTAAATCATTGCCTGTGTGGGGACGGCTGTATCCGTACGAGCGCGACGCGCCGAAGTCCTCGTAATGCGTATAGCCGTATCCTTTAGCGACCGGTGAAAAGACTTTCAGTCCGTATTTTTTAGTCGTAATCTCTTTGAGAGGATTTGACGGGTCCGGCTCTATAACTTCATATTCCCCGACAAATCCGCCGAGCACGGAATAAAACGTCTCATAATAATATGGATATAATTTCATATTTTTATTATTTTCCGTTAGTTCTCCGATTGTTGCGCCGCCGCGTAATTTTTTCACCAAATCGTCAATATTTTTGTTCATTTTCTTCACTTGTTTAACATTGCCCCAATTTTCAGTCGCGGCGTAAGATATAAGCTCAATCCAATTCAGGGGAGTTTCAGTGCCGTAAGAATCTATATCGTACTTCAACGCTTTCTGCAGCGTTGACAACTGCACATTAAACTCCATCCATTTTATATAATCTTTAGCCGATGCCTCTGTATTAGACGCACTCTCCGTTTTCGCAATTCCATAGCAGACAAACAAAATCCCGGCTGTTAAAAATATAACGATGACAGATGTGTAAAATATTATATTTTTCTTGGTAAGTACAATATTAAAAATTCTAAGTTTATGTTTCTTATTTTTTGCCGTTAATTTGTCTAAACTGTTTATCATAAATTTTCACCCGATTATATTGAACTTGATAGAAAAATCTAAAAAATCGAAGATTTTTTGATTTTTCAACAAGTTCAGTTTTTTTATACAAATAAAATATATGACAAAACAGTTATTTTGATGAATGAATAATTAATCTGCCAAAAACTGTATAAATATCAAAATTAAAGGGAAAATATAAATAAAATTCCCAAATTTTATATTATTTTTCCCGGAGGCGTATATTTATGAAGTTTTTTAAAATATTAACGTTAGGCTCATACTGCGTGCTTATCTGTGCCGCAATTCTGTTTTCGTTCAAATCCGTGTTTAATTCGTTTATTGAAGCAGTTCCCGGCGATTCAAATGCTTCGCTGAAAAATCCGAACGAATCGGGTTCGGATTACGCAAGCGCGCTGTCAAAAGTAGGGGCGCGGGGCGAAAACGTCGCAGAAGTGCAGAACGCGTTGAAAAGCCTCGGATATTATCTCGGCGGTGTTGACGGGATTTTCGGCGTAAAAACGCAGGACGCAGTCATGCGGTTCCAGAAAGCGAGGGGACTTACTTCAGACGGCATCGTCGGCTCGCAGACGTTAAAAGCCTTAGGACTTCAGGTAGACGCTTTATCCGCCAACAATGAAAACGATATCAATCTGCTTGCGCGTTTAATATCGGCTGAAGCAAAAAGGGAACCGTATATCGGGCAGATAGCCGTCGGAGCGGTTATTTTGAACAGGGTAAAAAATCCGTCATTCCCAAACTCGATTGCGGGTGTGATATATCAGCCCGGCGCGTTTTCATGTATCGACGACGGGCAGTTTAACCAGCCCATAGCCGAATCGGCGTACAGGGCGGCACTGGCCGCACTGAATAACGTAGACCCAGTAGGCGGCGCGCTATATTATTACAATCCCAAAACCTCGGCGACGGCGGCAAATCAATCGATACGCTCGCATCCGGTTAACGCGACTATCGGCGGATATGTATTTTGTTCATGAGGATATCGAATTTCAATATAACATATATTTTATTGTAGGGGGCGGATTCAATATCCACCCCCTACAGATTGATTTTTTACGTTTTATCGTCGCCGTTTTTCTGTTTGTACTCGTTCAGCTTCTTGTTTACGTGTTTGTAATACGCGTTTTGCGCGTATTACCTTATTGTGTGTATATTATTGCGCCGCACACAAACGCACTTACCACAAATGAACTTACATATATAACATCAATTTTACCGGTCCTTATAAATTTAGGTAGTCTAAAAAATATATTTCGCCGTTATATAATCCTGTAACGGCTTTTTGTTTGCCAAGAAGTCTTAACTGCGCGACGACAGCTTCGATTTCTTCGGTGATTTTCGGGCACTTTATGTAAATCTCAATTTCGCTTGTACCGCCGGATTCGTCTATCGTGATTTTTATGCGACATGCCTCCCCACGTAAATTATTTATGCCTATATTATAAAACACAATTTGATTCCTGTAAACCCCGTTTAACGTATCCTGCATTTATATATACGCAAGATGCAGAATAATTGCATAAAAAATTTTCACAAATCAAACTAACCAAACATATTTCCCCGTTATTATAATATCAAGAGCGCTCGAAACAATCCGTACAAAATAAAGGCGGTGCAAATTTTATGAAACCGGTAAGCAGTTTATTCAAAAAAATAGCCGACGATTATTCGCTGATGATATTAAACTGGGCAATAAAGAAAACGGGAAACCGTCCCGACGGCGAAGATTTAGCCCAAGAAGTCTTATATCAAATCCTGTCGTTTGTCAAAGACAGGGAAGAAATTGAAAAACTCGACAATTTAATCTGGAAAATCGCGCATTACACATGGTGCAACAGGATTCGCAGGCTGAAAAAAGAGAATAACATAATAAGTTTAGACGGCGAAAACGGTTTATATGTCAATATTATCGAAGAACGCGACTATATAAACGAGATTGCCGAAAACGACGAGTTAAAAGAAGAGCTTGCCAATCTGCGCAGAAGAATTTCTGATTTGTCGAAACAGCAGAGGGAAATAATCATCGCATATTATCTTGAAAATTTATCGGTTTCGGATATTGCGGCAAAATACAACATAAACAAAAGCGCGGTCAAATGGCATTTATTCGATGCGCGTAAAAAATTAAAGGAGAAATTTGATATGAATAATAACGTGAATGAGAAATATGTTTATAAACCGGGGAAATTACGGCTCGGTTATAATGGCGACGGCGGTCCCGACCCCGATACAAAACGCGTAAACGAAAGTTTAATTAGACAAAACATCTGCCTGTTATGCTACGGAGACAACGGCAAATCTCTTGATGAACTTGCAGAAATGACGGGTATTCCAAAGCCGTACTTGGAATTTGACTTGGACTGGCTTGTTGACCGCGAGTTTTTAGCTCTTGAAAACAAAAAATACATCACGAATTTCGGCATAAAAGACAAGCAGCATTTTGAGAATGTCAGGGATATTTATATAAACGTCAAAGAAAATTATTACAGAAAAATAATTGATTATATCAACTCGCATGAAAAAGACATAAGAAACATCGGATTTTACGGCGGCGATTTTGACTGGAATAAATTATTATGGTCGATTTTGACATTATACCTGCGATACTTTTCCGAATCCGAACCGCTTAAAACATTAAAAAAATACAACGAATTAAAATCACATGAAGAATTGGAATTGCACAAAGACGGCGGACGTTATTTTATCAACGGATTTGACCAGTCGGAAAATCAGGGTGTTAAACTACCTAAAATGGGAGTAATCACCGAAGCTATTTTCGAGCCGGAAAAATGGAATACGGTCAACGGTATTTGGTGCCGCAGTTTTAGCGAAACTACAAGTGAATTTAGCAGTGACGAACATCCGGAAGAACATTATGCGACATATTGGCTTGGAATTTATATTTTTGTCAACATTATGTCGACGCTGACAAAAAATATCGACCAACAAAAAGACTGGAAAAAGATACTTGAGAATCTTTTAAGCAATAACTTTTCAATAGACGGTATGACAGACGACGAAAAAGAACTTATCGCAACCGCCGTAAAAGAAAATATTATAAAAAAAGACGGCGATAAATATATCCCGCAATTTGTAATATTCACTTTTGAACAGTTTAAAAAATTATATTCCGAGATATTCGCACCGCTTGTACAGTCAGTCAAACCGCAGACATTGAAACTTGTCGATATGTTCAGGGAGTTAAACGAAAAATGCCTGCCGAGAAAAATTTATGGTTATGTAGAAAGATGGACATATCTCGACATATGGGATTCCGGCATAAAAAACTTTATGTTCGCCGCAGACGACGGGTATCTGTACATGCCCGAAACTCCCGAAGATGGGACGTGCCTCACGCTGTCATTTATTTATTAACATACAAAATTTATATAATTTCCGGAGGTTATGAATGGATTTTTATCACGGAACACAAATCGGTGGCTTGAAAGAATTAATGCCATTTGCGTCTAAAAGCTCAAATTTAAAGGAAGCATGTGTCTATTTAACAACAAGAAAGCAAGTTGCACTACATTATATTAGCAATTTTAAAAAACTGCTATTTAGCTCTCCAATGCTATATATCGGGGAAGATGTCATAACATATCAGGAAATGTATAGCGGCGCATTGGAATTGTCCTGCAAAGGCGTGAGCGGTTATATTTATCATTGCATCGGCGATTATGAAATGAATGAAAGTCATGGTGTTGAATCCTGTGCTGTTTCATACAAACCTGTCCCGATATCAGATGCGGAATATATTGAGGATGTCTATGAAAAAATCATGGAATATGAGAAGCAGGGGAAATTTATATATGAAAAGTATGAAAAATTACCGCAATATCGACATGATATTATTCGTGGACATGTTATTAGAACAATAAAAGGTGAAGATTTATTAAATAATCCCCAACATTCGCATTATTATTTATTTCAGGCAAAATTCCCCATATATTGGAAAGAAGCCGAAGTATTATACAAAAACGGATTGCTGTAATATTCTTTTGTGTATTAAGGGTTTTAAATTAAGCAAAGCGGTTGAACCAAAGCCTCCATAAACTCGCCGTAGAGGAGTTTGGGTGAGGGAGTCGGCGAAGCCGGAGGGAGTTGGATTAGCACACTATAAATATTTGCCGAGTGCTCGCGGAGGAACTCCCTCCGTCACGCTGTCAAACGCTGTTTTGATAATCCCGCACAATATCTCGCGCGCCACCTCCCTCGCGGAGGGAGGCTTTTGCATAATTCCGATGGTTCTCAATAATTCCCCGAAACGCCGCGCAAAAAAATGCAGAGGATTGCACTATATAATACAAATCCCCTGCTACCCCACTATTTAAAATATAATATCAATTTTAAAATATAATATAATATCCTTTTTTTTACAAATTTCCGACTATAGTATTATCACATATAATTGCGTTTTTTTTGTGAATTATATATAAATTTAAATAAACAAATAGAATGAATTGAAACTTTAAACTCGATATTTTGCAGAATGTTTAATCTCATTTTTGGTATAAATTTGCAAAATTGGCAATAAATTTAATAATAATCTGTTGAAAAATATAAAAAATTGTCATATAATGTAATAAATATAAAAAATAATTATATCAGACCGAAATATAAGATATATAGATTTAAAATATTAATTATATGATGAGGTTATATTATATGACAGGGAAAACGCATAAATTTATAGGTATTGTCGTCGGAGGAGCGGCGGCATATTACGGCATGACCGTATTGCACGACCCGATACATTTATTTTATCTCGCCGCTGTGCCGGTCGGGGCGATGATCGCCGATATAGACCACGACAGATCAAAACTCGGACGTTCAAGAAAAAACATCTTAAATGCAGTATCTGCAATTTTCAGTTCGTTAATCGCCGCCGCAATAATTTTTTATCTTATTGACGCATATACAAAAAGCAGACTTATACCCGCAATTTTGACTGTGCTTTTGATTTTGATTCCGTTCCTGCTTCTGACTTCGCTGACAAAAATAGATTTTGTCAGGAATAATCTGAAATTTATGGTAAAGCACCGGGGGCTTATGCACACTCTGATTATGCCGGCGATTTTATTTGTTGCGGCGTTTTATATAACTGAACCGACGTTCAAAATAGTCGTCACAGGACTTGCAATCGGTTACGCTACGCATATATTCGCAGATTTATTGACGGTAAAAGGATGCCCTATATTATATCCGCTATCGAAAAAAAATATCAGCATAATGAAAATAAAAACAGGAACTTTCAGCGAATATATCGCAGGATTTATAGTCAGCGTCACAATAGGGGCATTTTTCTTAGTCGGGATTTTTTGACGATAAAACAATAATTTGTCAATATTTGTAATTACTCCCAAATGAACTTTTAGAAAAATCGGCAAACAGAGTTTGCCAGATTTTTCTAATAAGTTCATTAGATGTATATAAATTATAGATTATTATATAATAATTTGTATACGCAAGTTATTTTTAAGGAGTGATTATGATTGATAAATTTATAAAACGACTGTTTTCATTTATTCTTGTTATTTTTATGCTGACGCCATTTATGTTAAACGGAGCGGTATCTGCGGACGCTGTTATACAATATACAGAATATATTGTTCAGCAGGGCGATACTCTGTGGCTTATATCGCAGAAGCTGAATATTAATTTAGACGAGCTTATGGCTCTTAATCCGACGGTAGACCCGTTAAACGTTTATCCCGGACTTGTGATTTATATCCCATCGACTGCTACAACTGCCACTTCTGCGCCTGAAACCACGACAGGCAGTCCCGGTACGGGTACTGGGAATAACCCCGTTGTAAGTACGGGCATGGAAAGTCTTACGTATCTGTACGCCGGAACATCGGCGTCATATCTCAAGATTCTTAATAATACAAGCGGTTCTATCAAAACAGTCTGCAATGATTATTTTGATATTAATCCCGACGGCAGTTTACTGATAACGCCGTCAAATAAAATCGACGCTTCTTTTATCGACGAAATGCATAGCAGAGGCATATCAGTGACGCCGTTTATCAGCAATCACTGGGACAGATTTAAAGGAAACGCCGCTCTTGATAACAGGGAAAACCTGTCGACTCAAGTAGCCGATATGATTGCGTTGTATAATATGGACGGCATAAACGTAGACATTGAAAACGTCAACGAACAGTACAGAAACGTATACAGCGATTTTGTGCGTCTGTTAAGAGAGAAGATACCCGCAAATAAAATCGTTTCAGTCGCGACAGCCGCAAATCCCAAAGGCTGGACAGTCGGCTGGCACGGTTCATATGATTATAAAGCGCTGTCGGATTATTCGGATTACCTGATGATTATGACTTACGACGAATCTTATCAGGGCGGACCCGCCGGACCTATATCGAGCAAGGCGTTTTTCGAGGGCTCGATACAGTACGCGATAAATCAGGGCGTGCCAAAAAGCAAAATCGTCGCGGGTCTGCCTTTCTTCGGACGGTACTGGAAAGAGGGCGACGCGTCGGGCGGTCTCGCCGTAACAGCCGGCGATATAGAATATATGCTTGAAAATTACGATTCAAGCGTAAGATATGACAAAGAAACTGAATCTGCAAACGTGACAGTGACAATACTGCCAGACGACCCAAAGCCGCTCGTATGGGGCGGAAGAGTCCTGACTGCGGGTAAATATGATATTTGGTACGACAGTTTAGAATCCGTAAAATATAAATTAGACACTATATATAACTTTGGAATCAAAGGCGCGGGAAGTTGGGCTCTCGGTCAGGAAAGCATACAGACATGGAGTTTCTATTCCGACGCTTTGAACGGCGTGAATGTAAATATGCCCGTTACAACGGAACCGACTGAGCCGACAACGACAGCAATAAAAACTACTGCTGCACCGACGACAACCGAACCCACTACCGTTGCAACTACAACTACTGAACCCACAACGCCAACACCCACGACTACAGCAACTCCGATAATACCGCCAACATCTGCACCGCCTGCAACTCAGCCAACAGTTAATAACCCGGAAACCGAGAATATAACCGAACAACAGGTACCGCAAGAATCCGCGCCTATTGTGTCCTCAAAAATTTCTTTGGAAAAAATCGCGGACGCGCTCAACAACAGCGGCAACAGCCGCACCGTGAAATCCTCGACAGTATTGACGCGCGGCGAAACGGCTGTGCTGATAGCGAAGCTATACGGCATATCACCTGAACCGGCGAATAGCGAATCATTCCCCGACACAGATAATTATTGGGGTGCTGGATATATAAACGCATTGAAGAGGCGAGGCATACTGCGCGGAATTGACGGTAAATATGCTCCAAACGAAAGTGTGACAAAAGAAGAAGCGGCGGCGATATTTGACAGAATATTAGTGCTGCCAAACACAATCAACTTCCACGAGATGTCTTTCAGGGATATAACGCCGGACATGTGGTCTTATTCGTCAATCGCAAAATTGCACTATTTTGATTTGATTACCGGACAGAACAAAAACTTCTACAGACCTTATGACACGATGGACGTCAAGAGTATCGCGGAAATATTGGATGTAATCGCCAAGAAAGAATATCCGGTCAATCCTGACAAATATCTTCCTCCGATAACTGCAAGGTCATACAGGCTTCCGAAAGCGAACATTACAGAACCGATTATAAGTCCAAGATAGATATACACCTATAAAATAGAAAAAACGGGGAAATTTAATTCCTCGTTTTTTGGTTTTATTTATTTTCACAAAAAATATTTTTCAAATTCCGTAATTACGTATTGACAAAACAAAATGGCTGTGTTATAATAATTATGTAATAGCGCAATTACGTAATATTGAAATTTATTTAGTTATTTAACGAGGAGTGAAAATTTATTATGTCAAGGAATCTCGAACAGGAAATCGACGAATTAAAACAGCAGATAGCTGAAATAAAAAAACTGCTGACAAAAGCGCCAGCCGTTTCAACAAAAGAAATAGAAATGGACAGCAAACCTGAATTGGCAGGACATATCAATAAAATGGTTAAATGTAAGACATTTGAAAAAAGCTCATCAGAAATCAAAGCTCTCCTTGACAGGCTGGAAAATGCCTGCGGGGTAAGTAATGACACCGGAAGAATCGCTTATACGGGAGTTTTTGCAAGCGGTGACAGACAATCGACATGGATTAGTGAAGGAAATAATAATGAAGGAATAAGTACTAATCATCTTTTGAAGTTGATTAAAAATCATATGGCTGAAAAAGTGTTGGCTTGTATCGGCAACAGCGATAGGCTGAATATGCTGATTGCGCTTTTACTAAAACCACGGACTGTCGCAGAAATTGTGACAGACGGCGGATATAGTTCGACCGGACAGGTATATCATCACTTAAAACCGCTTATCACCGCAGATTTAGTCAAAGAAGATAAAAACAATTATGAAAAAGGCACGTATGTCGTCCAGCCGCATAAAGTACAGGGGATTATCATGTTGTTAGCCGGAATCAACGATATGGTTGACGAAACATACAGCAAAGGCGATTGGGACAAGGCGTTAGAACAAGAAGATGAAAGTCAGGAATAAAAATTGCGAAATCGGTAAAATTTCTGTAATATCTTGACAGTATAATATATCGTAGGGAACGGATTAATCCGTTCCCTATGAAAAAATTAAAGATTATGCGGGTAAAATAAATTATGTTAAATATAAACGATATTCTATATAAATATATAACTGAAAAATACGGCAGTATCGCGGATTTTGCGGATTACAGCGGCATTTCCCCGATAGAATTAAACGCTATTTTGCTAAAAGACAATATATCAATCGATATACGTTCCGGTCTGAAATTGTGCAAAAAATTGAATATCGATGTGGAAAAACTTATATTTAACGGAGAAATAGATGAAATAAATTCTGAAAATTCCCCTAATTCAGATAATACAAAAAATACAGACGGTAATACAATATCCGAAAACGAGCTTCACGACAGATATATGCGTCTCAGCGAACTCGAAAAAAAAGAAGTCTTAGAATTTGTCAATAAAATAAGCGGGAGACATGAAAAATAATTTAAATAAAAATCGGGAAATATATTGACATATTCAAAAAAGTATGGTATAATTTTTATACCTCTATAAAAAGGGGTTCCTTTTTTGTGAGGAAGGCAACAAAATAATTGATAATTAATAATTAAATTAATTGGGAGGTGCCGCATAAATGAGAGTACGAGTTACGCTTGCTTGCACAGAATGTAAACAGAGAAATTATGAGACAATGAAGAGCAAGAAAAATGATCCGGACAGATTGGAAAAAAATAAACATTGCAAATTCTGCCGTAAACATACCTTGCACAGAGAAACAAAATAAAACAGGTTAAAAAATTATAAAGAGAGGTGCAAATATTTCGTATGGCAGAAGAAACAAAATCCGAGAAATCTAAAGACATTGAGAAAATTGACGCGCCGGAAATAAAAATAAAAAAAGCCGCCGTTGCAAAGCCGGACAGCGATAAACCCGATAAACAGCCTGACAAACCGGCTAAAAAAGACAAACCGTCGCTCATGGAAAGGTTTAAGAAGTTTTTAAAAGATTATAAAAGCGAACTTAAAAAAATCGTCTGGCCCACAAGAACGCAGACTATACAGAATACCGGGGTTGTTGTAATCGCCATCCTGTTTATGACAATCGTAGTGGGACTTCTGGACTTGCTTTTCGGCTGGGGAATAACAGGACTTTCACACGTTAAATCGCTTATAAGCGGCGGATAATTTATTATATAATACAGGCGGGAGAAATCAAATAAAATGAGCGAAGAAGTAAAATGGTATGTTATTCATACTTATTCAGGTTACGAAAATAAAGTCGCAACGAATATTGAAAAAATAGTTGAAAATCGTAAAATGGAGCATTTGATTCAGGCATTGAGAATTCCGTCTGAAACGGTTATCGAAAAAGACAACAACAACAAAATGAAAGAATCCGAACGCAAATTATTTCCAAGCTACGTTCTCGTAAAAATGATTATGACAGACGAAAGCTGGCATGTAATCAGAAATATCAGGGGAGTTACGAGTTTTGTCGGTCCGGGCTCCAAGCCTATCCCGCTGACCGACGAAGAAGTGCAGAAATTTGAAATAGACCCCGTTGTCACCGAAATAAATTTCGAAGTCGGAGACAGCGTCAAAATAACCGACGGCGCATTGAGAAACTCAATAGGGATAGTCGAGGAAATAAGCTCTGATAAAAAGAAGATAAAAATTACTATATCTATGTTCGGCAGACAGACTACTATAGAAATAGATACATCGTCCGTTTCGCCGATTAAAGAAGATTAGAAAATTCATGTGTCTGTAGGGACGCGCATTGCGCGTCCGTATAAATGCGATTCGCGTCCATGTAAATAACGGTTTTCGAACGGACGCGCAATGCGCGCCCCTACAATTAAATCGTGTTCGCATTATAATTATTCTCGTGGGAGGGGCAAAATCTTATTTTACTTGCTCCGAAAAACCACACAATTTAAATATGCTCGAAAAATCCGAAATTCGAAGAATTTCTCGATTTTTCGGTATATTCAAAAAATACGGAGGTATTTTAAAATGGCAAAGAAAATTACCGGTTATATAAAATTGCAGTTACCGGCGGGGAAAGCAACCCCGCAGCCGCCCGTAGGTCCCGCTCTCGGACAGCACGGCGTCAGTATTCCGAATTTCACAAAAGAATTCAATGAGAGAACAAAAAACGACATAGGCTTGATTATACCGGTTATAATCACAGTTTACGCCGACCGTTCGTTTTCGTTTATAACAAAAACCCCGCCCGCGGCAGTCCTGATTAAAAAGGCGTGCAATATAGAAAGCGGTTCGGGAAAACCCAACACAACAAAAGTTTCAAAGATTACAAAAGCCCAGATTCAGAAAATCGCTGAGCTGAAAAAGCCCGATTTGAACGCGGCTTCTCTTGAAACTGCTATGTCTATGATTGCGGGAACCGCCCGCAGTATGGGCGTCGAAGTCGTGGATTAATTAATATAAATGAAAAGAACGAACTACGTTCGTTAGGGAGGTAATATTTAACATGGCTAAAAGAGGCAAAAGATATCAGGAAACAGCAAAACTTGTAGATAGAAATAAATTATACGAACCGGACGAGGCTTTATCTCTGACAAAACAAACGGCTAAAGCTAAATTCGACGAGACGATAGAACTGCACGTAAGACTCGGCGTGGATTCGCGTCACGCAGATCAGCAGGTCAGAGGCGCAGTCGTTCTTCCGCACGGGACAGGCAAAACTGTCAGAACTCTCGTTTTCGCAAAAGGCGACAGGGCAAAAGAAGCAGAGAGTGCAGGATCTGATTACGTCGGCGCGGAAGAGCTTGTCGCAAAGATTCAGAACGAGAACTGGTTTGATTACGACGTTATCATCGCTACTCCGGACATGATGGGGGTAATCGGACGTTTAGGCAGAGTTTTGGGTCCGAAAGGCTTAATGCCGAACCCCAAAGCCGGAACAGTCACAAACGATATAGCTAAAGCCGTTCAGGAAGCAAAAGCCGGCAAAATAGAGTATAGGCTCGATAAAACCAACATAATCCACTGCCCGATAGGGAAAGCGTCCTTTGAGAGCGACAAACTGAGAGAGAATTTTGAAACTCTCGTAAGTGCGATAATCAAGGCAAAACCGGCAGCCGCAAAAGGCACTTATATAAGAAGCTGCACAGTAGCGGCGTCAATGGGTCCGGGAATCAAGGTAAACTCGGCTAAATTGAGCTAAATATATAATATAATGTGAAAACCGTGTTCTGCACGGTTTTTTATTTTATTCAGAAAATTTAAAAATATTTTAAAACGTGCGTAAGATTTTTAAATATATAATCGTAGTATATATAGACGCGTCAAAAATATACAAAACAAAAATCGAAAGGAGCGGGGTCTATATGGATGATTTCATAGACGTGAAGGGTTCGGAAAATATGAATGATGATAATATATTTGAAATAAATAATAATTTTTATGAAAAATATAATCCCACGATACGCGCAATAGTCACAAATATCCTAAAACCTGCAAATCAGTCACAGGATATTGACGACTGCGTGAATACCGTGTTTCTGAGTTTGATGGAAAAATTACAGCAATAC
The DNA here is from genome assembly GCA_009780985.1 of Oscillospiraceae bacterium. Classification (GTDB taxonomy): domain Bacteria; phylum Bacillota; class Clostridia; order Oscillospirales; family WRJC01; genus WRJC01. The sequence goes on along the minus strand of WQYZ01000076.1, from coordinate 3,254 downwards.
AACGAAACTCGCGGAAGCATGGCGGCATTTGTGATAATAATCGCGCGTTCTACCGCATTGGATTACCGCAGAAACAGCATCCGCAAAACCGGCGAGTTAATCAGCGACGATAAAATTGATTTTCTCGGCGAGCCTTTGAATTTTGAAAACGAAGTCGAATTTGATATGCTTGTGGAAAAAATAATACTCGAAAATCTGAACAATCAGGAACGCAGATTATATACTATGAAATATATATTATTTGACCCGCCGGAAGAAATCACGAAATGTTTTAATATCAACCGAAACGCGGCAGACGCGCGCATACACAGATTAAAAAAGAAAATTAAGCACCTTTTGAAAAAAGGAGGAATTACGCTATGAACAAAAAATCATTTACGGAGAGTATAAGCGACGAAGTTATGGCAAAAATAATCGACGATACATTGAATTTCAAGAAAACGGCAAAAAACAGAAATATAAAAACAAATCTTTTGAAAATAATTCCCGCAGTCGCGGCGATTGTGCTTGTTATCGGAGGGCTAAACTTGCTTCCTGCGTTTCTGAAAAATACGGGCGGCCCGGCAGATAATGGAACCGGTAATGACGCAAATTTTGTCGCCGTAAATGCAACTTCTGATACTTCAGACACTACAAATAATTTAAATATTTCAAATACTATAAATATACTCACAGGCGGCAATGACGCCGTGATTGCCAGAATCAACGGATTATTCGGCAACGGACGCGATTTGGGTTTGGTCAACAGAACCGGATATACCTATGACGAATTGATAAAAGAAATTTATGATACTCCTGTTCTTGTCGAAAAAAGTTTCACAGATATATCCGCCGTCGTGCTTAATCTGCAATTCGATAACGTTGTTGTGTCAAGGGGCGGCAGCGAAGTTAAAATCAGATACTACGAATGGACACAAGACGAATATACGCTTTCTGACGACAGCAGCGAAAATCTTGTATTGACCTATGTTGCGGCTGACAAGAAATATCAAAAAGATTCGCCTAAATTCAATGTTATATCGGGAGACTGGGTAAACACTGTCGTGCAAGAATCCAAACGTAATGTTAATCCTGACGACCCTGCGGCTACTAAACGTACAATAGAACTCACTCTGCCGGAAAATGTAACTTTGGAGGGTTTGGGAATATGTACGGTTATGGGAGATATAAATGTCAACGGTTGCGATATTCAGGCAGCTTTGATAGATGATAGCGGAGGAACTGTAACTGTTAATGACAGTGGAATTAACCAACTCATTGTAAACGGAAGAGACCGCGGTAATATTCAAAACGGCAAATTCACATTGCCGGAAACGGAAGATTTGCAGAACCGGCTGAATAATATGAATGGACCGGACATATCGGATTTCACATTGCCAGCCATACCGGATGAAAACAGCCCCGATTTCTGGGATACGCAACCTTGGAAGAAATCAAGTTATAATTATAATAACAGTATTATGGAGTTGATAACTTTAAAGAACGGAACTGAAATAACAACAGGAAGCCTTTTCGATTATTATAACCAGCAATCGACTGGCGGCTCATTTAGAATGGCAACGACAAGTACACTCAAACTCCCGAACGGTATAACGATTAACGCGCCCAAAGAAACGATTATACAAGTTACGATTGTTAAAGGCGGCGACCATAAATTGCAAATCACAATAGGCGACGGCGACGCGACAATCATACAGTCGGACGGCACATCGTCCACAGTCCCTAGCGGCACGGTTCTCGACAGCGAGGGGAATGTTGTTTCAAATGATACAAGCGAAAATCGTTCAGACAACACTGTCACAAATAATGGATGTAGTTATTGGGGGTCAGGTGGAACCGGTCATGACTTCTCTCTTAAAGCGGACGATATAATTACGTTTGACATTGTGACAATAAGCGGCGGAATATCCCTGAATATTACTGATAATAAATCCGGTAAGTCGATTTACAGCGGCGAAAATCTTAAAACGGGTACGTTTGATGTAACTGTGAATGAAGACGGCGAATATCTTATATCTTTTACGTTTGATAAACACTCAGGAAACTTCAAATTTAAAATTTCAGGTGGAGATTGGATATTACCTTCGACTTGGGTTCCTGAACCGCCAGATACACCCGACCCACTTCCGGTGCCAACAATCGACCCGCTCGTAGTTCCTTCGGTACCGCCAGTACCTGATATTGCAGAATTTAGTTTGGATAATATTGAAAATTCTATTGATTGGGATACAAACGCCTGGAAGATATACAATGACGTTAAAACCGACGACAGTTTTAGTAATTATGTGATAATCCTGAAGAACGGAACTGAAATCAGAACGAGAGCTAATTTTAATGGTTTAGACCCTCATTCGGGTGAAATGACGCCAATGGAAACCAGTACAATCAAGCTCCCGAATGGAATAATAATTACAGCGCCCGGCAACACAGCTTTTAAAGTTACGATTGTTAAAGGCGGCGACCATAAATTGCAAATCACAATAGGCGACGGCGACGCGACAATCATACAGTCGGACGGCACAACGTCCGCGGTTCCCAGCGGTACGATTCTCGACGGCGAGGGGAATGTCGTAAAATAGGCATTGGCACTTTCTCCCGACTGAGCTTTGCTCAGTATGCCCTCTTTAGCAAAGAGGGTGGCACGCGAGAAGCCAGTAAGTAACTGTAATATAACGTTAGACTGCGTGACGGGTGTTTTGTGGAATTTTGACAAAACACCCGTCGTCGCATCCAACGTAATCCTGCAATTTTCCACATTGTTCGGCGACGCCACCCTCTTTGCTAAAGAGGGCTTTGGTACAAGATTTTTACGTTGTATTCAAGAAAATTAAAAATATTTTTAAATTTTATGTCAGATTATAAGCATTAAAATTGTATATAATTATAGACGCGTCAAAAATCATAAAAAACAAAGAAGGGAGCGGATTTATATAGATTTTATAAATGTAAAAGAGATAGATATGGAAAATATGAATAATATATCCAACTTAGAGGTAAACAATAATTTTTACGAAAAATATAATCCGCAGATACGCGCAATTGTCGCAAGAATTTTAAACTATGCAAATCAAGCCCGCGATATTGACGACTGCGTAAACGCCGTATATTTGGAATTGATGGAAAAGCTGCAGCAGTACAACGAGACCCGCGGAAGCATGGCGGCGTTTGTGGCGATAGTCGCGCGTTCTGCCGCGTTGAATTACTGCAAAAGCAATATGCGCAAAGCCGGCGAATTAATCGGCGACGAAAAATTT
>WQYZ01000075.1 GCA_009780985.1 Oscillospiraceae bacterium | reverse complement strand
TGATATAATTTAAACACTCGTAAGATAGCCGCAGTTAGGCACGAAATGCGGCTATATTCTCAAATTATAAAACTTCCTGATAACTTACGATGTACGACATTAAAATTTTAGGAAAAAGCAATAAAAAATATAGTGAGGTAAAAAACTATGATGTTTTTAGTAAAATTAAATCTGTAAAAAAATAATGTTTACAGAAAACCACATTCATAAAAATTTAGGGGGTAATAAATTTTATGAGGAGATATTTGAAAAGAGCGCAAGTCTTTAAACGAATGATAGCGTTGCTGTTAACAATGATGATGTTTATCGTTCAATTTTGTATCACTCCATATGCATATGAGGACACCGGGGGCGACCAGACGTCTGTAGGAGACGGAGTATCTACTCCGGATAACGGCGAACAAAATGTAGGCGACGGAACGCCTGTAAAAAACGGAACAGACGATGAAGAAAGCGGAGACTTAAACGGACAATCAAGCGAAGACAATGGTAGCCCGGATTTAAAATCCGATGATGAAAAAAATTCAACTCAACCAGATAGTGGACAAGACGGACAATTAGGAAATGATGTCAGCACAGGAGAAGATGGGAACCCAGCAACAGTTCAAAATGTAGGAGTTAATCAGACAGATGCTCCGATTACGACAACACAGGCAACTAATTATAATGTAAATAACGTAGGCGTGCTTGTCCCGACAACAGCGTCAACCGGACAACTTTACAACGGAAAAGTCTATTTCGGAATAAGCGGACTTACTGGAACGATAAATGGACTAACAATAAGAGTTTATCTCACGATGGATAACAGCGCTGCATTAGCAGATATAAATAAATATCTTGGATCATTGAATGTAGCGACTACTACTATATATAATGTACCGATTACATGTGACAATATTTTATATTCGGATACCGACCATACCGACCCTGCCAGTATATATTATCACGGCACATATTTCGAAATCAAATTTGACCCGATAGGAACAGTTGTAGGACAGGACTTTGGAGCAGGCGTACCGATTAGTTTCAATTTTAGTTTTAAAAACGGAGTTACACCGGACGGAGTACAGCTTACCTTTACACCCGAAGTAGGAATAACCGATGACAGCGATATCTTTGCACCTGTGGAGTTTGTAATAAATCCGGACTTAAATCAGCCCACAGTAATTTCAATGGCAGATGTAGACTGGATTGAGACTTCTAAAGGGGTTGACGCAAACGGAACGCAATCAGTTGAACTCCCGGCGGCACAAACATTGGACGATACGGCGGCGACAACATGGGAAAACGATACAAAACCGATTATATTCTACACAAATGCAAAAGTAACACACCAGAATCAAGACCAGCCAATAGGGCAAATTTGGACAAGCTCAGTGTCACTCACCAAATGGATAACAGGCGATGATAGATTGACCTTTACAGATGTAGTTCCTTATTACAACGGAATGGAAAAACAGGACGGAGATACATGGACGGAAGATATTAACACAACAGACGGCAATATATATACTTTACAATATACAATCACGAAAGACTTAACAGACCCGACAAAGTACACTTTAACTATAAAAGCTTTACAGATGAATGGCGATATACTCGATTCAAATATACTGCCGCTTGATGAAATAATACAAAATATACAATTTGATTTAGCTGTAAAGGCATTTACTGTAAGCAATATTTGGAACGGAGTAGATGATCCCAGCAATATATATAAAGCAATGTCCGCACAGATAATATGTAAAACAACCGGCGAATACACTACAGTGACAGAAGAAGATAAAACCTTTACATGCAGTGACGCAACAGCTACGATAACAAGAAAGAGTAATATACAATTTGTTGACGATGGAATTAATTCTCAAACGCTTTCAAAAAATGTAATCACATCATATCCGCCTGAAGCAGCAGAAACAACGCCTCTTAATCTTAATCCTACATATATAAAAAAGGACGCCGACGGCAACATTTTATACAGTAAATATCAGCAGGGAGATAATGTTGCATTTAAACTTTCAAACTTCGGAAATGAACAGAAAAACAGTATTCCAAATTTTACTTTAGCAGATACAAACTGGAATCCGGCATTAGTTCTCACAAAAATATATACCGGACAATACACAGGAACACCGTTTACATATACAATTACATTAACTTATACAGACGGGACAACACAAATCATATCTAATTTACCGAATACAAGCACTCCGATAACTTCAAGTACAAATTCATCAATAAATATAACGGATGTAACAGCAAAGGATCCGGCAACCATAAAAAGCGTGACATGGAACTTCACCAGTGATACACAACCGCTCCCAGTTGGATTTGCACCGATAAAAGACGAAGAGCCTGTGCTTATTTATACAGTAGATGTACCGCAAAACATAGCCAGCGATAACGGAGCTAACGCGACTTATGAATTTACAGCCGGAAACCGCGCAACAATAACTTATAATTATCCGGATGATACAACGCCTCCGTATACAGTTGAATCAAGTGACGCCGTTGATATCTATAATCCGTGGAATATGGAAACAACATTGGCAAAATCCATAAATAAACTTGATGCAGATGGAAATCCAATAGACAATATAACTAATCCTTCATACAATGCAGACGACACCGTACAGTATATGCTCACAATTACAAATAAAGAAACTGACAGAGCTCTTACAAACTTTACAGTTACGGACATAATGGACACCAAAGGAGATAGCAGTACAGACAGAGCTGGCATACTTGACTTGTCAACTGTAAGCGATATTACTTCACAGGTAATACAGATAAATGGAGTTACTATTAGCGATAACTATAAAAGCAATATTGATTATACGCCTGAAACCGGTACGAACAGCAATGTATTTGAATGGAAATTCAATTCTCCGATTGCTTTAAATCCGGGCGACATCTTAACAATAACATATAATGTACAGATTTTAGACAAACCAAATATTCCTGACGGACAGCGTGCAAATCTTTACAATGAATTTAAAGTGACATATCCTACCGATAAAGGTACGGGAACCGCAACGCCTCCTGCTCCGGACCAACCTTATGCGTCTGTGGGCGTGCCTATAACACCGGTACTTCCGTTACTTGGTATAAGAAAAACCGCTATAGCAGATGACCCGACAAATCCTACGGCTAATAATCCGATAAATACATTTAATCCGGGCGACAGTATTAAATACAGCATAGAAGTATTGAACGGTTCAGACCCTACCAACGGTAAACCGGGTAAGCTTCTCAGTAATGAAACAATAGAATTGTATGATAATCTTCCTAATGTAATGGATGCAAGCACATTGACTTTAGATAATATATTTATAAGTAAAGACGGCGGAGCAACATATACTTCTCTCGGCACTATAGAAAATGACGGCACAATAAACGGTTCAAATAATATTGTGGCAGCAATAGCGCCCACACCAAATTACAATGGAAATTCTCAATTAATTAAATTCACGCTTACAGGCGTAAATATGGCGATAAACGACATTATAAGGATAGACTTTACCGTTCAATCTATCACATTAACGCAAGACCGTAAAACTGGTTACTATTCTAATTCAAGCAATTTTACAAATACAGTATATTTAGGAGCATACAACGGAAAATATTTGTATGACGCGAATTTAAAATTTCCGCCCAATTCTCCTAAAAATAATTGGGCGCAAGTGCCAAATGATAAGGACGGATATCCGGACGGAATGACTCCGGATGATATAAGCAATATAGAAATTAAAAACGACTGGACGTTAAAAATCAACAGCGACCAGATATCAGTTGATTTTTATAAAGCATATTCCGGCGGCAGCGGATTGGCGCACTATTTACAAAATCCGATACAGGCTGTATCTGTTTTTCAAGATTCTACCTACGCTTCAACTCTTTATCCAGTTTATTGGGCAGGCGGAAATGTGAGATATGATATAACTTTCAGAAATACAGATCAGAAAACAGTTAATATAGGTTATATAGTTGACAGATTGCCCGAAAAATTTACTTATATTGATTTTGTTCCCGGCGACGAAATAGCTACCGGATTATATAAAGGCGATCAATTCAATATTTACATGAACGCAGATGGTACTTCGACTACTTCGACATGGAAGAATCATCCTAACAATCAGCTTGGAATTACAATAGACAATCCCACGCCTAAGAGATTTACAGAAGACTATTTAGAGCATAATTATGTTACGTTCTATCTTACCGACAACTTAAATCCTCAGGAGGACTTACATCTTACAGGCGGAGACTTCATTACAATTCATATAAACGCGAGTATTGCCAGCGACTACTGCACACTCCAAAACGCGTGGGACGGGGATTCCGATTTAACAAAAGCCGATGAAAACAACATATATAAAGTTGCCAGAAATTATGCGGTATGTTATCCTAACGGGCAGTCGTGGAAAATTGATACAAACAAATATCCTCAGACTGTACAGGAAGCAAACGATATTGACGACTGGAATGACAATAATATTACTACAGGCGAGACACGTTTGAGAACATATGCCGACATTGCCGTAGTAAGAGACGCCATAAAACCGGGCATCATAAAAAAAGTTGGAACGACATCCTTAAACAGTAACGGAGACACTGTAATTCCTTGGGATATTACGCTTGAAAACAGCAGTGCTGACGGAAAGAAAGTGGGAACATATGATATATATGATTCGACAAACGGAAACTATCCGCACAGCATGAAGGGGACATTAGTAGATATTCTCCCGGAAGGATTTAATTACGTTTCGGGCAGTGCATATGTAAAAAGTTTAACTTCCAATACCGGTAATTTGGTAAAAATATCCGGCAACAACGCATTGGCTGCAAACACAAAAATAGAGCCTGTTGTAGATGCAATTCAAATAAACGGTCAAAATCGGGTAAGATTAACATGGGATATTCAGAGTTTTGCAAATTCTTATTACAATAATAATTATGTAAAACCTGTAATTACAATATCGTTTAACACAACGGCAAGCAGCGGAATCGCTCCGGAAACATATGTGAACGAGAGTTATCTCATTCCGACCAACAATTTTGCATCGTTGGATATTGCGGACGGAACAGAAACATATTATCCTTATGACGGCAACAACAATCACAGCCACTCAGTCGTAAGTATTGCGGAGGTTAATCTCTCCGGAGCTATCGGAGTATATTCTTACAAGACGGTAGAACGCGTAGAAGATCCGTCTGTAGCCGCACAGGAAGCTGATATTCTTGGAACGGCGAAAGTAAGAGGTTCTGGTATACCCGGCACCAATGACCCTACGAACTACATCAATGTAAGGCCCGGTTCGACATTTAAATACAGTCTGAACATTGAAAATGATTCACAAAACGCATATTCATATCAAGGAATCAGTATCTATGATAAACTGCCGATTGTAGGCGATAAAGGCACGGGCAGAATGAGCGGCACGTCCAGATATTCTATGTGGAGACCTACATTGACAGGCGATCCCGTAACAGTGACAGTTTATACACATGACAGTCATGGTAACATAGTTCTTGCTCCCGCGGCAAATCAACCTACAGCATCTGATTATACAATAGATTATTTAGCGGATTTAGCAGGCAATTATAATTCAACAAGCCTTATGTCTTCGGCGATTACAGGTTGGACATCAACTGTTCCGGTCTTATCGGATATCACAGCATTCAGAATTGTTTTTGCGGATTCTTTCACTTTGAAATCAGGGGATATTCTCAAATTTGAATTCACAATGAAAGCCCCTGAAACTATGATTGCTCCGGCAGATACAGCCAATTACCCTGCAGATAGCATTGATTCAGACAGAAGAATAGCATGGAACTCTTTCGGATATGAATTTACAGCACAAAATATTGCAGATCCATTAGATAAAATATCATATACATATACTGCTTCTAAAGACAACTCTCTTGAACCGAAAAAAGTCGGGGTGCGTTTCTACTACGATGGAGAAATCGACATTACAAAACAGCTTTCAGACCCGAACGGCACCCAGATTACAAACTTCGGCGATCGCACTTTTAGGATAACAGCGACAAGGCTTATACTTGACAGTCAGAATAATCTGACATTATCAACCGACCCGACCGACATACATACCGTGATATTATCCGACAGCACATCTCATTCGGCAAAACTAACGGATTTACAGTACGGACAATATGCGATTTCAGAAACGGTGACAATCAAGGGCGTAGAATATTCAAATGCCGGTTCCGCTTATGATATTACGATTAGCGGCACAGGCGTGACTAAGAATGCTAACGGCGTATATATAGTTACAATTGACCAGACGGCTAAGAATGTTTCAATAATCGTCAATAACAAGCAGAAAGCCGGCAATCTTGAAATTGATAAAGTACGCCATGAATCAGACGGAAAAGATTATCCTCATGTAGGCGTAGTATTCGGTCTATTGGATACAAGCGCAGTTACGCCAAAAGTAGTGGCATATGCAGTAACAGGTTCGAACGGGAAAGCATATTTCGACGACAACAGTATTCCATTCGGAACTTACACTTTATTTGAGGTTTTATATGCCGGTTCAAGTTACAGTCCGGCAGGCGCTTGGACGCTTGCCGACGATACGAAAACCCCATACGAGCAATATAGAGACCCAAACAAATTCCCATTCACAAGCGTTACAAATTATCCGGATAAAAATACAGCTTGGTCGGCATCTAATGTCGCAGTATATACTTACAATACGCCTGTTACAATTGATGAAAGAAGCAATTTAATCCATAGCGACCCCACCTATGGAACAATAAACGTAACAAATAACAGAGGCACAGGCGATTTTGAACTCACCAAGACGTTCGGCAACGGCAATTTGCAAATAGACCCGTCAACTTCTCCGGTTATTTTCAAACTTGCAGTATCGGGAACACTTCCCACTGATTCTACCACATATAAATTGGGATATGTCAGCGGAACTACAGCTTCACCGTATGAATATAAATACAGCGTTTCCGGCATAAACCCGGGTAATTATACTCTCTATGAATTTACCGACCCGAAATACCAACCTGACGGTGCCAACTGGACGGTTCAAAAATATCAATACAGTAACGGAAGTTATGGATATTTAGACAATGACCCTCATAGCGATACTTATGGAATGATGATGTATAAATATACTAACAATCCGATTATAATCTCGGTAAATTCCACAACCCCTGTGAGCGTTGACGTTAATAACGTTGTAAATCTCGGGAAAATAGTTATCACAAAGACTATAAACGGGAACACCTCTGCAACAACAGAATCCCAAATCAAATTTACAATAACAGATTGTCCGGCGGCATATACCGGTACTAAAGAGGCAACATTCACGGCAGGAAATGTCAGCACATTTACTTTTGATAATCTGCCTTACGGAACTTACACAATTCAAGAAAGTACAGACAATCCTGATGTTACGCCGATCGCACATCCTATAATTGTAACTATTCCTGACGGCAGTCCTACATACGACATTGATACAACAACAGGCGCAGTAATTATTGAATATGACATAACTGCCAATAATATTGAAGATATAGGGCAACTGACGGTATCAAAAGTAATAAAAGACGTTAATAACCAAGTAACAACAAATGATTACACATATTTGGTGGAAATATTGGACAATCAAGGTAACACAGTGATAGTAAATGGTGTAACGATAGACAGTAAAACTTATGTTGCATTAAATAAAGACAATACGGATGGAAATGGCAACCCAACTCCGTTTACACAGACTGTAAATGTTGATTGGGGTCAGACATACACAATAACAGAGGTAGGATTTATAACGCCTACAGGAGTGATATGCTTATTTACAGACCCAGACCACCCGGAATACGCGGACAAATATACCGTGACATATAATTCTACCGGAAACGGCATCACTTCATCTCCGCCAACAGTGACAGTTGCAAACAAGAATTCAGTTGTTTCGATTATAGTGACAAATACAGAGAACGTCGTAAATCCTCAAGGTTCAGTAACAATTACAAAGTATATCGAAACACTAAACTCAAACGGTACTGTAAAAGATCCAGCGCAACTATTTACCAACCCGACAATCAAATTTACGTTAGAGCAAAAAACCAACGGAACATATACGGTTTACGGCAGTCCGAAATCTATTGATCCGATAACCGGAAAAGTTACTTTCGAAAGCCTTGAAGCCGGAGATTATAGGATATATGAATCAGATGCGCCAGACGGTTATTATCTGGATAAAAATCCCGCTCATTATACAAGTCAAAATTTAACTAATACTCAATTTACAGATAATTATATTTACTTTACCGTAGGTGTTCAAATTGGTCAGCAGGATTTCTTCTACGACGTAATAAACTACACAAATTCTTTAACAATAACTAAGACATGGAACGGTGGCACTGACGCAGCTTTAAATGCAAACACATTATTCAGACTTTACCGCTCCGCAGATGATACATTGATTCCTACTAACAGCGGGACATTCACTTTTACAAATATAGCTCCGGGTGATTATGATCTTTATGAAATATGTCCCATAGACTATATGCCAGCGCCCGTCACGATTCAATCAGATTCCTATGGCTGGGATTTAAGCCCAAATTGGGATAACACCAACGGCACTGAGATGTATATATTGAAAGCGATTGTCCGCGTCGCGGCAGACGGCGCAATAACCGTTGCGGGTAAATCAGTAGCAGGTATTGCTGTAGACAACCGAAATGCCACATTGGAAATTTATAAAGTTGCGACCAGTAATATTCCTAATCTGAGTACGACCTATTTCACATTTACAGTTACTAAAAAATCAGACGGCAGTATCGTAGATTTGCGCCCGTCAAATGGAATTACAGTCACCGTTATAGATACTAACAATGGCGGAGCAGCCGGAACACCGCAAATAAACAGCGATTTAGCAAGTGGAAATATAAAATTGTTAAGCGGAGAATCGGCAACAATAACGGGACTTCCATTCGGGGATTACACTGTTACGGAAAATAACGCAGACAGTTACTCTGTCACAATTACAACAGCTATCAGCAATACGCCGATAAACAGCAACGTTCCGCAGCCAGGGACAGCCAACGTAAGTTTACTGGACGTACAAAAAAGGACTGTATCATTCTATAATGATGCCCCGACAGAATTGGATGTTACAAAAAATGTCACCGGCGGAAATGTAGATCCAAATCACACGTTTACGTTTGAAATTACCGCTTTAGACAACAATAATCCGCCTCAGCCGTATAGAGTTTCATTGGCTCCGGCTGACGGAGTAACAATCACAGTCAACGGAACAGTGCAGGTACCTGTCAACAACACATTTACGCTGAAAAACGGCGAAACCGCAGTAATAACGGGACTTGCGCCCGGAATACCGTATACGGTGCACGAGATTTTAAGCGGTGATGACGCAAAGTATTTTAACGATACTTATTCTCCAAGCGGAGCGGTAACGCTTACTCCGAATACCACGGCAAACCCAAGCAAAACAACCGTAACGGTCACAAACAATTTATTATACGGCGATTTGACGATTTATAAAAAGTTTGGCTCTTATGCGCCGAGACCCGGCGACAGCAATGCCACTGTATTCCATGTAATACTTTCAACTGTAATAAATAACGTGACAAGATATCTGATATTTGACAGCAATAATAATTTTACAAGTTACGGAGACAGAGCGCAGGCGACTTCTGTGGCAATAAGCGTAAATAATAAGGCGTATCTGAAATTCTTACCGCTCGGTATAACAGTAAAAATAGCGGATGAATTAAATTTAAACAGTTATTACACATATACAGTATCTTCGGCAAACGGTGTGGCAATAAACAGCATCGGATTAAACAACCAATTAACCGTGACAAATACGGGAAGTTATACGCCTCAACCTACTCCGGGTTCGCTGATAATAACAAAAACAGTAGTTTTGAATAACGGCGCGGTTGATACCGTAGGGACATTCGTATTTATTATAACCGACACTGCGACAGGACAGCCGGTTGATTTACGTGCTAACGGCATAACGGTAAGCGACGGAAACGGCGTAATAGTCGCTATTCCAACTACAGTCGGTACATTTACCCTGCAAGACGGTAAATATATCAAAATAGATGGCTTGCCAATCGGCGGACGATACACAATTACAGAAACCGACTATTCAGGACAAGGTTTTGCTACATCGGTTTCGAGTTCCCAAACAAATTTATCGACAAGCAGAACGGTAAGCATAACTATTTTGGGAAATACGGGAACGAATGTCAGTTTCACTAATACAAAAACTGGAACACCGCCTCCAGGCAGTAGTACTACGACTACAGGCGGTGGCGGCGGTACAACTACTACGTCATCACCGAACGGTACCACTCAGCCGACAGGGACAGCAACGACATCTTCGACAACACAGCCGACGGTATCGAAGCCGACTCAACCGACAACAAAGCCTAATACAACGCCTCCGCCGACAAGTCCCACATCGGAAAACGCTGAATTACCGACTCCTCCTGTGCCGCTTGTGCCGGCAACTCCGGAAATAGTGACAGAATTCCCGGAAACTAATCCGCCGCTTGCGTCACCGCCGTCTCCGGAAGATACTAAACCAAATCCGAATACCAGCGGCACTCCGACAACAGGCGACAACCTATTCATCCTGATCATGTTAGCTTTGGCTTCTTCCACAGCGTTTATTATCTATAGAAAGAATAAACGGAATTAGAAAAAATCTGAGGAAGTAAGATATAGAAAAAGACAAGATGTCCGAAGAAGCCAAACGCATGAATATAAATTAATGCTACCCCCATTTAATTTATAATATATAATTACCGCCCCCAGTCAGACAATAATTCTTCAACCAGTTATTGTTCACGGCAGGGGGCGGTAATCTATTTTTCTGTTTATTTATATACGCTGTGTAAAATTTAAATATTTTTTGAAGTTATTTGTCAAAGGCATTGTTTTTTTTTTCAACATATGATAAAATATGATAAAATACATACTCAGTAATTTTATAAAAAATTCGGAACATAATAAAACATATAACGAACTTGAAAAGAGAGGTGCGATAATAATTGGCAGATAAACTCACGCTTTTTGGTTTTAATAACCTTACAAAAACACTTAGTTTCAATATTTACGACGTATGCTACGCAAAAAGTGAGAGAGAAAAAAAAGATTATATAGCCTATATAAACGAACAGTACAACTCTGAGAGACTTACGAATATACTGTGCAAAGTTACGGATATTATAGGCGCGAAGATTTTGAATATATCAAAGCAGGATTACGAACCGCAGGGCGCGTCGGTCAATATTTTAATCACAGAGGACGATTTGTCCCCGCAGTTTATAGACGCCTCGTGCAACAAGGGAATTTATCCCGGAAGCGTTCACGCGCATCTCGACAAAAGCCACGTCACAGTCCACACATTTCCGGAATCCCACCCGGACAACACTATATCCACGTTCAGAGTTGATATAGACGTTTCGACGTGCGGGACTATTTCGCCGTTGAACGCGCTCGATTTTCTTATAAGCAGTTTTGACTCGGATATTATGACGATAGATTACAGGGTGAGGGGATTTACAAGAGACGTGGACGGCGTAAAACTGTTTATAGACCACGACATACGTTCTATTCAAGATTACATCGCCGACAAAACGCTGACAAAATACGACGCGATAGATGTGAATGTTTATCAATCGAATATATTTCACACGAAGATGCTGATTAAAGATATAGAACTGCAGAACTATCTGTTCAACAAAGACGTGTATGAATTAGCCCCGAAACAGCGTCTTGAAATAACGGACGCTTTGCGGCGTGAAATGATAGAAATTTTCAGCGGCATGAACATATATTGAGTGTAAATTTATATTATCTAACCGGAATGATTAAGGAAATAAGTCATGAAAAACATAATAATTTGGGGTGTTCCACGAAGCGGGAAGTCTACGTTAGCACAAATGATAAGACAAGAATTCGGGCATAGTGTTATACAGATGGACGCAATAAAGAGCGTTTATGATGTTTTACGTCCAGAAAATAATATTTACGCACCCAAAACAACAAATTATGATGAAGCTAAAATGATGGCAAAAATGGTTACACGCTTAATTCAATGTCTAAGTTGGGGTAACGAACGTGGAGAGTTCTATGTATATGAGGGCGTTAGTTTTGATATGGATATAATCTTGTCAGCCTTGCCAAAAGAAAAATTTCCTGTATCTTTAGATAATTTCATAATTATTTGCATGGGATATGCCGAAATTTCACCGGAAGAAAAAGTGAAAGAAATCGTCCGGTGCGAAACAATAAGGGATTGGACTTATAGAGAAAGCACGGAATCAAAATTGATACATTTCAAAACATATTGCGAAGAAAGTAAATTTGTAAGTAGAACGGCTGAAAGGTTAGGTTTGAAATATTTTGACGTTTCATTTGATCGTGATAAAGTGTTTGAAGAAATCATGCGATATATAAAACAGAATATATCGTATTAATTAAATAAAGGTGTGTGGTAAAATAAAAAATACGGATATAAAGCAAAACAGGACGCCGATTTTTGAGGCGTTGAAAAAATATAAAAACAACAGAATAGTCAAGTTTGACGTGCCCGGTCACAAAGGCGGACGGGGGAATAAAGAACTAACAGATTTTCTCGGCGAGGCTTGTATGCAGGTTGACGTAAACTCGATGAAAATGCTCGATTTTTTAGGTCATCCCGTGTCTGTAATCAAAGAGTCTGAGGAGATTGCGGCGGCGGCGTTTTCCGCCGCTCACGCGTTTTTTATGGTAGGGGGGACGACTTCTTCGGTTCAGGCTATGATTATGTACGCCTGTAAATCTGGCGATAAAATAATCATGCCGCGCAACGTGCACAAAAGCGCGATAAACGCTCTTGTTATCTGCGGAGCAGTGCCGGTTTATGTAAATCCGGGGACAAATAAAGATATAGGCATAGCTTTAGGCATGTCTGTCAACGACGTCGCCGACGCAATCAAGAAAAATCCCGACGCAAAAGCGGTGCTTGTAAATAACCCGACATACTATGGCATATGTTCAAATCTTAGCGAAATAGTGAAACTCGCGCATGAAAATAATATGATTGTTCTTGTTGACGAGGCGTGGGGGACGCATTTTTATTTCGGAGAGAATCAGCCGGTTTCCGCAATGAAAGCTGGGGCAGATATAGCCGCCGTCAGTATGCACAAAACCGGCGGTTCTTTGACGCAGAGCTCGTTTTTGATGTGCGGTGAGAATGTCAGCGAGGGCTATATGCGGCAGATTATAAATTTAATGCAAACGACGAGCGGGTCTTATCTATTGTTGACCTCGCTTGATTTGGCGCGTAAAAATATGGTTCTGCACGGCAGGGAAATGGTATGTAAAACTGTTGACTTTGCAGAGTATGCAAGAGGAGAAATCAATAAAATCGGCGGATATTACGCTTACGCAAAAGAGCTTATAAACGAGGATAATATATATGATTTTGATTTGACAAGGCTTTCAATTTACACAAGGGATATAGGACTTGCGGGAAAAGAAGTCTATGATATACTGCGCGACGAATATGATATACAGATAGAACTTGGCGACATCGGAAATATTATCGCGATAATTTCTGCTGGCGACAGAATGTTTGAAATAGAGCGTTTGATTGCGGCATTATCTGAAATAAAGCGGCTGTACTCGAAAGATAAAACGGGCATGTTCGACCATGAATATATAAATCCGGTCGTCAGAATCGCGCCGCAGGAAGCGTTTTATTCGGATTGCAAAATCGTGCTTATAGGTGAAAGCGCGGGAAAAATATCGGGGGAATTTGTTATGGCTTATCCTCCGGGTATTCCGATACTCGCGCCGGGAGAGGAAATCACAAAAGATATTGTGGATTACATCAGATATGCGAAAGAAAAAGGGTGCGTTTTGACAGGTACCGAAGATATGGGAGTAAATTATATAAACGTGGTGGAAAAATAAAAGAGAGGTAATTTTAAACAAAATGGATTTTTGGTTTTCGGAATATCACACAAAATATGTGAAATATTCTATAAAAGTTGACAAGCAGTTGTTCAGCAAAAAAAGCGACTTTCAGAGAATAGATATTTTCTATTCCAAAGAAATGGGGAATATACTGATACTTGACGGATATATAATGGTCACTGAAAAAGACGAATTTATCTATCACGAAATGATAACCCATGTCGCAATGGCTGTAAATCCCAATATAAAAAATATACTCGTAATCGGCGCGGGAGACGGAGGGACAGTGAGGGAACTGACTAAGTACGAAAATATAAAAAATATAGATATGGTCGAAATCGATAAAGATGTGGTTGACGCCTGCCTGCTGTATCTGCCGCAGACAGCGTGTAAATTAAGCGACCCGCGCGTGAATCTGTTCTTTGAGGACGGATTGAAATTTGTAAGGACAAAAAAGAACGAATACGATTTGATTGTTATTGACTCTACAGACCCATTTGGTCCCGGAGAAGATTTGTTCACAAAAGAATTTTACGGCAACTGCTATAAAGCGTTGAATGACGACGGCATACTTGTAAATCAGCATGAAAGCCCGTTTTATGACAACGACGCAAAAGCCGCCGCAAGAATTAACAGGCGTATGAAGCAGATTTTTCCGGTTAATTTAGTATATCAGGCGCATATACCATCGTATCCGTCGGGACATTGGCTGTTTGGTTTTGCTTCGAAAAATCTTCATCCAATCGAAAATTTACAAACTGACAAATGGAACGCTTTACGCATAGAGACAAAATATTATAACACTGATTTGCATAAAGGGTGTTTCGCTTTACCTAATTATGTAAAGGAGTTATTAGACGAAGATGAATAATAATTTAAATCGAAATGTGCATACATTTATAGGCTGCGACAAAGAATATGACGAGAGCGAAATCGTGATTTTCGGTGCGCCGTTTGACGGCACAACATCATACAGACCGGGAACGCGGTTCGCTTCCGCGGCAATGCGGAGCGAAAGCTACTCTATTGAGACATACAGTCCATACCTTGACAGAGATTTGCGCGATATAAAAGTTTTTGACGGCGGGGATTTGGTTTTATGTTTCGGGAATACAGAAAAAGTTTTATGTGAAATAAAAAACTTTACAGAATTGATAGTGTCAGACGGGAAACTGTTCGTGATGATAGGAGGCGAACATCTCGTCACATTCGGCGCAGTGCAAGCAGCTTTACAGCGATATCCGGATTTGCGCATAATACACTTTGACGCTCACGCAGATATGCGGGACAATTATTTAAGTGAGAAGCTCTCTCACGCTACAGTGATGCGGAGATGTTGGGATCTGCTTGGAGACAACAGAATTTTTCAGTTTGGAATCAGAAGCGGAGAAAAAGAGGAGTTTGAATTTTCAAATAAGCATAATTTTATAAATAAATTTAACTTCGACGGATTTGTCAAAACGATAAAAGATTTAAAAGATGAACCTGTATATTTGTCGATTGATTTAGACATTTTAGACCCTGCGGATTTTCCTGGGACGGGAACTCCCGAAGCCGGGGGAGTGAGTTTTAAAGAATTACTGTCAGCTGTATTTGAAGCGATGAAACTAAATATAGTCGGAATTGACATATGCGAGCTTTCGCCGCCGTATGATTTAAGCGGCAGGTCAACAAGTTTAGCATGTAAACTATTGCGGGAAATTTTATTGGCGGTTGCGAAGAAATAAATCTTATATTATATAATTTTTGAAAAAGCGTAAAGGAGAATAAAAAATTATGGCAAAAACATTGATAATAGGAGCTGGGGGAGTTGCTTCCGTAGTAATTCACAAATGCTGTCAGAACTCTGATGTGTTTGACGATATTTGTATCGCAAGCAGAACAAAATCAAAATGCGACGCATTTAAAGAAAAACTTCAAAATCAGACTAAAACAAAAATAAGCACGGCGAAAGTTGACGCAGACAACGTTGACGAACTTATAGCTTTAATAAATCATTACAAGCCGGAAATAGTTATAAACGTCGCTCTGCCGTATCAGGATTTGACAATCATGGACGCATGTCTTATAACCGGCACTCATTACTTGGATACGGCGAATTATGAGCCGATTGACACGGCAAAATTTGAGTATAAATGGCAATGGGCGTATCGGGAAAAATTTAAGCAGGCGGGAATAACGGCGGTTCTCGGCAGCGGTTTTGACCCCGGCGTAACAGGCGTATTCTCGGCGTACGCGCAGAAACATCATTTCGACGAAATTTACACCATTGATATTCTCGACGCAAATGCGGGAGACCACGGCTATCCGTTCGCGACAAATTTCAACCCGGAAATAAATATACGCGAAGTCACGGCAAAAGGCAGCTATTTTGAAAACAGCAGGTTTATCGAAACAGAACCAATGTCAATTAAACGCGTGTATAATTTCCCGGAAATAGGCGAAAAAGATATGTATTTATTGCACCATGAAGAACTTGAATCGCTTGCGATTAATATAAAAGGCGTGAAAAGAATAAGATTTTTCATGACGTTTTCGCAGAATTATTTGACGCATCTGAAAGTTCTGGAAAATGTCGGTATGACGTCTATAGTCCCGATTGATTTTGAGGGCAAAAAAATCGTGCCGCTGCAATTTTTAAAAGCGGTTCTGCCTGACCCCGCTTCGCTTGGTCCGCGAACAAAAGGCAAAACAAATATCGGCTGTATTTATCAGGGAATCAAAGACGGAAAACCGAAGAATTATTATGTTTATAATGTGTGCGACCACGAAGAATGTTATGCCGAAGTCGGTTCGCAGGCTATATCGTATACAACGGGCGTTCCGGCAATGATTGGCGCAATGATGGTTTTGACGGGTAAATGGAATAAAGCGGGAGTGTATAACGTCGAGGAGTTCGACCCCGACCCGTTTATGGACGCATTGAATAAGTGGGGTTTGCCGTGGAAAGAGAGTTTTAACCCGGAATTAGTGGAGTGAAATATTATGAACGCTGATGAAAAAGAATATTTAATTAAATATGAAAAAGTATATTTATCGGATTATGATATTAATTGGGAAACCCAATTTGCAGATGAAAAGAAATTATTGCAATCATATTTTCCCGATGTTTTTATTGAACATATTGGCAGCACATCTGTCAAAGGAATGGTCGCAAAACCAATAATAGATATAATGTTAGGCATTGTGTTATATCCGCCGTTGGATAAGATGATACAAAAACTTGAAGAAGCGGGATATATTAATTTAGGCGAAGCTGATAAGGCTAATGGTCGGACCTCTTTAAGAAAAAGAAATACTGTAAATTATAATCTTCATGTAATGAAATATTTAGGAAAATTGTGGAATAACAATATTCTTTTCAGAAGTTATTTAAGAGAACATCAAAACGCCGTATCAGAATATTCAAAAATTAAGCGAAATATCGTTGATAAAGGAATTGATACTGTATCGCCATATTACCATGAAAAAGAAGAATTTATATTAAGAATAATAAACATAATCGAAAATAAAGCGGAAACCAACAAACAGCGTATCAGAGGATTTCAAGACGGCGACGATAGATTTTTTTCTCCACAGCAGATTTGTAAATTAAAAACAGCGCAGGAAGAATTGCAGTTTTTATTATGTAGAGGTTATCCTGTCAAAAGCGCGGGATTATATGTAGGCAATCATCATCAACTGACGTCGCGGCAGATTCTCGCCGTTGTGCGAAGCACATCGTCGTCACAAAGTTTAGAAAACCGTGCAAAAAAGCGGTTATCTTCTGAAAATATGATGGGTCAGACAGTAAATATTGACGGGTTTAATTTAATTATCGGTTTGGAAGTCGCGCTGTCAAACGGTATGCTGTTTACCGGACAGGACGGTTGTATACGCGATTTAGCCGAGTTGCGCGGCACATACAGATTGATACCCCAAACCGAAACTGCGATTCAGATTATTTATGATACTCTGCTAAAACTTAAAGTAGCAAAAGTCGTCTTTTATTTGGACGAACCGGTGTCAAATTCCGGGAGATTAAAGTCAAAAATATATGACATCGACTGGCGGGATATACAATGCGACGTACAGATTATCCGCAGTCCCGACGCCGCGCTTAAACTTCTACCGTGCGTAGTAACAAGCGATTCTATTATTCTAAACGAATGTATAAGCTGGTTTAATATGATAGAATATATTTTTGAAACGCGCCCGGAAGAATTTAAGTCGCTTAGCAGGCTTATTAATTTAAAATGAGGTAGGGAGTAAAATGATTGATATTGATTTTGAAGCATTAAATAAAATTCCCACTCCGAGTTATGTCGTGGACGAAGATAAAATAATAAAAAATCTCGAAATTCTTGATTCTGTACAAAAACAGACAGGCTGTAAGATTCTGCTTGCACAGAAAGCGTTTTCGATGTACTGTTTGTACCCGCTTATCGGGCAGTATCTGAAAGGCACGGCTGCAAGCGGTTTGTTTGAGGCAAAACTCGGACATGAGGAAATGGGCGGGGAAACGCATATATTTTCTCCCGCGTATCATGACGAAGAATTTGACGAGATTGCACAAATCTGCAACCATATAATATTCAACTCTTTCGGGCAGTTTAACAAGTTCGCGAACAGGGTTCGCATAGGCAGGGCAGGGGATAAACAGGTCGGACTGCGTATAAATCCCGAATATTCGGAGATAGAACACGAGATTTATAATCCGTGTGCGAAAAATTCACGATTCGGAGTAAAAATAGACAAACTTAAAGAAAACAATGAAATTTTAAAAGAGTTAGACGGTTTGCATTTTCATACAATGTGCGAACAAAATTCGGACGTTTTATGGCGCACTGTGCAGATACTCGACGAAGAATTCGGGGAAATTCTCGCTTTGGACAATATAAAATGGGTGAATTTCGGCGGAGGACACCACATAACGCGCGAAGAGTATGATATTGAAACATTAGTTAAATCGATTATGTTTATTAAAGATAAGTATAATGTAGAAGTTTATCTTGAACCCGGCGAAGCTGTAGCATTAAACACCGGGATTTTAGTCGCGCAGGTTTTGGATTTTGTTGACGGCGACGATTTTCCGGTCGCGATTCTTGACGCGTCTGCGGCGTGCCATATGCCGGACGTTTTGGAAATTCCATACACTCCTGATGTGTTCAATTCGGGCAGGGCAGGGGAGAAGCAGTATAGTTATATATTCGGCGGGAATACGTGCCTTGCGGGGGACATAATCGGCGACTATTCATTTGACAGTCCGCTCAATGTCGGGGACAAAATAATTTTCGGCGATATGGCGCATTATACAATGGTCAAGAACAACACTTTCAACGGGATTAAACTGCCGTCGATTGTGCTGTTGAAACAGAACGGCGAAGTAAAGATAGTAAAAGAGTTCGGATACGATGACTTTAAAACAAGATTGTCGTAATTTATTAGAGGAGTATTGATATGATTTATTTACCATTAAAAACCGAAAGATTATTGTTACGTGATTTATGTGAAGAAGATATAAATAACGTATATAATTTATTTTCAAATCCGGAAGTTATGTATTTTTTAGATTTGCCTCATTCTAATATAGAACATACCAAAAGATATATCGAAAACTTGCTAAAAAAATATCAGGAATATCCGCGTAGATGCTATGAAATGGCTGTTATTTTAGCTGACACCCATTTATTTATTGGAATTGTCAGTCTTGAAGTTGAAACATCAAATTTAAGAGACGGACGCTCGGATTTAAGTTATTATTTTTTACCTGAATTTTGGCACAAAAAGTATGCGACAGAGGCAAGTAAAACCTTAATAAAATTTGGATTTGAAGTTCTTAGTGTAAACAAGATTACTGCTGGTTGTCTTAAATGCAATTCAAAATCAGAAAAAGTAATGATTCAGTGTAATATGCAAAAAGAAGCCGAATTTAAAAAGCATACGCAATTTAACGGTGAATGGGTAAACCGAGTTGAATATGCCATATTAAAAGACGAATATTTCCTTAAATATAAAATAAATAATTTAGGAGGAATACATAAAATCATATGGTAAAATATAACATAACATTGAGCAGGTTGGAAGAAATTCTGAACAACTTCAAAAACGCGAAAATCGGGTTAGTCGGCGACGGCTGTCTTGACGGCTTGTGGGAAGCGGATATGACAAAAAGCGAACTGTCAAAAGAAAGTCCGCATTTCC
>WQYZ01000074.1 GCA_009780985.1 Oscillospiraceae bacterium | reverse complement strand
CATAAGAAATTACAAGTTCTGCCGGCGTTTTATATAAAAATTTTGAGAAAGTGAGGTATTTATTGCGTGAGCGCACTGACAAAAATAAAGGATTTCTTTACGCCGGAGACTATACAGCATTTTGTTGAAGTATGTACAACTGTTTTATCATTTATATTTATGGCAGTTGCACATTTCATTAATAATTAATTTGACTTTTTGAGGTGCAAGGGAAATAAAAAATAACGGCAAAATCTGTCGTTATTTTTTTGGACATTTTTCATTTGCTGTAAGTATCAGATATTACGCCGGATAAATCAATATAATAATATATTCTCTCTTCAAGTGATGTAGGGCGTATTACTCCATTTAATATATCTTGCTCCGCAGATATTACGCTATAAAAAATACCGCTACCCAGAGTGTCTCCATTTTCATTATAATATTTCAATGCCTTATTCACGTTATCAAGTTCGGAAGAATAATATTCAGGATATAAGTCACTTGTATTGATTAAATTCCCCTGCGAATCTATATTATATATTTCTACGTAATAAGGATAATAGTCAGGAGAAACATAATCAATATCATAAGCTCTTTTATATACAACAATTTCATTTATTCCATCACCATTTATATCTGCAATTTCTTTAACATCAGATATATCGTCTAATTCATTATATTTTTCAACTCCGTTTTGTAAGTAATATACATTAATTGACATTGATTTATTCCCCGCAGACCATACTGTATATCTCGTAATCTGTGAAAATGCAGTCGATGTATTGATTTGATACATAGGTGCACCATATCGTACTTCATAGAGAATATTGGGATAATAAAGTTCAGGGATTTCTTTGAAACCTTCATCTTGCAACAGGTTATTATATTCGTCACTTCCGTAGTCTATGTTAATATCCTTATAATCTCGTCCTTTAGAGTCAACGTAATCAGAAAAAACTATCTCCTTATTTTTTATTTCCACAAATACGATACCTTCTATACTTCCCTCAACATTGTTTACAAATACCAATTTATTTTGATAATTTACATAAATGTTTTGGGGATCGATATAACCTGTTAATTTTTCATATGTATTTCCATTTAGCTTATAAACAACTGAACTGGGATACATATCTTCATATAAATATGTTATAAATACTTCCGGAATCCCGTTATTATCTAAATCATATAAACTACAGATATATGGCAGTGAAAATGTCCATGGATTATCACCAAATCCAATTATATCTTCTGTATTAAGCATTTCAGCATAGCTTGGATATTCATCAGGATTTGGATTATAATTAGGATTGTCCCAAAACTTTCCTATCAATTCTTCGTTCCGTTGTTTGGTTGCTTCATCAAAAATACTCGGAAACCCTTTTAAAAGAGTTTCCAGAGATGTTCTCCAGTCAGCTAATATGGGAGAAGTTTGCGGTTGTACTGGTTCTGCTGTCGTAACTGGAACAGTAGTAATGGGTGCCGCCATTGTGGGATGTCCAGTGGTAACTGGCGTTTCTGTAGTATCGTTTTTTATCTCTGCCAGTGCGCTTGTTTCAGCCGCCGTCGCTGCGGGAGGGTCGGTCATATTAAGATTTACAACGCTGTCTGTGACATTGGCACCCTCAACTGTATTGTTTTTGTTATAATTATTTATAAATATGAAAGCACCAGCACCGATAACCGCTATAATGCACAATGTCAAAATCGTCGGCATCACATTCCCCGCCTGCTTAGATTTAGAATTATTTGCGGTCTTTTGCCTATTATCTAACTGACAATAATAATCTATCGCCGCAGATATGATCGGATTTACTATGTATGCTCTCGAATAATGCGTGGTATGATTGTACGGATTTCCATGTACTTTTATATTGTACTGCATCTTATCCCGTTTGAAAGTTATCTGTATTACCCTGCTCTTGAATCTGAACGTTATATTCTGCGATTTTACGACCGTCCAATCTGTGAATCCCAAAGACTGCAAATTCTTGCATAGAAAATCTGCCAAATCGGAAGTGTCAACATTTTTGCTTAGGTCATACGCTATGTTTTTCAGGCTAAAATATTTTATTGCGGCGAAAATCTCTGTAAAAATCAAAAGAAGAGCAAATAATACTATCAGATATACGCTCTTATCAAATCCCATATACGCCAAAATACCACATAATATGACTGCGATAATTGAAATTATATATAGTTTCCCCCAGATAGGTGTGCCGTTATCAATCAAATTCTGCGCACTCGTAAATTTTGTTGTCGAACTGATCTGATTATCAATGTATGATAACATACCATCTTTATTTTGATTTGCTGAAACGTTTGCGGTAATACTCGACTTGACTTCGGCAGTCTTTACATTGTTAGGATCTATATCCGCGCCGCACTTATTACAGAATTGCCGATTGGCTTGTACTTCGTTTCCGCAGTTTTTGCAGATTATGACTTTTTTTATTTCCGGTTTTACCTCAGGAACTGTTTTTTTAGCAGATCCTTGTAAAGGATTACTGTTTTTCGATATTGCATTATCTATATCTTCTGATATTTTTATCAATATATCGCGGGTTTTATCGTTTGATAAGCGTAACACTTCTTTGTAATTTTCGCTCCCTGAAATAGATCTATTAACTTTTTTCAACTCGTCTGCGTTTTTTACTTTCATTTCAATGAATAATTTTGCCAAATATATCTTCACAGAGACGTTATTTGAAGCTAAATAGTTATGGATAAGTGTTTCTGCCTCACCAAAATCCCCTTCATTCAAAGTGTTGAAAATTTGTTTTGTTAAGTCCGATTTTTTCACTTCAGCAGTCATATTTTTTGGGGGTTCTTCATTCGTTTTCAGCAGTTCTGTCATTTCGATAGCTTCTTCTTTTTTGACCTCCGTTATTCCCTCGTCGTCCGGCGTAATGGTCGCCCCGCAGTTTTTACAAAATTTTACACCATCCTTGACTTTTGCTCCACAATTTTCACAAAACATATATTCACTCTCCTAAAAATAATTTGGCGACCAAAACTTTTTTATTTCGATTCGATTTTTGCCGCCATAGTTTATATAAATAACTACTTAATTTATTAATTGTTATATATCTCACAGTTTGTTATATCAACGTAAAACCCTGAATAACTGTCAACTTTGCCTCGTATTGTTATGATGTCCCCCGTATTCAATTTCATCATTTCACTTTCGGGAATATCCAAGCAGTGTACGCTGTAGTCGCCGAATAATAGTATATCTGCGCTTGAATGGTTCTCCCTCGACTTAACCACATTTTCTGGCGTGTCTCCTAAAATCACATAATAGCCGTCGTATAATATGCCTTTTTCGACACCTGCCACCTGACCTGTGATTTCCACCCAGTTCTCCGTATATGTATTATCTGCGTAAAGCCTATTATTTTCGTATGCCGTATTCAACTCGGCGACAGTGACAGTAAGATATTGCCGTTGTACAGGGGTAGAATTGTCAGCATTATCGGGGTAAACGGCGTTATAATAAGCCGCCAGAGTCGCATACCCCGTTTCGTATGCCTCGCAAAAGTCATATAAATATCCGCCCGCTGTATCACTGACATACTCTGTATCGTTGATCTTTATTGAGTACGGCGCAATCCATACCATGTTATCTGATTCATCGCCGTAAGGCGTTACTTCGAATGTGATAACTACTTTTTGTATGTTGCCGTCAGTGTCCGTTACCTTGCCGCTCGCGTCAACATAGGCTAAAACGTCTGACTGCTTCCGTTCTTTCCATTTAATGCCGGTAATATATTTATCTAAAGCGTCGCCGTATGTGCATGAAAAACCTTCATTCGGCGGAACCATAGTTTTCACCGCGTCGATATAATCGGTATTTCCAGACATATTAGCCATGATGATGCCGCAGATAATGATAATTCCAACGACGGCAAGCACGATTATTACGCTTGATTTTATTTTCTTTTTGGGCGCAGTCTCTTGAACAGGGACTTTCGTTACAGTTTCAAGACTTTTTCCGCAGTTTCCGCAAAACTGAGAATCATCTTCATTTTGTGCGCCGCAGTGCTGACATATCATAACTTCTCACTCCTCAAAATAATTTGGATTTATTTAAAATATTTATTTCCTTGTCAAGATTATCTTATTGCCACTTTTTTGCATTTTATATTTGCGAAGTTTGTTCAGCGCACCAATTCCGCCGCCTGCCACTCCTATAATCACTGCGCTTAACGCAACAGGGAAGCCTCCTAATATTGTCGTTGCCGCGCCAATCCCGAAAATTTCACCTGTCAAATATACTACAGATGCTCCCGGAATCGCATTAGTAGTACCCGCTGTAGTTATATTTGCTATCGCTATGCCTATAGCGGTTGTAAGAGCCACAGCGCACACTCCCCATGCAACTGCACCTGTAGCCTTTATTTTAACCACAGCTTTTCCTGCTTTGGAATCCATATCTACTGTAATTTCAAGTTCATTCTGTTTCAATGCCTGACCCAATTCTTTCTCGTTATAAACCATAATATACCCTCAATCCGTTTTCTGTTTATTTTACTTATATTATAATATAAATAAAGCTATTAGTCAATATATTTAAAGCTATAGGAGTATTAAAATTTTTATCAATCCCCTGTAAAATAATCACAGGGGTGATTTTTGTGGATTATATAATGTTGGGACAGAGAGTACGCGAAGAACGGTTGAAACTTAATCTGACGCAGGCAAAATTAGCTGAGGATATAGATGTGTCCGACGGTTACATGGGGCAGATTGAACGAGGGGAAAGAAACCTTGCGCTTGATACGCTTGTGCGGCTCGCGAACAGGTTAGGCGTGAGCGTAGATTATTTGCTCAAAGATTCTGTTCATAGTTCGGACGACAATATATTACAGCAGTTCCGGCAGTTGACGGACAATAAAAGCTCACAGCACAAGCAAATGGCGATAGACGTTATCAGGACAATATTCGCTCACTTAGATAAGTAAGGTCGATATTTTGCTCCCGTAGTTTTCGTAAAAGAGTTATATCGCCGATAAATTTAAGAACGGCGAGATTTATCAAAGTGTCAAAAGATACGGAATATTCGGCGGAGATCCGATTTAATGTGTCTATAAGTTTGAGGTTTATAAACTCAATATTTTTCATATTTTCTTTATTCATATATAAAAATCCCTTTCATTTTTTTATTATTTAAGATTCTACCACGCCTATAAGTAAACCTGTTCAGACAAATAATATATATCTACAGGCTGAGATTACACGATTGTAGAAATGGAGAAAACATTATGTCAACAAACGACGATTTATTTACTGTGAAAAGAGACGAATTAAAAAATATGATTATAGAATTTAATGAAATACTTAAACGCCCCGCTCAAGATGATATTATGGAAGACATTCGCTTAAATTATCTTAGCGACAATTTTGAAAAATATTACGGAATAGATTTGACGAAATACAAAAATAAAAAAGGCGAGGTTATACTTCCATATGAAGTATCTGCCCTATATTCACTAATGGTGAGCCTAATGTCTAATGATTATAATTTCTTGAAGAATGGGAAAAAACGGCGCAAATATAAGACTTCCGCAAATATTAAAGACTTTATGGAATATAATAAACAAGTAATTAAGGGAATAGATAAACTACCGAAACCAATTTATACAGATATTAGTATATGTCCGGAATACGAATATGGTCGTTTTTTATCGCGATATATGCCAGCAATTTTAGAGCGATTGGGTGTTTTGCTGATATCAATAATAGATTACAATTTCAGATCTCGAAAAAGCTTAACTAAAGTAATTGATGATTTAGATAAAACTATAGATAATTTCATATCTAACTACTATTCACTCATTGAAGACTATTCACTTTTTGATGGTTATTCGCCACTTGATGACATTTCATTTCCTTATGTATCCATTGATATAAAAGAAGACAGGATTAATTATTTTGATAAGGTATTAGGTGAGATATTCGAAAAATATAGTAACCGTAATTTTTCAAAAGAATCAAAAACGCCTGAACTTTTGATAAAAAAATTTAAGAAAGAAAAATATAAAAATTATAAGAAAGAAAAATATAGGAATGTATATTTAAAAGGATTCTTTCAACGGGATATCAGTCTTTTTCGTAGCCTAAATAACGAAATGATAGATAGTATGCTGAAAGAAACTGAAATATCTGAATACGATAGCGAAGAAGATGAAACAGTAAAAAATTTAGAAATTTCGGGAATAAAACATATGTTTTATAATTTATATAAATCTTTTCCGCCATATTGCGAAAATTCTATTCCTGAAGGATTTAACAAATTAAAAAATAAAGACTCTATAATAAAAGATATAAGAAAGCAATTTGAGTTATGCATGAGTATAATAAAACATAAACTGTTTTTATTAATGTTATTTAATGCAATATCGTTACCATATAATAAATCGGAATCATTTATATTTTTTATAAAATCATCTTTTGATGATTTAGTCGAGTTAGATAATAGTATAACAAACGAATATTTGGAAAACGAGTCACCTTCAATAAGTATGTATGAGTGGGCTTCGCTTAAGAAAGAAAAATTTGACTGGGAAGATATATTCAACGATAAAGCATTTTATTGGCGGGATATAGGGGAACTTGGAGAGCAAAAAAAAACATTTAGCGAAGTTAGTTTATGGGATAATGAAAATTTTATAAAATTCTACAAATTTACAAAAATTAACAAATATCAAATTGTTTTTGACTTTTTTAATATAGACTTTAATAAATATTTTTCAGATGGTTTAGAAGAGCGTGCAACAACGATAGCCAAAAAGATACTAGAGTTTGATAATTGGGCAGATTTTTCAAAAATAGTAAGAGAAATGATAGCATCAAACGCAAAAGAGTTATTTGGAGGATATATAGAAATGTCTAAAGATATATCTGAAAAATATTATAAATATAAAGAGCAGTACAAAAAGATAGAAAGCTCATTGGATTCGATAATAGGACAAATATTCCGTAATTTTGCGGTGGACGAGATGGCGACAAATAAAATTATAGAAAAAAAGCCGCATTCGAGGAAGAAAATAATAATATGTCCCAACTGTAATGAAAAAACAGAAAAGGTCGTAAAAAATGGTAAATTAGGAAACATTCAAAAATATAAATGCTGCAAATGTAACCGAACATTTCAAGAAAAATACATATACGAAGGATGTAAACTAGGCATAACGAAGAAAGTAGTCGATAAAATAAAAGATAATAACGAAAAGAAGTCGGTGAGAGAAATGGCGAAGGAATTGAAGATAAGTGCAGATAAGTTTATAGATATTAAAAAAGGAATAACATGATTGACAAAATGAAGTTTATTCTATGAAAATAACAAATAAAAGAGTTTGAAGTCTGTATATAAGATTTCAAACTCTTTTATTTGATTTTTTAAATACTCAAATATTGTAAAAAGTATAGCAATTATATAAGTAAATACTAAATATTATCACTTATTTTCGAATACAATAATTCGTCGATATAAAATAATTTATCACTTATTTTAGAATAATTATATATAAAATAACTCTAATTATATCATAATAATTCCGGATTATTTTATATAATACATATTTTAAACAATTATAACTAAGTTAATTTGTGTACTTTAAAAATTTTATTTTTGATAAAATATTATTATGGATGCAGGAGAGGTAAGGGACGTCTAATATCAACCCAATGTTACTCGTAAAGTCTCGTCTGACATTCATAAATCAAATCACAGGATAAATGAAGCGCGCTATTTGTCCCTGATACAATTTACATCATATAAAGATTGAAGGTGATAAAGATACTGCGACATTACGAATGTTACTTAATCAAATAATTATAAAACATAAACAAAAAATCGATTGCAAAACAGGAGCAAATTGGTAATTGGCGTAAAATCTCGAATTTGTAAGGTTTTTTCCGTTATCAACATAATGACTGATAATTTTATAATACCTACTCGTTCAAAAATTAATACATAGCGGAAAAACCTCAAAATTCGGGCTGATAATCTTCGCATAAAATCTAATATATTCAAGTTCTGCAACCGACTGAATAATTAAATTTTAAAAAGGAGAAATATTTTATATGAACGAGAAACTTTTCAAAAATCTGTCAAATGGCAGATATGACCCGGAGGAAGGACATAATTATTTATTTGATACGACGACATACAGGACGGACGAAAAGATAAAAAAGCTCAAAAAGAGAATCAGGAAATTAGAGAAAGAACTGAAAAAGACAAAGAAGCACACAAAAAAGAAGGGACATAAAAAATCAGATAAGAAGAAGTCCAAGAAAGGACATGAAAACGCCCAATATCGTGTCAAAAAAATCAAAAAAGGTAAAATGGACAAACGAGTAAAGGGTTATATCGGCGAAAAGATATTGACCGCTCTAAACGACCCGAAATTTATCAAGCAGATAATGGAGGACACAAAAGATGGGGAAAAATGACGAGTTTATATCAATGGAAGAGTATATAGACAAGTTACCGCCGGAAGCGGGGTATTCCATCGAAGACGGACTTACGTGGAAAGAAACCAAAATCATGGACGGATTGCCGTATATAGAAAATAGAATAAAGTTACATACAGACGCGGGCGATGAAGATTGGGTTCGATTAGGGGTAATCCATGATGAATCTGATATAACAAGCAGAGATGTGAAAATCTCCGACATAGAGGATATCGACTGGTTCGATTTTGACAACCGCTGTCGGCTCAATCCGGACTGTGCGAAAGGAAAGGTTTATCTGGCACACATTCTTAAAAGCATGTTAAGCGACGAGGGTCTGAAAACGGTACATAAATATCAGGTTGAAAAGTTCGGGTGTAACAAGATCGACTTATCTGACGATAGGGATTTATACTGTTACAATACGGGGAGTACACTCATACTGCCGCAAAAAAAAGACATTGCGAAACTAATAACGATGAAAGAATCGGATTGCGAGTGGGTTCTGAAAGAGGATACGGAGAGTTATACCGAGGAGGAAGCGGCAACCGGAATAACAGATGTAATTGCATTATATAGAAACGTCGGCTTACCCGTGTTTGCATTCATAATAGCCGCGCTACTGAAATCACTATTTCGGGAATGCGGAATACCTCCAAAATTCATACTGTATGTATGCGGCAAAAAGGACCGAAAAAAAACTGCATATATAACACTGCTGTCGCCGATGTTCAACGTTGATGATGATACGACAAAGCTGGTCGTACAGTTTAATACCTCGAATTATAATATCGACAAGTTAATGAACGATTGCGGC
Organism: Oscillospiraceae bacterium; assembly: GCA_009780985.1. Lineage (GTDB taxonomy): Bacteria > Bacillota > Clostridia > Oscillospirales > WRJC01 > WRJC01. Next base: position 11,154 of record WQYZ01000074.1, on the reverse strand, counting down.
GACGCCCCAATTATCTTAGACAATGTGTATATATCAGAGGACAGCGACATAAACAAGCGGATAAAGAAACGGTTTGAGGAGGACGTGCAGTGCATAGGGGACGACATCGGAAAGCTCAAAGCGGACAAGCGGTACAAGCCGTTGGCGAGTATAATCGCTACAGGAGAGTATGACGGCATCTGTAATCCTTCAACTATCACAAGATACCTGACAGTTCCGTTTGGCGACGACCTGAAAGACAGTGAAGCGGAGAGTCTGCTTCACGAGTATCAGAGCGAACCGCTAAGAATATCGACATTTTATTACTATTTTCTGCAATGGGCAATCAACCACGTCAGGAAAATCAAGGCGAGTATAAAAGACTTGCTGAGGGATTTCCGGGAAGACTCAGGCGATTTAGACATGAGCAGCAAACTGAAGGAGCGGTATTTTGTTCTGCTGACATCCTATATGCTATTCCTCGAATACTGCGTTGCGAAAGGGTTCATGAAGGAAGACGAAACAGACGAATTGCAGGCGGAGTTTTCAGACCAGTTATTACTGCTTTGCCGCCGCCACAACAGGACCATCACGGAGAAAGAGAATCAAGAGGGCGCACAGACAGACGATTTTTTCAGGCTGATAAAGTACTGGTACAGAAACGGCGAATTCGATATGGCGAAAGACGGCGACGGCAAAAAAGACTTGAAATATCGGGAAGCTCTCGTACATGATAAATATCTGTGCCTGCGAACCAAGCCGCTTATGAAAAAGATAAATAAGTCGTACCCGCTTGTCAAACTCAATGCTGTTATTTCGCAGTTAGTGGCAAAAAAGATACTCAAATCGGATTCTGACAAGAACACGACGAAAATAAGGGGACTTCGTTTCCTGAAAATCCCGTTGGACAAGTTGGAATGAGTATGAAGTAGTACAATAATTATATGACAGATAGAGCAAAGGCAGATATAATCAAATACATATCTGCCTTTGCCCGAATGTGAATTTATAAAAACATAAAATTTATTAAAAATTAACGGAGGATAATATCATGGCAAAAAACTACATCTATGAACCCTGCCAGACAACACAGGGAATTGTTTCGAACAATTACAATCTATTCAAACAGTTAGTCCCCGAAATGCTCGGCGGCAGTAAAAACTTTTTCGCAATTCAGTATCTCCCCAGCACGCACAGAATGAAGAACCCCCGACTGATAATATCACGTAAACACGATACTGTGCAAATCGGTGAAGCTCATATTCCGCCGGACACGGGCGAGCCTGAATACCTCTGGAATTTCATTCTGTGGTTCGACGAAGTCAGAGAAATCTGCTGGGTGAAAACTATATTTGACGGTCCTAAACATTTCTACAGGGGCGATATAGTAAGTGCGATTGATGAGCCGATATTCACCGAAACCATCATTAATGACGGTTTCAGACAGGACTTAAACGAGACGCTGACAGAATATCTCAATATGATAATAGAGCGGAATATAATTGGAGAGCCTTACTTCGACAAAATCGTCATCAACCAATTAAGGGAGGAATTCTGACGGACTATCCACCGCCATACATTTAGCCGTCGGCGAACTTGACAAGGCGGGAATTATAGACTAACTCGTTCTAAACCCATATGGCGGGTTAGTCTATAATATTTCAATTATATATTATTTATATAGACAATAATAAAAATATCAGAATTTAGGTAAAATTAAATTATTAGAGGAGAGTACAATTTATGAAAAAAATGATAAACATTAAAGAAGCGTCAAATATATTCGGATTATCCGAATACGAAATACGAATTGGTATTAAAAACGGTCGGTATCCATTTTACCGGATAGGGCAAAAAAGAGGCAAATACCTGATTGATTACGAGCTTTTTGCCAACGAGTTGAAGAAAGCAAGTATGAATAATATGGCTAATGCAAGCCAAAGTGCGCTGTCCAGCGAAATTATAAATCCTGACATATATGGGAAACTCAGGAGAGTTTCAAAATAATTTATACGAATTACGGCGGAGGTAAATTTACGCCTCCGCCGGTTTTTATTTAAAGAGAGGTGTATTTATGGCAGCGATAGAAAAAAGAGGGAAAAATAGTTATCGCCTTACTGTATCATGCGGTTATGATACGTTCGGCAAAAATATTTATAAGAAGAAAACTATAACTTTGGACGAAAATCTAACCGAAAAGAAATCAAAAGAAGAATTACAACGGCAATTTATACTGTTTAAGAAACAAGTCGAATCCGGCAAATTAATGGACGGCGAAAATATTTTATTCGCAGATTTTATAAATCATTGGCTCGCTAATTACGCAGAGCGAGAATTTGCTCCGAGTACGCTTCATGTATATAAAATGCGGTTACATAAAAGAGTAATTCCGGCTTTGGGACATTTAAAACTAACGCAGATAAAGCCAATGCATCTTTTAGAGTTTTATGATGATAAGCCCGATGACTTCTGGGAAGGCGGCGATGACAATGATGTTTAAAACAATGATGTTTAAAAATTACCCCGACATAATAACTGTTGAACAGCTCGCCGAAATGCTGAACATTGGCAAATCATCGGCATATGAGTTACTGCGAAGCAATCAGATTTATCACGTCAAAGTTGGGAAAAAATATATAATTCCAAAGACTGCGGTACTTGATTTTGTCGGCGAAATATGCTATAATAATGGACAGATAATCAATGGTAGGCTTACTCAATCTGTCATTATTGAAAGGAGTGCTGATATATGACAGGAAGCCTGCAAATTAAAAATAATATATACTATGTTGTGCTGAATTATAAAGATGAGTCTGGTAAGCGTAAGCAGAAATGGATATCGACAGAACTTGAGATCAAAGGCAACAAGCGCAAAGCAGAATCATTTCTGACAAAAGCCGTAGCCGAACATGAAAATATGAAAGTATCATACAATAAAAACGTTTTATTCTCTGATTATATGGCGAATTGGTTGGAGTCTGTTAAAAATTCAATAGAACCCAATACCTATGAATCATATCGGGACATTTTCAAAAGATATATTGAGACATATTTCAGAGATAAAAAAATTATGCTTCAAAATATGGAACCGCAGAATATACAGGAATATTACGCTAAACAATTGAAAAATGGTTTAAGCGCCAATACAGTTATCAAACAACACGCTAATATCCGCAAGGCTCTGCAACATGCCGTAAAGATGAATCTTATACCATATAATCCTGCCGATAGAGTTACATTGCCCAAGAAAAATGAATATCATGCTAACTTTTACACAGCGGAGCAGATAAATATACTTCTCGACGCTTGTAAAAACGAAGCTGTGTATACGGCAATTTTACTTTCAGCTTTTTACGGATTCAGGCGAAGCGAAGTTTTGGGGCTTAAATGGTCTCATGTAAACTTTTTTAACAATACTATTACGGTTCAGGACACTGTGGTTCAATACAATACCGTATTTGATAAAAAATGCACCAAAAACAAATCAAGCCGCAGAACGCTTCCGATTATACCGCAAATCAAAACTTATCTTACCGAGCTTAAAGAATGTCAGGATAAAAACAGCATATTGCTCGGAAACGGATATATACACAATGACTATATATGCAAACGGGATAACGGAGAAGCGTTTGAACCGGATTATCTTACCGGGCGTTTCGTAAAAATCATAAGAAAATACAATTTGCCTAAAATTCGGTTTCATGATTTAAGGCACAGCGCAGCCAGTGTTCTTTTAGCTAACGGATTTTCTCTTAAAGAAATTCAGGAATGGCTGGGACATTCAAATATTACCACAACGGCGAATATTTATGGGCATCTGCTGTTTCAGGCAAAGCAAAATATGGCTGCATCGTTAGGCGAAAAAATCAATATACGATAATAAAAAAGCGTTAGAAAAGTGTTAGAAAAACCGTCTGACGACTTGCGGATCCGCTTCTCCCGCCAGATCAAAATAAAGCAAAAAACCCCGATAAATCGAGGCTTCTCAAATTAAACGCAGTTTAATTTATTTGGTGGGAGAGGGTGGATTCGAACCACCGAAGTCGTAAGACAACAGATTTACAGTCTGCTCCCTTTGGCCACTCGGGAACTCTCCCATTTTAAAAATATTGAATTTTGAAGCTGGTGGACAGATTCGAACTCCCGACCTGCTGATTACAAATCAGCTGCTCTACCGGCTGAGCTACACCAGCTCATTCACAACAAATCAAATTATACTACAAATAAAACCGTTTGTCAAGTGATTTCCCTATATTTTTTTAGTTTATTTTTGGATTATTTTGAATTTATTCACTTTTGGAAATAACTATTCAAAGCAATAGATAAAAAAGCAAAGTTAGAAGAATCTCGATTTATCGGGAGGCTTTTTATTTTGTTTTAGATATGGCGGGAGAAGCGGATCTTGAGCATTCAACTAAAAGTTGAATTGTATTTGTAAGTTCAAATATCAAGTTATTGTATTTGAAAATAGAGTGTGATATAATGAGCGTATCGGAGGTTACAATATGCTTGATAATAAAAAAATGGCGGCATTTATATCGGCAAAGCGGCGCGCAAAAGGGCTTACACAACAGCAAGTGGCAGAAAAGCTGCATATTACGTTTCAAGCCGTATCAAAATGGGAAAGCGGATTAACTTTTCCTAATACAGAACTATTGGTTGACTTGTCACAGTTACTCGGGATAACCGTGGATGAAATGCTAAGGGGACAGGATTCAGACAGCTATGGTCTCACTTACAGCAGGGCAGGAGTTGATATTATTTATACGGATACAATAAAAAGCGAAATGAATGATTTTATTGATATGGATAATCCGCGCGTTTTGAATGGTATCGGAGCATTTGCATCTTTGTATGATATAAAAATTGATAATATAAAAAATCCTGTACTTGTGCTGAAAGCAGAAGTGCCGGGAACAAAACAAAAGTTAGCTATGGAGTACGGATATACCGAATCAATATGTCACGACATGATCAATCATTTAGTCAACGATATTATTGTTATGGGAGCAATGCCGTTAGCCGTATTGGATACAATAGTCTGCGGAAGTGCGGAGAAAGAGACAATAAAAGGTTTTGTTAAAAATATATCCGATGCCTGTAAGATAAATGAATGCGCGCTTGTAGGCGGTGAAACGTCGGTACAGCCCAATGTATTCGAGAAAGGCGCATATATTCTGACAGCAAGCATAGCAGGAATCGTTGACAGGGATGCTATTATAGACGGTTCTGAAATACAGGAAAATGACGTTGTTCTCGCTGTGGCGTCTAACGGATTGCATACGAACGGCTATTCTTTAGTGCGGTTATTGATGAATGAAATGCCGGAGATAAAAAAAGAAAAAATCGGCGGCGAATCTTTTATTGAAGCGATCATGAAACCGCACACTTCTTATTATAAGTGCGTTAAAGATTTGATTGCGGGAAAAAAGATAAGAGGAATGGCGCATATCACAGGGGGCGGAATTGAGGGAAATCTGCATAGGATTATCCCTGACGGCTTATGCGCCAACGTAGATTTATCAAAAATAAAAATTTTGCCGATATTCAAATATATAAAAGACAACGGCAATATATCAGATATAGAGATGCTTAATTTAAACTGCGGCGTGGGTTTGATAGTTATTGCAGCCGAAAGCATTTCTGATTTTATAGTCAGACATATATCAAGATATTATAAATGCTATGCAATAGGTAAAATAATCTCGGGAAATGAAAAAATAAAATTTGATAACCGTTTAAAATTCTAACGCCATAAAAATTAGAAAGATTAAAAGGAGAAAAAATATGAAATTAATTTATGAAGGCAAAACGAAAAACATATATGCGCTTGACGACGGCAATTATTTATTAAAATTAAAAGACGATGCGACAGGCGAGAACGGCGTATTTGACCCCGGCGCAAATACTGTGGGAGTTACTATCGAGGGACTTGGCAAAGCGTCGCTGAAGATGACTATGTATTATTTCGAGCTGCTGAATAAAAAAGGCGTGCCGACTCACTTTATATCGGCGGATATTGAAAACGCGTCAATGACTGTAAAACCCGCGGCGTTATTCGGACAAGGAATTGGCGACGGAATCGAAGTCATATGCAGGTTCAGGGCGGTCGGCAGTTTTTACAGACGTTATAAAACTTATTGCGCTGAGGGCATGAAACTCAACGCTTTTGTCGAGACTACGCTGAAAGACGACGCTCTCGGCGACCCGCCTGTCACAAAAGACGCGCTCGCTGAACTCAACATAATGACCGGAGGCGAATATGAAACGCTTAAATCGCTGACGCAAAAAATTGCGGGGATAATCAAAGACGATTTGACCGGAAAAGGGCTTGACTTGTACGACATAAAATTTGAATTCGGCAGAGTAGACGGCAAAATCGTGCTTATAGACGAAATATCTGCCGGCAATGTGCGTATTTATAAAGGGAACGAATGGCTGCAGCCGTTGGATCTGGCAAAATATTTTTAACAGATTTTTCTTAAAATCGTACTATCATATTTAATTATTCAATAAAAAAATACTGTGGCACAATCATTGAATTTATGTCACATTATTTTTTTATATATTGCTTATATATCGTCAGCATATGTAAAAATTTTAACTGTTTTGTAATATATTATGAGTAAAATAATATTGACGGCTGAAATAAGTTATAGTAAAATTAATATATTAATCACAAACGAATTTAAAATAAATTATGAAAACATAAATTTTTGAAGGAGCAAATAATTATGAAAAAAAGTAAAATTACAGCAATTATCATTACTGTTATTCTTTTGGCTGGGCTCATGCCTTTCAGCGTTTCCGCCGCCGCGTCGTCCGCATCGGCGCAATTATTTGACACTGATAAAACCACGCAGGGAAATTGGGTCGGAACTTACGGAAGCGACGGATATATAATTATGACCGGCGACGATTCCCTTGAAAGCATACCGTCGTACGCTGCGGTAACCTATGCGGACAGCACCGGCAGCAGTCCCGTCGCGTTCTGGCAATGGTGGGCTACCGGAACAGACGACACCACGACTTATACCTCGGACGAAATAACAAGCCGCCAGCCGGGCACGTTATACACGGACTCCACAAAAACATCGCAGATAGCGGCATGTTATTATGACGGCACTTCTTTTACCGTGACCGTTGACGTCGGGAGCGATACAAAAATAGTCAGCCTGTATATACTCGATTACGACCAGCAGTCGCGCGAAAGCGACATAACCGCATACGACGGAAGCGGCAAAGCCTTGGGCGACCCTGTCGATGCGTACGGCTACGACGGCGGCTGGTATTTAAAATATAAAGTAAGCGGCACAGTTGAGTTTGAATTTGATCTCTTAGGCGGTCCGAACGCGGTTTTATCCGGAATATTCTTTGACCCGGCATCGTCTCCCGCCGCCAATATAGCTCTAACAGAAGCTACGACAACGGCGGAACCGACCACTACTGTCGTAATGACCACCGCTGCGCCTGTTGCTACTGTAACGACTGCTCCGGCGGCTGGCGACGTTGCTGACACGACAACGGCATCAGACACTGCGGCGACGACATCAAACAGCAGTTCATCCGATAGCAACAACTCAGTTGTATGGATTATTATAATCATAGTAGTAGTTGTTATTATAGTAGTAATTATAATTATACTCGCGACAAGAAAAAAGAAATAAAATATGAGAACGGTATAAAGATGTCCAGAAAAAGCAAACTTACGGCAATTTTTATTGCCGTTCTGATTATGACGGCGTTTATGTCCGTCAGCGTATCATCAGTTTCAGCAACTTCTGCGGTGCAGCTGATTGACACTGATAAAACCACAATGGGAGACTGGGTCGGAAATTACGGAAGCGACGGATATATAATCATAACCGGAGACGACTCCATCCAAAGCATACCGGCTTACGCCGCAATAACCTGTTCGGACGAAAACGGCGGCATCCCTCCCGCGTTCTGGCAATGGTGGAGAACCGGAGGAGACGCCGATAAGACTTATACTCCGGATGAGATAACAAGCCGCGAACCGAGCGCGTTATTCACAGACGCCTCTAAAACGTCCCGGTTGGCGGCGTGTTATTACGACGGGGATTTTTTCACAGCGACTGTTGACGTCGGGAGCAAGACAAAAACGGTATCTTTCTATATGCTCGACTACGACGGGCAGTCGCGTGAATCCGATGTCTGCGTAACCGATGAGAACGGCAATGATCTTATTGACCCTGTCTATGTGGGCAGCTATACGACAGGCTGGTATTTAAAATTTGTAATAAGCGGCAAAGTTCAATTCGCTTTTGAAAATTTATCGGGACCGAACGTGGTGTTGTCCGGAATATTCTTTGACCCTGTTTCTATGCCGGACTTGTCGAATTTCGCGCAAGCCGAAAGTCAACATTTCGGCGGGGCATCAGCGGCGGATGACAAGACGTCGGTTTCAAGCGCCGCGCCTCCGGCAGGCAACATGCCGGGTATCATATGTGCGGGTATAATTGTCGCGGTGTTAGCCGGTCTGATGATAATATTGCTCAGAAAAAATATCCCGTATTGTAAAAACGATTATTAAAATCTGAAATAAATGAACGGATTATACGAGCCTTGCGCGAGAGTTAGTATGCAAAGAAACATAATCGCGATCGCCGCCGCGTCGTATACATACGGCAGATACGGTTTTCTGAGAAAAATATCTTTTAACCTGCGCGATGCCGGCATTGAGTATATTATCCCGGCAATCCCCGCTATAACAGACATAGGTCTGACCGCTCCGGCAGACACGAGACCGATAAAACTCCCCGAGCCGTACGCGCCGAACATCGTTTTTACAACAACGCCGATTTGCGCGGCGGAATCAGACCTGAATATAATCCAGCCGAACATGATTGCCGCAAGCGCGTATATATTCCTGAGCACAGGTATTTTCACAAGCGTGTTCTGCAGTAGAAGTTTTTCGATTATCAGTAGCACACCGTAATATACTCCCCACAAAATAAACGTCCAAGCCGCTCCGTGCCACAATCCAGTAAGAAGCCATACCGTCATCATATTTAATATCCAACGAGAGGTTTTTACCCTGTTTCCGCCCATTGGAATATATATGTAATCCCTGAAAAACGTTGACAGCGAAATATGCCACCGCCGCCAGAAATCTGTTACTGACTGCGATATATACGGGTAATTGAAATTCTCGAGATAATGGAATCCCATCATTTTGCCCAAGCCTATCGCCATATCGGAATATCCGCTGAAATCGTAATAAATCTGCATAGTGTAGGCGACAACCGCAATCCACATTCCCACGGCTCCGCTCCGCGACGGTTCATATGCCCAGATAGTGTCGCATAGAACCGCCATATTGTTGGCTATCAGGACTTTTTTCGCCAATCCGGCGGTGAATCGTCTTAAACCGTCTGCAATCTCTCTGATATTTTCCGTCCTGTTTTCAAGTTCGTACGCAATGGTTTCGTATCTTACAATCGGACCCGCGACAAGATGCTGAAACCCGATAATATAAGTCCCCAGAAACAGCAGATTTTTTTGAGAAGCCACTTTTTTGTTGTACACGTCTATAACATACGAAACTATCTGAAACGTAAAAAACGAGATTCCCAACGGCAGAGGAATATTCAAAGATTTCAATTCTACTCCGGGAATCTGTGAGATAATCGACATAAGAAAATCGGCATACTTGAAAAACCCGATTATAAGCAGATTAAAAACGATATTTATTATCAATATCCGTCTGCCTCTGCGCGTTTTTATATCTCCGGGCTGGCTTTTGTCTATCATAACCGCCATGAAATAATTGACGGCGACGGAAAAAATTATGAGATATACGTAATAAATCTCTCCCCAAGCATAAAAAAACAGGGAAAATATCAGCATCACGATATTACGCGTGCTTCTTTTTTTCGCCATAAAATAGACAAAGAAAAACAGCGGGAGAAAAAAGATCATAAACGGCAGACTTGAAAAAAGCATTGTTTTATCTCCAAAATATATGTATTTATATATTATTTTGTCTGAAGCTGTTCATAATTGCAGTAACCGTAAACGTTAAAAATTCCGGCTTGCGAATACACCAGCATAAGCACGTCAGTTATGTTATGGTCTTTTATATACCGGTTATAGTCTATCGTTTGTGCGTCCCACGGGAAATATACGTATGTATTGTCAAAATTGGCGGCGATTAGCCATGCAGTCCAGTATGTGAGCGAATCGCCGATTATAAGCAGATTTCTGCCGTTATTGTTGTCGTATTGATACTGCCGTCTGTCAAAATAGTAATTGACGTAATTGTCTAAGAATATATCCTGCGAATTGTCGTAAACTCCCGCGTCATATTCGGCCTCCCTGCTTCTCATGGAATACTGCCCGGGACCCTGATTCTGCAAATCGTATATATTGACGTAAAAAGGCTCGTAAAAATCGGTGTATCCCGACAAAGCGGCGTAGGAACCGCGCATTTTTATATTCGGATATGCTTTGGTGTCTAATATCTTGACGGGCTCGCCGATTTCGGGAGTGTTTTTGCGCATCATATTTATGATATCGCAGTAACCGCTGTAACTTCCTGCGGCGTTCCAGTGATGGTCTGTCTTCCACTGTTTTATGAGCCGATTTTCTAATGTGTCAATCTTGAAATAATCTTTTCCTGCCGCTCCCTCGATACTGTCCATAAATTCGTGAAACATAGGGGCTGTGCACAATTCGTCCGGAAATATGTCGTTAAAATATTCTTCGTCCTGCATTGTCCTGCCTATATACAGATAAAAATTGACGTCCGTATTGGCTTTTATGAGCCTGTTTATCTCAGCAGATTCATGCAGCATATTTTTACGAAGATCAGCTTCGTCCAATTTCAGCACGGATTCCAGAAAATCATACGGACGGACCGCGTAAAATTTCCTGTACGCGTCCTCTCCCACATATGTGACCGTAAACTGCGGCAGAGACTGCGTTGTTTCACCTTGTCCGTTCTGTGCTGTGCCGCCGCTGTCAAGAACGCCGGGATTATTGCCCGCGGATTTTTCCGGTGAAAGCATATCGGCGAAATTAACCTGCAGTGACGATTCGGCATTTTTTATAGTGTTGACGATTCGGGTGTATGCCGGAAGATAATTTGTGTATAGATTTTCCAAGGCGGCTTTTCCTTCCTCCATCTTATTCAAAATTCCTGCAAAAGGAACT
>WQYZ01000073.1 GCA_009780985.1 Oscillospiraceae bacterium | reverse complement strand
TTTTACCTCGCTTTATATTTTTTACTTTAAGAATCAATCCCGCGGAGCATCAGGGTATAAATCATAATAATATTTGCTCAAAACCACCGTAAATATTGCGCTGAATTCGCTGTTCATCTGCTAATTCATGGAGTTCTGCAAGTAATTTTACAACTTCTTCCAACGTAAGTTTTCTATCGCTTATTCCGCAAATTATTTCCCATTTTACTATATTATTGCATATCCAGTCTGTCAAAGATATATACTTCATAAAAATTTATCTCCTAAATCTAATAATTTATATTAGCATATCATATAATTAATAGATTTTGGCTCAATATTTTGAGCAAAGCAAATAAAATTTTAATAAAATATATTTATTAGACGTGTCCGAGAATCCCAAATTAACGTAAATCTTTTGCGCCAAAAGCCCTCTTTCGTAAAGAGGGTGGCACGCGAGAGCCCATAAATAATTGTAAAACTGCGTTAAATCCGCGTGACGGGTGTTTACGTCCATGGCACCGACATCAAATTCGACAAAACACCCGCCGTCTGCGGACGGCACCCTCTTTACTAAAGAGGGCAAGGAGTTAGTTCACGGACCGTTTATTATAGACTCCTACTATAATAAATATTTGTTGCATTGCAATTCCACAAAATAAATCTTTTGCAGAATATATACGTATAGCTATCTCACTTTACAGATATGTTATCCCGCGTAAACCGGCGCAAATCTATTTCCCGCTCACTGTCAGCATACTGCGTATCCTGATTCTCGCCGCGCCGAGATTGTTGATTTCATCTATCTTTATTTGAGTGTAAAGTTTTCCGTTTGACTCTAGTATAGAGCGTGCTTCGTCTGTAGTTATCGCATCTATTCCGCACCCGAACGACACAAGCTGCACAAACTCCGTATTTTTACGCTCCGTTACAAAATGTGCCGCATTATATAATCTTGCGTGATATGTCCACTGGTTAAGCACTTTTGTGTGCGGCTTTGTCTTTACTAATGCAGAAGCGACATCTTCGGTTATTATCACGCAGCTGAAAGAATTGAGCATTTTGTCTATTCCATGATTAATTTCCGGGTCTATATGATACGGTCTGCCGCATAAAACAATCAGCTTTAAATTGTTGTCTTCCGCGAATTTTATTGCCCTCTCGCCTTCTGCCTGAGTTATTTCAAAATATAAGTCCTGACTTAAATACGCTTTATTTATAGCATTTTTTATAGATTTTTTTGTTATCGTGTTTACTTCTCCGCTGTTATCGTTTATGAAACTTAATCCCGAAAAAAATTCCGTAAACTTTTTTATAAATAATTTTTTATTTGAAACGTCAAAATACGGCATCATAAAATTTATATCGTTTGAATTGTTTAAAACGCTCATATTGGCTTTCAGAAGTTCCGGATAATATGCGACCACCGGACAGTTATAATGATTGTCGCTTATTTTTTCATCAAGATTATATGTCATGCAGGGATAAAATATATTGGTTACGTTTTTGCTTATAAGATTTTCAATATGACCGTGCATCAACTTTGCGGGATAACATACGGTGTCCGAAGGAATGGAATGCTGTCCTGTCTGATATAAATTGCGCGAAGATATATCCGAGACTTCCACGTTAAATCCTAAATTTGTCCATAGCGTATGCCAAAAAGGCAGCATTTCATATATATTCAATCCTAACGGCAGACCTATCGTTTTTCTGTGAGGATATTTCTGCCCCGCATTTATTACGCTCTTTATATAATCGAGTTTAAAATTATACATGTTAGGAATCTTTTCGTTTTCGCGGATTCCAAGCGGACGTTCGCATTTATTTCCCGAGATATATCTTTTGCCGTTTGAAAATCTGTTTACGGTGATACTGCAATTATTTGTACAAATTCCGCAAAATGATGTTTTTGACGAATGGGAAAAATTGTTTAGCTGTTCAATAGTCAACAGAGATGTCTGTTCTATATTCTCTTTTTCCGATTTTTCTTTAGAGTAAACCGCACAGCCGAAAGCTCCCATTAGTCCGCTTATATTCGGACGTATGACTTCTCTGCCCAATTCTTTCTCAAATGCCCTCAGAACTGCGTCATTTAAAAACGTCCCGCCCTGAACGACTATATTCTCACCTAATTCCGAAGCGTCGTGTATTCGTATAACTTTGTACAGCGCGTTTTTTACCACGCTCATGGAAAGTCCTGCGGATATGTCGCCGATTGACGCGCCCTCTTTCTGCGCCTGCTTGACCGAAGAATTCATAAACACGGTGCAGCGCGAACCCAAATCCACCGGGGCTTCGGCGTATACTCCCTCTTTACAGAAATCCTGCACGGTATATCCCATGCTTTTGGCAAAACCCTCTATAAACGAGCCGCACCCTGACGAACATGCTTCATTCAGCATTATATTGTCTATCGCGTCGTTTTTTATTTTAAAACATTTTATATCCTGACCGCCGATATCCAATATAAAATTGACTTTCGGATTAAAATATTTCGCGGCTTTGAAATGCGCAATAGTCTCAACCAAGCCAAAATCTACGGAAAACGCGTTCTGTATCAGTTCTTCCCCGTAACCTGTCACAACAGAGGCTTTAATTTTTATTTTATCACCGCATAACTCTCTTATTTTTTTGAGCTGCTCTAAAACAATATTGATAGGATTCCCGCCGTTTGCCGCATAATATCTGTACAATATATTATAATCTTCACTTAGAAGAACAATTTTTGTAGTCGTACTTCCGCAGTCTATTCCGAGATATGCGTTTGCGCTTGAATTTCTGCTGTTATTAATATATGTATCTATATCTATTTGTTTTAATTCGTTCTTAGAATGTCTTTCCGTAAATTCTTTATATTCTTCTTCCGACTTAAATAAAGGCTCGTTATGCTTGATATTGCTTGACATACTCACCGATTTGTTTAAAAGCGAAAGAATATCATCGTATTTATATTTAAAACTGCTGTTTCCGGCTGATAAAGCCGCTCCCAAAGCCACGGCGTACGGCGCAATATCCGGGAAAATCGCATTGCCGTCAGATAATTTCAAAGTCTCTTTAAACCTTTTCCTCAATCCCTCGAAAAAGTATAACGGTCCGCCTAAAAAAAGTATGTTTCCCTTGATTTCCCTGCCCTGCGCAAGTCCCGTTATTGTCTGGTCAACAACTGCCTGAAAGATACTTGCGGCTATATTTTCTTTTTTCGCACCCTGATTTAGAAGCGGCTGGATATCGCTCTTGGCAAAAACTCCGCATCTTGAAGCTATCATATAGATTTTTTCAGCCTGGAGGCTTAGTTTATCCAATTCTTCGTTGGTCACGTCTAAAAGCAGCGACATCTGGTCTATAAAAGCTCCAGTTCCCCCTGCGCACGAGCCGTTCATGCGTTCTTCCAAGCCGCCTTTAAAAAAAATAATTTTGGCGTCCTCTCCTCCGAGTTCTATTACACAGTCCGTATCAGGATAATACTTTTTCACCATCTCCCCAGTTACATATACTTCCTGCACAAATTCAAATCCGCATGTCTGCGCCACTCCCTGACCTGCAGAACCTGTAACCGTTACTTTTATCTCGCTTTCCCCGCCGCTGTCTACATCTTTTATAATATCTCTGGCATGTTCAATAAGTTCTACGGTTTTTGCTCTGACTTTGGACAAATGGCGGTCATAGCATTTATATATTATTTCGTCTTTTTCGTTCAGTATGATTATTTTAACAGTAGTAGACCCTATATCAATCCCCATTTTATATATCACTTAAAATTCCTCCGTGCCATCGCATTATCTTAACCTTAACTTATTATCGTTATAATATTATAATAATAAGTTATATAATTAGTTATAACAATTTATGTTGATTATGTTAAATTGCCTGCATTTATATTTATCGTATTTAAATTTCAGTTTTTTAATTTTTAATATAATTTTAATAAAGAAAATTTTTTAAATATTGTTAAATAATATTGTATATTCGTATTTTTTGTGTTATAATAAAATGAATATAAGAAATATTTAAGTTAATACAGGAGCCTATTGATTAATGATTAAGTCTGCAACTTTATTTACATATGAAGTGGATGATTCGAAAAAGGCAGTGAATGATATACTGTCTCAGCTGGGCAGAAAAATTTCACTCATGAAAAACACAGTCGGCATTATTATGTGCGACCCGGAATTTGCGTTTTCAGATGTATTAAAGGAAGTATGCGAAAGTCTGCCGTTTCCTGTTGCGGGAGCAACGACGGCATCTCAAGTTGTAAATGAAGAATCAGGAAGTCTTATTTTAACAATTATGGTTTTAACATCAGACGATGTTTTTTTTGAAACCGGCGTAAGCGAACCTATCGCCCAAAACGAAAACGTTTTAAAAGCTGTGTGTAACGAATATGCCGAAACCGCAAAAAAACTCCCGTTTCCGTCCAATCCGGATCTTATATTTATCTTCCCGCCGCTGATTGACGAAATTTCGGGAGATCAATATATTAGAGCTTTCAAGTCCCTGTGTCCTGCCGGAGTGCCTGTTTTCGGCTCAATAGCCGCCGACAATTCAATCGGGTTAAGAAGTTCATTTACTATATATAACGGAATTTTTTCACGCGATGCCGTCCCTTTTATTTTGATTTCCGGAAATATATCCCCGCGTTTCTTCGTTTCCCCGATAATTGCCGGGGAGAATAAAAATGTTCTGCCGTACAGAGGGAAAATTACAAAATCCGAAGGCAATATTATTCGGGAATTAAACAATATCAGAGCTTATGATTACTTTGAAAGTTTAGGATTGACAAAAGACGGCAATGCGGACGAGGGACTTAAATTCATTCCGATTTTACTTGACATGGAAAACAAAGTCGGGAAATATAGATTTGAAAATTTTCAACTCGCACGCACTTTATTCGCATTTGACAAAAACGGATACGGAATATGCAGAGGAGATGTATGTCAGGATTCAAATTTTACGCTTATAAATGTAAACAGCGGCAGCGTTATCGAATCCGCAAAAAAAATGACGGATTATGTCAACTCTTTGCCGGATAAACAAGCAGTTTTGATGTTTTCATGTATAACGCGGCGCACAAGTTTAAGCGTTTCCTCAGTTACCGAAGAAAATATAATAAAAAAATTTATGAATTCAGATACTCCGTTTATGATGGCATATTCCGGAGGCGAAATTTGTCCCATATCCGTACGACAATCCGCAAAAAATTTAAAGAATTCACAAAATTCTGTTTCAAACCAATTTCATAATTATTCATTTGTTGCGTGTATATTATAAATATGTAATATGCTATAATAATTAAATATATAAATACAAAATATGTTAAAAAACAGGAGTGTTAACTGCCTATGAAGTATGAAAACGCCGCGTCAAAATTTAATTGGTCTTTGCTTGGAAATATCGAGAGCGGGCGGACAACTCTCGGTTTGGATATGCCGGTTTTAGTATACCGCCTTTTTCAGTTTACACTGAGAGATATATTGGAACGCGAATACGGAGACGAAACCGCAAGCCAGCTTTTCCGCGCTGCCGGACATCTTGCAGGAATGGAGTTCGCAAACAATGTTCTTGACCTTACCGGCGACTTTGATTATTTTATAGCCAATCTGCAAATGAAGCTTCAGGAGTTGAAAATCGGCATACTCAGAATTGAAAACGCGGACTTTAATAACATGACTTTCACTTTGACTGTTTCCGAAGATTTGGACTGCTCCGGTCTGCCTGTCAGCGGGGATACGGTGTGCGATTACGACGAAGGATTTATCTCCGGGATTCTGGAAACATATACCGGCAAAAAATTTGACGCGAAAGAGATTGACTGCTGGAGCACCGGCGACAGAACATGCCGGTTTAATGTGCGGCAACAATAATTGTTTATTCAGATATTTAAGGCAGTATATCGGAAAGGATTAAAATAGATATAAGATGGACGATAATTTAAATGTTCAGGTTAAAGATGCAAAAAATTTTATAACCGAACTCGGACGAGGAAATCTTAACGCTACCCCGTTAGATAACGAAAACATATTGTCCGGTCCGATTAAAGAACTGCATTCTCAGCTTGCGGCTTTGACATTGAGTATGAAACAGCTTGCGTCAGGAAATATAGTCGGTAAACTTTTTTATCCCGGAAGTTTATTTAAAGAATTTAATTCTCTGATTGACATGATTGCGAATCTTTCAAGAAATAATGCCGACAGCATTAATAACACCGAATCCAACGACGAGAACATAAACAGCTGGCGTTATCATCAATTAATCTCCGCTATTAACCATTTGAAAATTATGATAATTGAAGTTTCAGAAAACGGCGATATCTTATATTCCAATCTTCCCGCTAAAAAATATATAGGAAACATTACGTCTTTTTCAACCGATACTCCAATTTCTCAGAAAAACGATGACAGCAAAAGCAACAAAGAAAATAAAACTGTCTCTTTGCTTGATTATCTTATACATTTTTCAAATATTCAGAACAAACGAAACAAAAATATATCGTTTCCCGTATATAAAGAAATATGCGAAAAGGATAACGTGTGGTACAAAGTGACGACGGAGTATGTGACTTTTATAGACGGGACCCAAGGATATATGCACGTGATAGACGATATAAGCGTATGGAAAAAGCAGGAAACTACTTTGATATACAAAGCTATAACCGACCCGCTTACAAAAACCTATAACCGACAAGCGGGAATGGAATCTTTGGAAAATATAATATCTTTTTCCGAAAAGGATGCAAGCCACTGCATATGTTTTATAGATGTTGACTATTTTAAACAAATAAACGACAGATTCGGTCATACAGAAGGAGACAGGGCTTTGCAGAGCATTGCGAATGTGTTTCTTACCACCGTGCGTAAAAACGATATTGTATGCAGGTACGGCGGTGACGAATTTATGATCGTTTTTAGTAAATGCAGTAAACCGTCAGCCGAAAAAGTGCTTGGGAGAATGTATGACAAACTAACCATTTTAAATGAAAACGGCGCCTACCCTTATATTCTGTCATTCAGCCACGGTCTTATAGAAATTAACGCGGGGAAAAAAATACCCAGCATCGAAAGCATAATAGACGCCGCGGATAAACTGATGTATGAGAACAAAAAAAAGAAAGGTGCAGCAAGATAATAAATCTATTTATGAAAATCCAAACGGGAGCATATGCTATATGCCCCCGCTTTTTTTAACCCTATATTTACTGATTAAATTGTAGACGCGTTTGATTGTCTATAATTTAATTTTAACTGCGCCGATACTGTACGGACTAATCTTAACCGTAATTCTGCTGGAACCATTCTCTTTTATTACCTCGTATTTGCCGCATTCTTCCTCCATCAGATTTACTACATACGCCGCTTGTACCGGCAGACCAAGAGTTATGGAAACGTCGCAGGTTTTTCCGCATGTCTCATAAAATCTGACAAGCATATCGCCGTTCTGCGCCATTGTCACAGATGATAAAACTGCTGTTTCTCCCTCAAAAGTCATCAGTGATTTCTCTAATGGCAGACTGCCCTTGTGACCGTTCGTCGGGACATAGTTAAACGGATGATTAATACTGCGCGCAAAATCCGAAAGGGCTTTGGGGCAGGCGTATTCAAATCCCATTGACAATGTTATATCGTGTATGCCTCTTTCCGGGTACGGGTCGGGACTTCTCGATGTATTTATTAAAGTTGCGGACAAATTGCTTTCATATGCTCTGTAGCCATATTTGCAGTCCGATGTGATAACAAGCGACTTTTTATTTTTATCAGGATTTACCGCCGCGCCGTACTGTAATCCCGGCACGTCGAGATTCATTGCTTTTCTCTTTTGCGCACCGCCGGGTACATCGTATATATAATCTTCAGCTTTATACGCCAGCGGGAAATTGTAATTCAGAACAGGGACAAAACCTCCCGCCGTTTCATTCCAGTCTATATTTAATTTATAAGTCAGGGCTTTCGCGCCTTTTTCAAGATATATGGTCTCTTTTACTGTTGAGTTGTATATTTTTTTCTCAACGTAGAATCCGTTTCTCAGACTGCCCGCGCCTGTCGAGTGTATTCTTGCGACCGTGTTGATTTGCTCGACTTTCATATAATGCCCAATCTCCCATGCGCTCGAAGAAGCGTTTTCAGTTTGAACAAGTTCCAAACCTGCGGTTTTGCCGCACATCACAGCATTTTCACCGCTCTCTTTGTCAATCATAGAAATTAAACTGCCGCTCTTGCAGTCAAATTCAGCTTTAATATATTCGTTTTCTAGAATATAATTATTATACGGGTGACCGGTGCGGACAGAACCGTTGAAATAATGGATATACTCGTCTTTCTGTTCTTCTTTTAAGACTATTGTCGTATATCCCATCGCCGGAACTGCGACGTTCGCGATAAACCTGAAATATTTATGGTCCCAGTATTGCTGTAAATCGCGGTCTACAAGCGAGAAATCTACTTTGCCGCCTTTTGAGTCAATAACCGCAACATATCTCATATCCCCTGCCCAGTCCCACACTGTTATTTCGACATTCTGAGTGCGCTCAAACGGCAGGGAGTTGAATATATTGAATATCCTGACAAGTCCTTTGCCTCTTTCGGGATTCGGAACTCCGGTATAACTTGAAAGTCCGTAACCTACTCCTGCACCCTCCGACTGCGAATCTTCTATATTATCGTCTGTTTCTATTGAAGAAGTGTCGATATTTTCAGAGAAAATTCTGAGAGCGTTGGAATGTTGGGTATTTGCGACTGCCATAGAATTGGCAAAAAGCCCCATCGCATGCTCCCTGCTTTCCTGAACGCACGAACCTGTCAATATGTCGTGAAAATGCGTGAATAAAACGTTCTGCCACGCTTTTTCAAACTGTCTGTATTGATAGCTTGATTTCAGATAAATTTTTGATAGTGTGCTGTAAGTATCGGCTTCGAGCAACGCCTTTTCGCTTTTTCTGTTGCCGAGTTTAATTCTGCTTTGGGTTGTATAACAGCCCGGGAAAATATAATTCATTTCCCTGTCGATAACTTTCAGATTATCCCTGACTGCTTCTGCAAGTTTAAAATATTCGCGTATCGTGCCGAATTTTACATTCGGGTCAACGGGCCATTCGGACATCTCGATTGCGCGCTCGACGTCGCGCCGTGTCGCGCCGCCGCCGTGATTTCCCACGCCGTAGACGATAAGACCTGTTTTAAGTCCCCCACTGCGTTTTGATAAATCAATTAAACCGCCGGAAATTTCCGTAGTTATACCTCCGTTATACCAGTGCGGTTCGCGGTATACCAACATTTCTTTGCCGGACGGCGCTTTCCACCTGAACAAAGTCTCGTCGCCGTCCAATCCGCGGCAGTGATAATAATATTTCACGTCCCCGAAAGAATTTATTTCAGGGATATTCGCGCTGTGTCCAAAAGTGTCGGGAGAAAAATCCACTTCCAAAGATTTCGGGTCAATATCCCATTTTTCGCGGAGATAATCGCGCGTATATTTTATATGCCGCAGAAGAGATTCCGTATTCGGCATATTTTTATCAGTTTCAACCCAAGCCGTCGCGGTGATTTCCCATCTGCCCTCTTTTATTCTCTTTTTCATGTTCTCCATAAGTTCCGGGTCAAAATCTTCAATTATTTTATAGACGGACGCCTGAGACTGCGAAAAACAGAAGTCTTTATATTCGTCCATAAGATTCAGCATTGTCCTGAAAGTGCCGATAGTCGCGGCGACGGTTTCCTGCCAGCCCCACATCCAGTTCATATCTATATGCGCGTGAGCGGCAAGAATTAACCCATACTCTTTTGCCGCGTCTTTGAGCGGCATCAGAATTTTCTCCGCTTCTTCGCACACAGACGCAGTCAAAACGCCGTCTTTTTCGATATAACCGAGAAGATAATCGAGAGCTTTTTCTGCTGTGCCGCCGAATTCCTGCTTTTCTTCCGCGAGGCGAATCGCAAATTCAAGTTCGGCGATAATGCGCCTGTTCCACTTGTTTACCGGAGTAACATGCCATTGTTCCTCTCTCGGCATTCCGAAAGATTCCTCGTATCCCATTCTTTCCCTGTTTCCGCTTATGCTCTTTTTCAGCTTTTTAAATTTTATCCATAAACTTTGCATAACTGTACCCTTTCTATTATTTGTATTAAAAAATAAAAAAATCTATTATAATAAACATAATAGATTTTTATGAATTTAAATAGCAAAATTATAAAACATTTGAAAAACATTGCGCTTGTACAAATTCGACAAAACACCCACCGCCTGCGGGCGGCACCCTCTTTACTAAAGAGGGCAAAGAAAGAACGATTTAACCCCACAAAGGAAGATGCACTTAACCCCTGCCCTCTTTAGTAAAGAGGGTGCCGCCCGCAGGCGGTGGGTGTTTTGTTTCTTCGTAATAGTGGTCGACAATCCTACTATTTCTTTTCTATTTTTTGTTCCAATTTTTCTATATCCAGTACCCGGATAAAAGTGAACCCGCGAGCCGTCAGAAAAATCTGATCGTCGAAACACTCTATAAGTTTATCAATCTGTGATTGTCCATCTTCAGAAAGCTGAGATTTTAAATTTTCAATTATTTCTTGTTTTTTCTGTTCTATTTCTCCATAATATTCGTCTTTTTCTATTACTGTTTCATATGTTTTTTCAACAAGGTCATTAACTGCCTCATTAAATTTTTCCATAGTCACTTTATCAAATTTAATATTTTTCATAATTTACCTCCGTATTACGTATTATTTATATTATATATTAGCATAATACAGAATAAATAGCAATAGTTAATATATTTCTAAAATATTATATTTTATAGTCAGAATATTTCTAAAATATAATATTTTTAGGTGATTTTATGGATGAGCGAATACGTAATAGAATTAAAGATCTGAGAAAAAATAAAATATTATCTCAGCAAAAAGTCGCCGATTATGTTGGATGTTCTCAAAGGACTTACAGCGGTTATGAGCGAGGAGAATTCGAAGTTCCAACCGATATTGTGGTAAAACTTGCAGAATTACACGATACGACAACGGATTATATTTTGGGTGTCAATAACAAAAAAGTAGTATTTGTAGACGGATTGACCGATAAACAAATAGAGACCGTAAAACTTTTAATATCTGATCTCATATCGGGAAATAACGCAAAAAATCAAATAAACTAATTACTTTAAGTGGAATGGTGGAAAAATATGAATCACAGGGAAAGATTTGTGCGCCTGTTCCAAGGTAAAACTGTAGACAGAGCACCGTTTATCGACGCTATGGGCGTATGCAACTATAATTCGTGCATAGACCGCTGGAAGACAGAGGGGCTTGATATAAACGCCGACCGCAAAGACGTCCAGGATATTGTCGGGTTCGATTATGCCAGAGGATATTTTATATACGCTAAACTGTTGTTTTACCCGGAATTTGAAATAAGCCTCATAAAAAGGGACGGCGACAAGACTTATGTCCGCAATCATTGGGGCGGCGTGGAATTGCGTAAAGACAATTCGGAATTAATGCCGATAACAATCGAGGGTCCGGTAAAAGACAGATATACGTGGGAAGCCGTAAAAGAACGGCTTATCGGTAATGTTTCGGAGCGTCTTCCGAAAAATTTTGCCGATGTCTGCAAAGAAGCGCAGTTAAGCGATCTTCCGGTATATACGGGAGATTTGCCTGCCGGTTTCTTCGGAGCATTGCGCGAGATCATGGGTTTTGAGAATCTCATGTATCTGTTTTATGACGACCCTGATCTTCTCTGCGAAATTCTCGATACATTATGCGATTTATGGGTTAACGTATATTCTGAAATTCAAAAACACGTAGCACTGGATTACGTCTTTATCTGGGAAGATATGTGCAATAAAACGGGACCGCTTATCAGCCCGCCGCTTTTTCGCGAATTTCTTCTGTCGCGATATAAACGCCTGACAAATACGCTGCGCAGCAATAAAAATAATACGCCTCTATTTTTCGTGGACAGCGACGGCGATGAAAGACCGTTAGTGCCTCTTTGGCTCGAGGGCGGCGTAGATATTGTGTTTCCGTGGGAAACGCAGTTCGGGCTCGATATTATCAAAGTCCGGCAGGATTACCCCACAATGGGCATGATGGGAGGACTCAACAAGCATATATTGGAATTCACACGCGAAGAAATGGATAAAGAGCTTGAAAAAGTGCCGTATATGCTTGAACAGGGTTATTATATCCCATGTCTTGACCACGGCGTGACAAATGCGGTTTCATGGGATAATTACCGTTACTTCTATGCCAGATTAAAAGAACTGATATATAAATACCCTCCGAAAATTCAAATTTAATATATGAAAATCAAAGAGACGCAAAAAGTTTTCGCGCCTCTTTTTCAATTTAATTATGACTTTAGAAACTTATATAATCCATCGGATTGACATAATCCCCGTCTTTTTTCATTTCAAAATGCAGATGCGGAACGTCTGTCCCCTCAATAAGTGAAGTATCCCCTACCCCGCCGATGATGTCTCCGCCTTTTACTGTCGCTCCCACTACTATATCTTTAGGAATGGCTTCCTGCAGGTTCATATATATGGACTGAACATTGTCGGCATGATTTATCACGACAGTTTTTCCCATCAACGGATCGTCTGTTACCTCGGCTACTACTCCGTCGCTTACTGCTTTTACATCAGTACCGATATCGCTGTCTATATCGATTCCTATGTGAGTTCTGTAGTCGTTCATGGCAACTGAATATTCCGGCGTGTCCGGGTTATACTGATTTGAAACATATCCGTTCAAAGGCTTAATGAAAACAGCAGGAACAGACATTACTTCAACGGCTTTTTCTGTCTGGTCTGCGACTGAATCTGCTTTCTTTTCCGTAGGGGAAATTACCTGGCTATCCTGGTTGATCGCCGGCGGCGGCATTGTTTTCACAACTGTTGTTGCAGGTTGAGTAGGCGTAATAAGTCTTTGTGTCGCAGCAGGTTGAGTTTGTGGTTCTGTCGTACTTTCAGTCGTCTGTTGTCTGTATAAATTACCTAAAGCATCTTCTGCGTTAGCATTGGTGGCGTCATTTTCCAGAACGTCGTTTTTATTTGAATTGACGTTTGCAATATTGTTTAAACTGTCGCTGTTTTTCGAATTGTTCGCATTATTTTGTTTAAATAGCGAATATACGCTCAAAACCATTATCCCAACAATACACAATATTAAAATTACATACAGGACTTTTGTTATGTTGTTGGTTCTTGTTTTAAAATTCATAAAATATATCCTCCGCAAATTTTTATTCTAAGCAATAATAAAATTTTTATAATTTATAGATATTTTTACCTTTTCTTGAAAATTTATGCAGAAATTTTAGAAAACAAATAAAAATTTTAAAAAAAGTGCAAAAACTATATAAATTGGATTAAATTTGTAGTATAATATATAACACAATATAGTAATTTGCAAAGGAAGTGTTTATTTGAGTAATTTTAACAGTAATCGCGGCAATACAGAGGAAGACTACATAACCATTGAGGGCGCAGTCGGGAAGATCATATTTCAAAATGAAGATAACGGCTATACTGTCTGCGAAGTCGAGACGGAAGACGAGCTTGCCGTAGTCGCCGGTCCAATGCCGTTCTTGTCAGAGGGCGAAAACATCACGGTAATGGGCAAATGGACGGTTCACCAGTCTTTCGGGCGTCAGTTCAAAGCCGAGTATTTTGAAAAGAAACTCCCGTCGTCGAAAAATGCCATAATAAAATATCTGTCCGCAGGGACCGTCAGGGGAATAGGCAAAGTCACGGCAAAAAGAATAGTCGACAAATTCGGCGAGGAAACTTTCGATGTAATCGAAAAGCATCCCGACTGGCTTACTGATATAAAAGGCATAACTCAGGCAAAAGCCGCGGAAATATCAGAGGATTTTAAAAGTCAGTCAGGGAAAAAAAACGTCGTCGCATTCTGTTCGTCTTATTTTAACGTCCCCACGTCTGTCAGAATATACAATCAATACGGCGCGGGAGCGATTGAAGTGATAAAACAAAATCCGTATGTTTTATGCGACAGCGTTTACGGAGTGAATTTTGAAAACGCGGATAAACTTGCGAATTCTCTCGGTCAGTATAAAGAATCCGACGAGAGAATTTACGCCGGAATAAAATATGTGTTAAGTCACAATTTATACGCCAACGGACATGTGTTTATCCCGTACGAAAATTTAATCCCGACTGCCGCCGCCATGTTAAAAATAGAGGAAAAGCGTGTTGTCTCTGTGTTTGAAAAAATGGTCGAAAATAAACGGTTTGTAGTGAAACAAATAAGAAACAAAAGAGCGGTCTATGATTTTCAGACTTATAATACCGAAAAATACTGCTCCTACAAACTGATAGACGTCGATTATCACGGTAAATCCGATAAAATAAACGAACACGAAGTAAAACAGCGGCTTTCAGCAATCGAAAAAAGCGAACACATAAAATATACGGACGAACAGATAAAATCAGTGTTTTACGCTTTAAAAAACGGAATGTTCGTTTTAACCGGAGGTCCCGGAACTGGCAAAACCACGATAATAAAAGCGATAATCGGTGTGTTCTCTCAGATGAATAAAAAAATCGCGCTCGCCGCCCCTACCGGCAGAGCGGCAAAACGTATGACTCAGGCTACAGGAATGGAAGCCAAAACGATTCACAGAATGTTGGAGATGACTTATGAAAACGAAGTAGAGCCGAAATTTAACAGGAACGAGGAAGACCCTCTCGATTTTGACATTGTCATAATCGACGAGACTTCCATGCTGGATATATTTCTTTTGAAGTCTTTGCTGAAAGCAATAAGCCTCGGCACAAAATTAGTTTTTATTGGCGACGCTGACCAGCTGCCGTCCGTGGGTCCCGGCAATGTTTTATGCGACATGATTCGCAGCAATATTTTCAGCGTCGTAAGATTGGACAGGATTTTCAGGCAGTCCGAGGAAAGCCTAATAATAACTAACGCTCACAATATAAACGCGGGGATTATGCCCGATTTGACTTCGAAAAACAATGACTTTTTCTTTATGCGCCGTCAGACGCCTGCGGCGATAGCGCAGACTGTCGTGGATTTGTGCAAAAACAGACTGCCCGCGAAATACGGCGAGGATATGAGGAATAAAATACAGGTTCTTACCCCGTCAAAAAAAGGAATAACCGGAACTGCAAATCTGAATATACTTCTGCAAAGCGAGCTTAATCCCGCCGATTACGGCAAATCCGAAAAGAAGGGCTTGTCGCATATAATCCGCGAAAATGATAAAGTAATGCAGATCCGCAACAATTACCAGATAGAATGGACTCAAAAAGACGGCACAACGGGAATCGGGATATACAACGGGGATATAGGAGTGATAAAAACAGTGGACAATATGAACGAAGTTGTCACTATAGAATTTGACGACGACAAAACCGTCGATTATGATTTTTTGTCCCTCGACGAAATAACGCACGCTTTCGCCATAACCATACACAAATCGCAGGGGAGCGAATATCCAGTCGTCATTCTGCCTATTTCAAGAGAAGTCCCGAAACTACACACGCGCAATCTTTTGTACACGGCAGTCACAAGGGCGCAGGATATGGTGATTATCGTCGGCGACGCTGAAAGCGTGGAATATATGGTCAACAACAATCAGCAAACTGTGAGATATTCCGGGCTGTCCGATATATTGGTCGAGGATTTGGATAATTACAGTAAAAAGTAAATAATGATAAAACATAAAATATGTAGAAATTTATATGAAAAAAATAATTATAGTTCTTATTATAGCTTTATATCTGTTAATCCTGCTTGCTTCCTGCGAGAATAATAATTTAGTTTATACCGGCGATAATACCGATTTATCGAAAAGTGAAGATGGTTTTCCTGATGATACAAGTTTTGATTATACTGCGAATGCAGACGCAGATTCAAATGTGTCGGGGACGATTAACAACATAATAATTGACGGAAAAGAATATACGCTGTATCTGTATGATAAATATGACCCTTCCGACCCTTGTGAAAAAATAAAGCAGCCGATTTTTCCAGGCATTGTTTTAACAAACTCAATAGTTCGATCCGTATCGCCGATGCTTGTCATGGAAGGAGATACGTTTCTTGGCTGGAAAACTGTAAAAATAAATGCCGACTATACTTGTTTTGTTGACGGCAGAATGTATCCTGATTACGGCGTAGGTGTTACTGTGAATTTTGAGGGCGAAGTGACTGTAAAAGCAAAAATTGATTATTATAAAGATGATTTTTCCGGCGAATTTTTATATATAACGCCTGACGATGAATATCAGGGGCTTTTCCCGATGTTATATAATGAAGGCAAAGAGTATACATATAGAACAGGTTTTTGCCCTTATAATTTTAATGAAATAGTTAAAATATTAGGTTATAAATACGGTGAATACGAATGCGAAATGACGGTCAAGGATTTTCAATTAGTCAGAGTACCTTTGGAGCGTTTCAGTGCGGCAACGATTGATGATATGAGCGTTTTATCTGTTATAGAGTATTACGCCGCCGATAAGTAATGAAATAAAGGAGTTTAAAAATGGGAAAGTCAAAAATAAAAGATTATATAAAAAAATTTCTGAACACAATATTCCCCGTAAAATGCGTATGCTGTAAAACAATATCGAAAGATACGAATATTGTATGCGATAAGTGCATGAGCGAGTTAGTCAGGGAAGCTATGCGCAAATGCAGATTCTGCGGACGTCCGCCTTATCTGTGCAGATGCAAAACAGTAGAAAATATCGAGGACGTCGTAACCCCGTTCTTTTATACCGGAGAAAAAATAAAAACCGCGATATACGCAGTCAAAAAGGCGAATTTATATTATATTAATGAATTTTTTGCAAAAGGTATGTATAATTCTGTTAAATCAAGTGATAGAATTAAAATAGACGAGATTGATTATATCACTTTTATTCCGAGAATGAAAAAATCCGTCAGAAAATATGGCTATAATCAGACAAAATATCTCGCAAAACTTATTTCAAAATACAGCGGCATTCCGTGCCTGTCTGTTTTGAACGCCTCGCGCTTATATAAACGGGAACAGAAGACTCTGTCAAAATCGGAAAGAATTTTAAACGTCAAAGACAAATTTTCGGTCGCAAAAAATAAAAGACCGGTTATAACAACTAAAACTATGCTTTTAATCGACGATATAGTTACGACAGGCTCCACGCTTTCGGAATGCGCAAGAGTTATGAAACAAGCCGGGGCATATAAAGTTTACGCATTATGCGCGGCTTCAGTTTTTTCATAAAACATATATTTTATTTACACACATATCAGGAGGACAAAAATGAGCAAAGACATGGGAATAGACCTCGGAACGGCGACTGTACTTGTTTATGTAAAAGACAAGGGTATCGTGATTAAAGAGCCGTCCGTCGTAGCAATAGACAAGAATACAAATAAATTATTGAAAGTCGGGAAAGAAGCGCAGCTTATGATCGGCAGAACTCCCGGAAATATCATGGCTATACATCCTCTAAGCGACGGAGTTATCAGCCAGTACGACCATACGCTCAAAATGCTTCAGCATTTTATAAGGCGCGCCTGCGGAATGACGCTTTTTAAACCCAGAGTAATGATTTGCGTTCCGAGCGGAATAACAGAAGTTGAGGAACGAGCCGTAGTCGACGCGGCGCTCCAGGCGGGAGCGAAAAAAACCTATCTCATAGAAGAGCCCGTCGCCGCCGCAATCGGCGCAGGGATTGATATAATGCGTCCAAATGGCAATATGGTAGTCGATATAGGCGGAGGAACGACAGACATCGCCGTAATTTCATTAGGCGCGGTTGTAACTTCGGAATCAATAAAAGTTGCGGGAAATAAATTTGACGAAGCGATAATAAAATATGTGCGCAACAAATATCGGGTTCTCATAGGCGAGCCGACGGCGGAGGATCTTAAAATAAAAATCGGCTGCGTGTGGCCCCGCGAAGAGCTGAAAATACAACAGACGAAAGGCAGATACCTTGTTGACGGTCTGCCGAAAGTAATTTCTATAAATTCGAGCGAAATTCAGGAAGCTCTTGAAGAACCGATTAAGAGCATAACAGAAGTCGTACATCAGGTTTTGGAAAGAACCCCGCCTGAGCTTGTCGGGGATATTTCAAGCAACGGCATTGTTTTAACCGGAGGCGGAAGCCTTATATACGGTTTTGACAGGCTTTTGTCGCACATGACCGGAATAAACGCGAGAGTTGCCGACGACGCCGTCTCATGCGTTGCAATCGGCACGGGAAAGTCTTTGGAAAACATAAGGTTTATTCCCGACGGAGTTCTTAACATATCCCGCAATAAGCAGGAAAAATATCTGTAATAATGCAAAACAAATTTCGGGCGGGTTTTTGAAGTAATCCCGCCCGATTATAATATTATTCGTTTTCTTCCTCTTTGATTTTAAATCCGTTTTCGTCGTATTCGTCTTCTAATAGAGCGCATAATAATTTTGCAGCGACGCCAACAGAAGCCATATTTACATTATCTTCCAATTCAAATGTAAAATCATCTTTTATCCAGCCATTTTGTATGGAGGATTCCCTGATTTTATTATAAGTTTCTCTTAAAATAGATGCTCCGTCTCTCATCGCGCCGGTTAAAGTGGCATTATATGCTATCTGATATGTTTCTTCCAGTATTTTTCTTGCTTTTCTTTTATTCATGTATTATTTCCCCTTTATAATTATTTGATTGTTTGTTAATGCTTTTTTCAATAATTGCCTGCCGATATACAACCTTCCTTTTACTGTAGAGATAGAAATTCCTAAAATTCCGGAAATTTCTTTTAAATTTAAATTTCTGAAATAATGCAGTATAATCGGCATGTAATAGAGTTCTCCCAATTCTGTTATTTTTCTGTGAAGTTCTTCATTTGACCGCCTTTTTAATATAATTTCAAGCACATCGTCGCCGTGAACAAGCGAATCGATATATTTTTGATATAAGTCGATCGATATACCAGAAATATTTCCCTGCTTTTTATTTTTGCGGAGAAAATCCATGCATTGATTTTTCACGACGTAAAAGAGCCAGTTTTCTATGTTTTGAACAGTTTTTAGAACTTCTTTTCGTTCATAAATTTTCACCCATGCGTTTTGAACAATATCATCGGCTTCGTATCCGGTATATATCTGGGCTATTGTAACCATGTTCCTGGTATATCTTTGCACTAAAAAATCAAAAGCATTTTTATCTCCGTCCGACGCTTTTTTCAACACTTCGCTGATATTGATTTCGCTGACTTCATCAATTTCGCCAATTTTAAACGCCCCCTCGCATTTTTTATTTTTCTTCTCTGTACAGACATATATAAAGACGTAATTTTTCTGATTTGGTTAAATAAATTTTAAAAATATTTTTACATAAATTTAAGGCGGGATTTACCCGCCTTAAATTTTTATCTGAATATTATTTAATCGAAAGTTTTCAAAACTTTATCCAAAGCCGTTTGATACGACCCCTCGTTTTTTGCAAACGTAGATACGAAATCGTGCTTCTTCGCAGACATCAAATCTCTGAGCACATCCATAGAGTATGCAAGTTCCGTCACATATATTTTCCCGAAATCGAAAGTAAGTCCGTTTCTGATTATATCTATCATTGCCGCAGATTCGTCGTCCCTTGAATATTTTGTTTTCAAAGCCACGTCATAAAACGCCGGAATAACTGTCTTATAACTTTCACAGCACAAGGCTTCTGTTATAATACCGGTCATATCAAGATTTTGCACCGTAGTAGGAACGCAAAATAGAGAGAAGTAAGCCACTGATGTAGTCAGATAATTCTGCTGTGTTTCGTCCCACTTAGGATATGGAACTATGCCGAAATCTGTGTCCATGCCTCTCAGCGCCTTGGCATTTCCCAAAAGTTCCGGCAAAAACATTGACCTGCCCTCCTGGAAAATATATCTGTATAGATTTTCAGGTCCCGATGACGATTTAGGATTTGCGTAAACTCCCGGATTATTCCACAAAAAGTCATATACTTTGTCGACGATATCCGCCATTTTCTGGCAATTCTGCGCCAAATACGGCGCTCCGGAGTCGTCTTTTCTTATTGTAGGGCAGTCAAACGCGCCGAAAAAACCGTCTACAAAATTCGTCGTGTCTGTAGCGTAACCAAATATATCGGCGTCCGGCGACACCTGTCCGTCCCCGTTGACGTCTTTATACACGCCCTTACATATTTCACTGAGTTTATCTATAGTCCATTTCCCTGAATTCACAAGATCATACGGATTTTCCACGCCGTAATCCTGTATCATCTGTTTATTGAAATATATTGCGAGTATATCTTCCCATAATGACAGCGAAAGGTCGCCGGTTGTGAAGAACAGTTTGCCGTTTATTGTAAGATTGTCTTTCAAATCTTTGCTCCACCACGGCTGGTCGAAATTCACATACGGCAGATCCGCGAGATTTATCACAAGTCCCTGCGAAGCCAATCTCGGCATATACGCCGCATAACCGGCTATAAGATCATATTCGTCGTCTCCCGCCGAGACGCTGTTCTTTACTGCTTTTATAAACGTATCCTGACTTTCCCAAACCCCGCTTAC
>WQYZ01000072.1 GCA_009780985.1 Oscillospiraceae bacterium | reverse complement strand
TGACGTCGCTTCTTTCGCTCGTGATGCCG
This sequence comes from Oscillospiraceae bacterium, assembly GCA_009780985.1. Classification (GTDB taxonomy): domain Bacteria; phylum Bacillota; class Clostridia; order Oscillospirales; family WRJC01; genus WRJC01. Next base: position 20,596 of record WQYZ01000072.1, on the reverse strand, counting down.
ATACTGCAAAAAAATGCGATAAACACTATAACTATAAATGTTGATGAAGGATTTAAAGTTGATTTCGTAAAACTGCGGCTGAATTTGATTTATATGGGGATATTATTTGCCGTTACATCGGGAATCACTCTTATTCAGGGACTGTTGTCCGCTTCGGTTTCGCAGAAGACCGTGAAAACAATGAGAACAGATATGATGAATAAACTTCAGGATTTGCAGGTGAAGTATTTTGATACTCACACGCACGGCGAACTTATGAGTCGTCTGACAAACGATATAGACAATATATCAACTTCCGTGTCGCAGAGCATATCGTCCCTGTTCTCAGCCGTAATAACTTTAATCGGTTCTCTTTCCATAATGCTGTATTACAGCCGCGTTATGACCGTCATAAGCCTTGCGGTCGTACCCGCGGGCATACTCGTCACAAAGAAAGTCACAGAAAAAACACGCGTATATTTCACAAAACAGCAAAGCAGGCTCGGCGAACTTAACGGGCATATAGAAGAAATGATAACAGGACAGAAAACGGTTATTTCGTTCAACAGGCAAAACTGCTCTATAAATCAGTTTGACGCGATAAATAAACAGCTGCGGCATGACAGCATACTTGCCCAGATATTTTCCGGCACAATCGGTCCGCTTATGAATGTGCTTAGCAATCTTTCATTTGCCTGTGTCGCGATAGCGGGCGGCGTTCTGATGATGAATCAGGCGGCGATATCGGGGAGCGTTTTTCTGACGGTTTTATGCGGGAGCGTTTCGATAGGGACGATACAATTATTCACAAACCTCTCGCGGCAGTTTTCGCGTCCGATAAACGATTTAGCCAACCAGTTCAACGCAATACAACTGGCTATAGCCGGAGCGGAGCGCGTGTTTGATGTGATGGACCAGCAGCCCGAAAACGATACCGGAACTCTGTTTATTCAGCAATCGAATGTTAAAGGCGACGTTGAATTTAAACATGTAAATTTCGGGTATGAATCAACAAAACCTGTTTTGAAAGATTTTTCTATTAATGTAAAGACCGGACAGCAAATCGCGCTTGTCGGACCGACCGGAGCGGGAAAAACAACTGTTGTAAACCTGCTGACGCGTTTTTACGATATAGACGGCGGCGAAATTCTGCTCGACGGAATAAATATATGCGGCATAAAAAAAGACGATCTGCGCAAATCAATCGGCATTATACTTCAGGATACGGTTCTTTTTGCCGGTACAATACGGGACAATATACGTTACGGCAGGCTTGACGCTTCGGATGAGGAGATACAAAAAGCGGCTTTAACGGCAAACGCAGATATTTTTATTTCACATCTCCGCGACGGGTATGATACGGAACTGTCGGAATCAGGCGGCAATTTAAGTCAAGGGCAGCGTCAGCTCATTTCCATCGCCCGCGCTGTTCTAGCAGACCCGAAGATATTGATTCTCGATGAAGCAACGTCAAGCGTCGATACAAGAACCGAAATGCACATACAGTGGGCAATGCAGGAGCTTATGAAAAACAAGACGTGTTTTATCATAGCGCACAGGCTCTCGACTATCCGCAACGCGGACAATATTCTTGTTATAAACGACGGATGTATCGTTGAAAGCGGCAGTCACGATGAACTTATGACAAAACGCGGCGCATATTATACTCTTTATCAAAATCAGTTGGCGAGGACGGCTGTGTAATTTATGTAAAAAATTTTTCATAAACCGAACCTTTTCATGTTTTATTTTGTCTATATTGTAAGCAGCTGCAAAAACATAAAAATACATATTTTCTAAAATGAGGATACGTAAATGAATTACGCGGAGATAAACTACAGCGGGTTCACGGACGAGACCCTTGTAAGTTTGAGCCTTCTGGGCGAAAACAATGCATTTGAGGTGCTTGTCATACGGTATCAGAAAGCTGTTACAGCTTCGGCTTATTCGGTGACAAGAAACAAATCTTTAGCGGAAGATGTGATGCAGGATTCATTCGTTTCCGCATGGCTAAAACTCAATACGCTGAAAGAGCCGAACAAATTCGGTGCGTGGATATGCAGGATTGCGAAAAACAAAGCAAAAAATCTCGCCGTCCGGTATAGGGATTATATCAGTTTCGATTTGCTCGAGAATATCGAAACTGAAAGAAACGAAAACGTTGCGGATTTATTATCGGCTGGAAACGACAAGTATGATTCGCTTCATGCGGTAATTGACGGTTTATCCGACAAGGTGAGAGATGTGATAAATTTGCATTACTTTGAAAGCGCATCAATAGACGAAATATCAACAAAATTAAATCTCCCCGCAGGCACCGTAAAAAGACGGCTGCACGATGGCAGGGAGCAAATACGAAAGGAATATGGATATATGGAACAAACATCAAAAGATACGGCGAAATCCGTGATCGAAAAGATAGAGCGAGTCAAGGCGTGGTATGCGCGAGATAACAAGGATGGATTTGAAGCAGATTACAACAGAGCGATGACGGAAATCGAAAAGATGCCGGACACAGAGGAAAAATACTATAACATGGCTGAAGTCATGCAAATGGGTTTTTGGTGGCTTCCGGGCGACAAGAACGACGAACTTATCGAAAAAATAAGGACAGCGGCTGAAAAAGGCAACAATAAAATCGTATTGGGCGAGATATGGAAGCGCGAAGCGGACAAATATCACAACGGCGAAAAAACAGACTTTATTATCACCACGCTGATTCCGCGAATGGAGCAGGCAGGTATGACGGACGCGCTTGGCTGGGAATGGTTCTGGCTCGGATATGAATATTTCAAAAGCGGCAATAAAGAAGCGGGATATGCCGCGTATAATAAAGTAATTGAAGTTCTTCCGAAACATCATGTGTATTATGCTAACGCGATTGCCGCGATACGCTGTGAAAAACTTGTTGAAAACGTCGAAGAAGATGATTTATGCGCGGGAGCGACAGGGGAAAAATTATCCATCAGCAACGGTAAACTTTATTTTCGTGAACAGCCCGGATATTCGAAAGGCAATATAAGCCATTCAATTACTGCCGTATTATATTATGCCTCAAGATGTGACAGAATTTTTTACGACAGCAGTCTGAAAGTCGGCGAATCGATAAAAAGCTATGACGGAAACGCCGAACTTAAATTTATGTCGGATAACGCCGAGATAGAAACTTCATGCGGCAAATTTGACGGGTGCGAACTCTGGAATACTGTATCGCCGGGTTTTACGTCATCAGTATATTATAAACGCGGAGTCGGTATAGTATATATATCAATCGTTCGAACTGGCGGACAATATGGAAAAAGTTATTGCTCTTTGAAAAAATATAATATAGTCGGCGGCGACGGGCTTATTCCATTCTGCGAAGGAAACAGGTGGGAATATGACAGCAGTTTTGCTCCCGACGCGGAAGTAGTATATGAAATCGTCAGTGTAAATGACTCGGAAGTGATATTTGCCGCGCATGATTTCGGCATAAAAAAATATTCGCCTGATGTTTGGGAAGATATGATACTGCAAATGCGTTACGGATATGCTACTCATAAAAATGATCAATGGCAGCTTCATGATATGTCATTTCAAATGGAACGCGCCGCCGCCCTCGCCGATACTAAATATAAAAAGGCTCATACTGCCGTAGCAATGAACGTTATGAAACGCATATATGAGGGAGACGAGGATTACACACCCGAAAGTAAAATTAAAGGTCACTGGAACTTTTTCCAATATCATAGTGTGCATTTTGACGGCGGTAAAATAAAATTAGAAGAAGACCGAAATTTTGCGTTTGAATGGAAAGACGGGAGTAGTACCGGCGATATGAGCTATCATCTTGCCGTAAATTATTTTATGTCAATCATATCTGACGCTACAGACTGTATTTGGAATGACGAATGGAAACCAGGCGTAAAAATGACGATGAAAGGCAAAGGGTGGTTTAAGCCGATTACCGATGTAACTGTTGAACATATAGACAGTGTCGAAGTTGCGGCGGGACGGTTTGAAGATTGCCTTAAAGTATCTCTTGATATAAAAGGTAATGACGGCGCAGGGTGGAATAATTTCCTCAAAGGCAAAAAAGAATATTACTACGCAAAAGGCATAGGTTTAATCAAAGGCGTACACCACTTCAAAGATGATACGGTTGTGCCGAACTATGAACTTACATATTACGAAGGAACAGGCGACGGATATATACCAGTCAAAGACGGCTTATTCCGCCGTTATGAAGCGATGGGTCTTACCGACGGATATGTCGCGGGAGCCGAATATACTTTTTGCGAGGACGATAACGGCGAATTGAAAGTCCTCGAAAACAATATAGGTTACGGAAAAAGAAAAGTTTACTCGCCTGATAACTGGGAAGACATGATGTTACAGATGCGTCAGGAAATTTATAAAAATATACCTGATAAAGGTTGGACATTGCAGGATATATCGTTCCAGATGGAACGCGCCGCCGCCCTCGCGGTTACGGATTACGAGAAGAAGCATACCGCCGCCGCTATAGACGCCGCGAAACGTATAAAAGACGGCGACGGCAGATATACGCCCGATAACAAATTTGAAAGCGCCTGGAACACGTTTGTCTATAAAACAGCACGATTCAAGGACGGTAACACCGTTACCGAGCTTAATTGGGATTATTCGTTTGCGTGGCATTGTTATTTCGACAGCGGAGATATGGGCTATCATTTAATCGCCAATGACTTGTTAGGCGTAATCAAAGACGCTACAGGCTGTATATGGAGCGATGAATGGAAAGTCGGCGCGTCGATGAAAACGAAAGGCAGCGAATGGCCTGATGCGTCCGCCGATGTAAACGTTAAAAAATCCGGGGCAATCGAAACTGCGGCGGGACGGTTTGACGACGTCATAAAAATCGTGTTTGATGTTACTGTCCCACATAAAACGGAACCCCGTTCCGAAATAGGGTTTCAGTGGCCTCAGCTTGCCTCCCGTCCGGGTAAAAAGGAGTATTATTTCGCAAAAGGTATAGGCATTGTCAAATGTGTGAATTACCTGAAAGACGGGGAAGTCGTTGTTAATTATGAGTTGACGCGATATGAGGGCACCGGCGACGGATATATGCCGGTACAGGATGGGCTAACCCGTTGTTATGAAGCAATAGGACTGACGGATGGATATGTCGGCAAGGTGGAATATAATCTCTGCAATAAAAACGGGGGAATAGTAATCCTTGAAAACAGGACTGGAATAAAAATGAAGAATATATCGGAATAAACCTACAACTATCTTTTTATGCGTAAGCCCTGTTTTCACTCCTCAAATTTTATTGTGAGTATTTTCTTCCCGGTAATTTCAAAATCTACAAAACCGTTAGAATTCATCGACACGACTGGCCGCCCAACTTCTTTTTCTTCCAACGAAACAAATTTAACCGCGCCCCATTTCTTATCGCCGTAAGGCGGAAGTTCAAACTCAGCTTTCTGACGTTCAAGTGGGGATTGCGTTTTTGTTACCGGCGCAAGTCCGTTGTTCAAACGAATCGACGTTTTGACTGTATTATCCGACGGATTGAACAGGCGTACCACATATCCGGTATTATCTTCTGCGCGTTTGACAGCAGAGACGTTCAAGTGCTCGGTTGTAAGTTCTAAGAAAGAATGTGTCAGCGCATTTTTACCGTGTTCGGTCGGCGCGATTTGCGCAACGGCGAATTGGAAATTAAACCGCTCTGATTCGCCCCAGACATTCGCGGCTTCCCAGTCGCCTTTATGCGGCATGAAAGCATATCTAAACACGTTTTTGCCCAAACACTGCGAGCCTTTATCCCAGTCGCTGTAGTTCTGCATATCCGACGTGACGCATATGCGTAAAGGGAAACAGCGCAGAAGCGTAATGTACAGCGTATTCTGTTCGTCGTCGGACGCTTCGTATGCTTTTAATCCCGTGTTCAGTACAGCAACGCCGTGTTTGCCGTTGGACAAATCGACAAACGAGTTCATCGGGTGTTCGGTCATGGGGATTTCATCGTAAAGCGAATAATCCCGTTTTGCGACTTTGCGTCTCAACACATCAAACTGTCCCTGAGCGTAAGAATATTCTGCGTTGATATTGGTCGGGAAACCAACCTGCAAATAATGGTCTTCGGAATTATTGTAAACCGTAGTCTCAATCTCGACTATTCTTGCGCCTTTCTTCAGCGACATTATTGTTTCGACGCGGCACGGGTTAAAATGTTTTGACCGGGTTTTTTCGTCCATTGAGCGTCCTTCGGGCAATGCCCAGTTTATGACGATTTTATACGCGACTTCAAGTTCGCCGTCGTGGAGTAACGTAATGTCGGCTCTTTCGTTGAGAGTTGTGAACATCTCGTTTTGTTCGGGGACGACATGCTCCCACGGATTGCCGATTTCGCCAGTGTCTTTCAGGAAGCCGAGATTTTCATATAATTTATCGTTCTCTTTATCCAAAACATTAAATGTGCCGTTTGAGTTAATTGATACGCGCAGATATTCATTCTCCATAACCTGCGGCTTTTTAAGCATAGTGACCGGCGTGCTTGCGCGGGTATAACCGAGCGGATGTACTTTGAGCGTTTTATATCCCATTGCGGGGACGTCTTTGACTTCAAGCTGAATAGAATACTGTTGTGTGTGCAAGACATTCGCGACATCGTTCGGATTTTGTATAATCTGCGCGTTGTTCTTGTCAACGCTCAAAACTTGATATTTGAGCTTGGAGCCGTCCGTGTCCAATATCTGGAACGTATAGCAGTTCCATTCTGCAGGAATTTCGAGCATAACTTTCACGACTTCGGAACGTTTGAACGGCGCGGGATTGTAAATAACCACAGCTGCGTCGTCGCGGTTCCAGCCGCGCAAGTCAATATCGCCCGCAACGTCCATAAAAGCTCTCTCAAACACGCACATTGCAAGTTCGCGGGACTGCCTGTAACGCGAAACAACGTCTTCATAGACAATATCGCGTCCGCACGCGCCGATTGAATCGTGCCCGTGATTCTGGAGCAGATAATTATATGATAAATTAATGAAATTCGACGGGAACGGCGCGCCTGCGAGCGAAGCGAATACGGCGAGCGGTTCGGCATAGTTTATCAACGTGCGCTCGGTATTGAAATTATCCTGTTTTATATACGTTCTCGCTGATATTATCCAGCCGAACATGCCGGAGGTGCTGCCCCTTGTAAGAGGGTCGCGCATTTCGCCATAAAGCGTTTTTGTATTTGGATCGAACGAATCTATAACTCCCTGCTCAAACTCGCGCAATGTGCTGTGGAATACTCTTGCGTTCGGGAGAATTTCGTCAAGGTCGGCTATAAGCTGTACTTCGCGTTCGTCCGGACATGACGAATCGTGACCCTCCGACCAAAATCTATGAGGAGTTGACCAGTCGCGGTCTTGTTCACGCAGAGCCTGTTCGCCGCACTCTTTTACGTTTTCTTTGAAATACTTGTAGAACGGATGTGCGTACTGATAATCTAACTGCCAGTTGTTCGCGTCAATAAACTTAAAAATTCCGTTGTTATCATTCCATTTAAAATCGCGTATGCCCTCGTTTGGCAGATTAAAATAAACCGGTCTATGAACTACATACCACATATTATAACGCGGACGCTGACCAAGCCGTGAAGCGTAAATTTTAGTGCCGTCCGGGCTTTCCCAGAAAAATTCAGCTTTTGGAGCTTCAGTCGAGTTAACGCCTCTGTAGAAAGACGCGAAGTGAATATCAAACCCAGCGTAAATCTGAGGAAGCTGTGAAATCTGCCCCCAGCCGAACGGGGAATAACCCGTTTTGCTTACTCCGCCCATTTCCAAAGCGATTTTATGCCCCAGAAGCAGATTGCGGACAAGCGATTCGCCGCCGACCGTGAACTCGTCCGGCAGGCAGAACCAAGGTCCGACGCCGATACGCCCCTCTGATATATACTTTTTCAGTTTCTCTTTTTTCTCCGGGTAAACTTCGAGATAGTCCTGAAGCGGCATAGTCTGCGAATCCATGTGGAAATGCTTGAAATCGGGGTTGTTGTCGAGAATATCAAGCAGCATATCAATCGCATAGCCTAACATATGCTGGGTGCGCCGCGCCGAGAAACGCCACTCCCTGTCCCAGTGGGTGTTTGATATAAAGTGGCACTGGATTTGTTTGTCATTATTTGCGTTTGTATTTTCGTTAGAATCAGACATTTTTTCTATCACCTTTCTTTGTTTTTGCTAATTTTTATTCAAATATATAAAATACATCTTCTAATTGTATTTTTAACTCAGGGAACGACGGAGGCGAAAATTCTGTTACGATTTCTTTCAGTTCGTCTTCATCTGATTTAAGTGCATATGATTTATAATATTCATATACTTTATTATCATTTAACAAATATATATCTATTGCTGTTAATTCCCAAGTTATAATCCAATATTCTTTTACGCCAAGCTCGGCATATCTTTTCATTTTTATGCCTAAATCTCTGCCGCGGGTTGAATTAGATAATATTTCAACAACTATAACAGGGATGTCATCATTTCTGGATTCACGGCAAATAATTTTTACATCAGGTTTAACATAGTTATCTAAATTGATAGGAGTTTTTGAATCGGTAAACGCTCTGCACCGTCTTTTGTTCTTCTTAAAGTAAATATTAAATATCTCAGCTATATTATACTGAACATCTATATGTTCGTCGCATGGAGCAGACATAAGATATATTTTGCAGTCAATCTTTTCTGTTTTTCTTTTATTATCACCAATAAAATTTTGTACTGGTTCTGTCATAAATAACACACCTCGTATTTCATTATTTATTTTTTACAACTATATACTTCAACATAATAATCCGCAGAGTTGTTACGATTTACATAAACAACAGCTTTTATGGTCTCTGTAGGAGCACACTCATACAAAACGCCGCCAAGACCGCCGGGACGCAATACTACGGGGACTTTAATCATTTTGCCGTCATTGTATAAATATTCAATAGATTTGTATGAACAATTATTTTTATCCGTCACGCTTGAAAATTTAAAACCGAACGGCAACATAAAAGGCGAACTTTTTACATTATGCGTTTCCCCTGTTTCATTCCGGTAACTGCACTCAAGATGAACAAGCGTATTACTGCCGATTATAACTCTGTAATTTGTCACTATTTCCGATATTTCGGCATCGTAGCATAACCCATTATTTTTTAGCCGTTTAGGACATTTAAATATTTTGATAATTCATTTCCCCTTTAAAATGTCTGATATAAATTACACATATTATATCACATAAAATCGCATAAAACAAGAATACCCGCAAGAAAAATGTAAATTTTTTCGCGGGCGCTTTTATCGTATAAAAATAATTCTGAAATTATAATGCTCTTGTCACCGTCCCAGATTTAAGACAGCGCGAACATACGCTTACCGTTTTCGGCGAACCGTTTACTACAGCTTTTATAGTTCTTATATTCGGCTTCCACGGTCTGTTTGTTCTTCTGACCGAGTGCGACACATTGTGTCCGAAAGTGACGCCTTTGCCGCAAAAATCGCATTTTGCCATGAGAAATCCTCCTCTCTGATAACTGATTGTTTTTAATCTAACACAAAACCTAAATTATATTATAACATATCGCATCAATAATTGCAATAGATATTTTGTATTTCAACAAAATTTTTTTGACGTTATAAAATTTTTTGGGCAAATTCTGACATTGATTCTAAATATTCGCCGGTTTCTGTAAGATATTTACGCAGTTTATCGTCGTTAATCATAGTATAAACCGCTTTTTTTACCGCCCTTGAAAAATCAGACGTTATTCTCAAATTTAACTTTGATGTAATTATCGGGCACATTCTTAAAGCTGTAGGGTGGACTATAATTTTGACTTTGAATTTTCCGCCGATATTTTTTACAACAGGAAAATACGGAAAAAAGCGGCAGAATAACGGTCGTTCTTCGCGTTTGCAAAAGTCATGATTTTCGCCTGAATATCCGCACAGTAAAAACGGATAAGAATTGTTGCCGTCTGCTTGTGTAACTTTAAATTTTACGTTATTCTCAAATAGTTTATCCTCACCGGGAAAAAGCCACATGCCGAAACTATCTGATTTGTTTTTTCCGTTTTCGTCACGTTTTTTACAGCATAGGGAATCGCACAAAGTTCCGCAGTCGCCTTTGAACGGAGTAACATTTTCAAGATATTCTCGCGCTTTTTCAATTATATCACTCATGTTATTCATATATTTCTACCGCCGGCTGGTTTATATAATTATTGAAAAGGGTGTTTATTTTCGCGGTTTCCGTGTCGTTTTCATGCACGACAATTCTGTATTTATAAGTTGCGCTTTCGCCGTTTTTTATAGTTCTTTCGCCGCCGATATAAAAATTGTTGACTGCCATAAGCCCGTAATCGCGCGTATGCCAATATGACGGATAGCCGTCATTCGACGGATTGTCGAAAATCGCTATGCCGTAGATTTTTCCGTCGCTGACTTTCCCGTAATAATCGTTGAAGCACGCTCTTTTCATCCAGATTTCTTTTTCGTTTACGGCTCCGTATGAATTTACTATCGTCCCTCCGTTGTCTACAGTTAAATTTTCCGCCATTCTTACGGCAATAGGTCCAGCTTCTTTTGTCTGACCTAAAATGACGTCGCCGTAATTTGCCTTTAAAGTCAGACTTACGTCTATTATTTTGGTAAAACAAGCTGGGGTATATACGATTATTTGGGTTTCGTCGTCAGCAATGGGCGTTTTATTGTGATGCGTCCATGTATTTACAGCGGTAAATGCTTTGTAAGCCAGTCCGCCGTAAATATTTTTTATACTGTTATTTAAAATATAACCATGATTTTCAGGCTCATTCCATGTGTCCGAACCGTTTATTTCGCCGTGCGAAAACCATAGACTTCTGTGGTGAGGATGTTCTTTCCCTGCGTAATTAAATCGCGTTATATTATCTCCGTTTGCGGCTTTGAACGGACCCAAGTACGGTTTTGGAATATCGGTTTTGCAATAATAAGACGCTATACATTCGCCGTCAAATATGATATCGTGAATGTTGGCGTGAGAAACCAGTTCTACGGGTTTGAATTTTTTTGAATCTGTATTGCTATTATTTCCATAGTTTATTATTTCATATTCGACAGTCGTATTTTTGGGCATATAATCTACGATAAAAACGTATTTTTTATGCAACTCGTAAGACGGCGACGCAGGGATTATTCTGTTTTTGTCGTTTGTATCGATTAAAAACACATCGGACAAATCGCCTTGTATATTTTTCATATCAAAAAATACCGGCGCGCTTATAAGTTCGTGATTGCCTGAATTTATTTTTAATTTCATAAAAATCTCCTTTTTTCGGTTATTTTTTAATTGCTGTATATTTTATTATATTTTACCTCTAATTTGCGCAAATTGCAATAAAAATTTTTATATTTTTTTAACTTTTCGTTTTTTATTTTGCTTTATGATATAATTATCCAAATTGTATATAAATTTAAAGAAACGGAGCGATGATTTTATGGAAAATATAAAGAAGTTCAAATATCTCTTAATTTTTGTACTCATTATTTCCAGCATTTTAATAACTTCATGTTCAAAATCTCAGAATGCAAATACACCGCTAAACCCCTCTGATGCTAGTGTGCCGATTAATACTGACGCAACTCCGACAGAAACGTCGATTTTCGATGTGCTGCCGCAAAATAATTATAACGGCGATACGTTTACAATGTATATTCCGCCAAATCCCGACAGCCCGGTAGATAAAGGGACATACGCGGAATCATTGACCGGCGAAGTATTCAACGACGCGGTATATAACAGAAATCTTGAAGTAGAAAGCCAGTATAACGTGAAAATAAACGAGGTGTTCGGCGCATCCTGGGACAGCACATACGGGGATATGAAAAAGGACGTCGCGTCCGGTTCTTTGCGCGCGGACGTTTATTTTACCCACGTTATGTCCGGAGTCGCAAGCATAGTCAGCGACGGCTTAGTCAGACAATGGACCGATGTTCCTCATCTTGATTTCACACAGCCATGGTGGAATCAGACAATTATAAAAAATCTTAATATTGCGAACAAAACTTTTTATATCTCCGGTTCAATGTCGATACAGGACGCTATTTTATTGGTTTTCAATAAAACTTTACTCCAGAATCTCGCGCTCGAAAATCCTTATCAGCTTGTAAGGGATGGCAAATGGACTCTCGACAAACTTAACGAGATGGCTACCGCAGGGTCGAAAGATTTAAACGGGGACGGCAAAATCACGGAACAAGACGACCAGTTTGGGCTTGAATACGGCATTCAATGGCAGACCCCCGCACTCATGTACGCATGCGACGAAGTATCGGTTACATTAGACCAGAACGGTTATCCGACTGTGCAGCTTGATAATCAAAGGAAAATTGACGCTTACCAAAAAATATACGATTTACTGTGGGACGGAAACAAAACTTATTGTTTTTTGGGGAATACTACACAGCTCTCCAATTATCCGCATATAGGCATTGAATCGGGTAGGGATCTGTTCTGCGAATATAATCTTTTCACCTGCGAAAGTCTAAGGTCAACCGATGTTGATTACGGCATACTGCCTTTGCCTAAATATGATGAAAATCAAGAAAAATATCTGTCAAATTCATGGACGGGAATGTATTGTCTGCCGGTCAATATACCGGACGAAAAACTCGATATGCTCGGAACAGTTATGGAATCAATGTCGGCTCTTGGATACAAAAACGTAATTCCTGTTTATTATGACATTCTACTGAAAGAGAAAGTTTCGAGGGACGACGATTCAAGGGAAATGCTTGATATTATTCTGAACGGAATGGTCTACGATCTGGGACTTAATTTTCAAGTCGGCTCAACAAATCCGCCCGGATTTTTTATAACTGATTTAATTAAAAATAAAAACCCGGATTATGTAAGCGCGGTCGATAAAGTGAAAGATAAAATGGCCTCGGATTACGACGGTCTTTATCAAAAAATCCTCACCGCAGGCAGCTAAAAAGTTAAAAAACCGTAAAAAATTGTAAAAAATTAAAAATATTTAAATAAATTAAAATAATATATTGTCACTCATAAAATCAAAAGCATAATATATATTGATAGCAGATTAATAAACTTTTCCTAATTATTTTATAAATTTTATTTATAAAAATAATTATATTTAAAAATTATATAAATATTTTATTTAATTATTATCTGTTATTTGTACTCTGTTTTAGAGTAAAACTCTAAAAACAAATGTATTAGAATATTAATATTAAAATATATTTTTAGGAGGAAATATATATATGCCCGAAAGAAACGCAAATACTTTTAACAATCAGCCTTCTCATGGATTTAGGGACAGCGTATGTATAGATTGCAACAAAATAATGGATTCCTGCAGAGAATAAGATTAACAATGATTGGTATTTGAATAAAAAATAAAAGAGCCATTTTTTTCCGTCTCTTTTATTTTTCGCGCTTAGTACGCGCTTAAAACTTCAGCTTCTTTAACCGAAGACTTATCTTCCTGTTTTTGCATAAGCCGTAAGTAAGCATTCCGTTGTATATCAATACAATCCTTATATATCTCGTATATTTCATTTTCAGTAACATTTTCTTTTCTTATCACCGTAACGCCGCTTGGTATGTTCGGGTATGTCCATGTTCTGCTGTCATTTATGTCCCTTTTTATAAGCTGTTTCGCCATAATTTTACCTCTCAAAACAGTATTTAATCATTATATATTTATTGAAAATTTTGTAATAATATGTCATAGATTTTTTCTAATCTTAATTTAATAATATATAATTTTATAATTTGATTATTCAGTTATATTATATTCTGTTTGTGTGTGATAGTTAATATTTTATCGTGAGAGTTCCCGTGCTCGATTATTGTGGCAGGTGTATTCATCGGTTTCGGCATTGTATGCCATGTTTTCCCGTTTGCCTATATCATGCTCGAAACTGCGCTTTTTCTGCTGCTCATAATTCTGTGGCTTGATGTAGTATTCGATATTCCTGCCCTCCAGATATGTGTAATTCTCCTCGCTCTCGTAACCGCTGTCGGCGACGAGCCTCCTGATCGCCATCTTGGCTCTATAGCTGAGTATGCTCTCTACCATCGGCTTCATGGTGTCTGTATCGTTACAGTCGGAAAATATACCCACGCCTACTACATACTCCGCTTCTATGGCAAGCTGCACATTATATGCGGGCTTTAACTGACCGTTTCGCATATAATCATCTTTCATTCGCATAAATGTCGCATCTTTGTCTGTCTTTGAGTAACTGTTGCGCCCCTCAAATGTGGCGTTGCTTTCGTTATAGCCCTTTTGCCGCTCCTGATATGAATACAAGGCTTCAAGCAGTTTTTGTATGGCACTTTTTCGCTTGACGCTTCCGCTCACAAACTCTATCTTTTCTTCCCGCTTCCTCCGCTCCATAAAAGCCGTCATCTTCGCCATGTCTTCGTTTATACTTTCTTTGACCACCGTAAATTCCTGCGTGTATACCCTGTTTATTTCCTCCGCCAAACCTATCACTTTCATCAACATTTTCGATTCGTTTTTTTCTACCGCTTTCTTCCATACAAACGTGTATCGGTTCGCATTTGCCTCTATCTTCGTCCCGTCCAAAAATATATCCTCATATTTCACTTCCCCCAGTTCACACAGTTTCTCAACAAATTGTACAAACAGTCCTCTGACGGCTTCTCCTATACGGTATTTCCTGAATCGGTTTATTGTGCTGTGATCTGGTGCGTTCTCACCATTTAACAGCCACATGAAATTTATATCCCTCCGGCACGCTTTCTCTATCTTCCGGCTCGAATATATCTGCTCCATGTACGCATATACCATGACCTTGAACATGATTTTCGGCTCCACCGCTGCTTTTCTCCCCTCCCTCGAGTATGCCGCGTATAATGATTTGTAATCCATCTCCTCTGTTATTTGGCTTAACAACCTTACCGAATCGTTTACCGGTATCATGGCTTCATTTTTTATTGCCAGCACTATTTGACTTTCTCCGTCACTTGTGCTATAATTTTTTTGTTGTATATTTATTGTTTTCATACCTTTATTATACAACAAAAGCGAGCCGTTTTCAACATCCGGCTCGCTTTTTCTTGTTATATATCAGGGCTGTTTTGCAACAGCCCCTTTTTTTGCGGTTTTGCATTATATTTATTATTTTAATGCTGTAATTCTTACAGTTTTTCATTTTTCGCAACGTGAATAAGCATTTTACCTATAGATGAATCTAATAAATTATAAATATCAGAACAATTATTATATTTTTGTGTTTTATAAAATTCTCTTTCAATATATTTTATTTCTCCAGTAAATTTACTATATGCCCAGCAAAGAGAATATAGTTTGTCTGCCGAAAGATTTTCATCCGGCGTTTTTAAAAATTCTTCTGTTTAATTATTTCAGTTGATTCCGACGAATCAGATAATTCTGCCAATTTATCAAAGGAAGATTCTATAAACGGCTGATATTTTGTTAATGTCATTTCCGCGTTTCCTTTTTTCTCTGTTAATTTAGTCAACGCCAGCAAATATAAGGAATATGTTATCAAATTTCTCAAATTATTATCAATATTATTATTCTTATATAAAATATCCATTAATAGATTTAAATACATATTTTTTAATTCTTTTATGCTATTTCTCGCCTCTTCATCTTTTTTTGACTTATGTAAGGCTCTGTTTGGTATATCTTTAAACGTAACATTAAATCTTGCATTAAATTTAAATTGTATATCTATTATATTATCAGTAAGACCAACTTTATTTAGGTTTTCGAGCATTTCTTCCGCCAATAATTCATCTATTTCTGATAAAGGGGTGTCTTCTGTGACATTATATAAATTTTCTTTAATTAATTTTCTCTTATATTTATCAATATTGAATACATAGTAATCCGCTTCTGCTATAATTTGTTTTATTCTTTCTTCGTTCTCTCTTTTAGGTTTATAATTTTTCCTGCTTAAAGCATGGTAATCAGCAATTTCTTTGAATATATCTGATAATAAATTATCAAAATAATGTATGGTATATTTTTGCGACGTTGTATTCAGTATATTTTCACCCATTATATCGTTTATAGAATTATCTAAATTTTCGATTGTTTTATTAAAAAATTCAGGAATATTATTATTCACTGCCGGTTTATTGTTTCGCTGCTTGCGGCGGGATTTTTTAATTTTCAAAGGCTTATAATCAATTAACCCCATCAATAGAATACTTAATCGTTCTAAAATCGAAGGCATATATTTCGTAAAATAAAAATTATAAATATATCCCGGCTGAATTTGAATATAATCACGTATTTGTTCGGGGAGTTTATCTATTCCTTTAATTACTTTTTCATTGTACCAAATAATTTTTAAAATACTTTCGACAGATTCTTTAGATTTCTCAGAAGGATTTTCGGTTTCTTCTTGTTCTTTTCCGTCTATTATTGCCAATACATTATCAGTATCAACCATCATATGAACCATTAAGGAATATATGTCCACCAATTCATACGGCATACGGGTAAGCGATCTTGTGCCGCCGGGAACTTTATCCATTCCGTAGTCGTCCAAATTTATTTTATAATGCTTTTCCCCAATGTGTCCGAACTGATTTGGCAAATAAATCTACATTCATCAGAGATGTAATGAAGCAGGGATTACCCGCTTTTTTATGCCCTCAAAATATGTATGTATTTTACTTTATTCTTGTCAAATGCCAGCCGCCGCATAATAATGGACAGAGCGTCATGGCACCGCAGAAAAGTATTGAAAAAGTTAGCTGAAGAGGCTGATTGCCGAGTAATATTTTTGCCGGCGTATTCACCAGATTTTAATCCTATTGAAAAAACATGGGCTAATCTTAAAAAATTCATTAGAAATTTTATGAGAGATTTTTCTTCTCTTAATGACTGTGTTAATCACTATTTTCATGTTGGATAACTATACAAGAAAAATTGTAGGAGTGATATATATCATATATAAAAAATAAGAATTTGTTCATAAGATAATCATAAAATTTATATAAAATTAAAGAAAGTATGGGAGGAAAACATGAGCAATTTAAATGAAGATTCAATATTCACAAAACTTGGATTGACCGCTGAACAAACTGAAATACTTTATAATATGGAGTATTTGAAAACGATGCAGGATTCTATTGCGGAGAAAGATTCAAAAAAGTATTCCTTAAAGCGTGAATGGCTCGATCGTTGGAAAAATGAAATAAGTTCTGCCTTTTCAAAAGATATTTCCGCCGACAATTCCAGCATTAATTGGATGAGTGAACCGGATTTAGTAGAGGCAGTAGTTACGGAATATAAAAGTTTCGAAAATAAAACATGGGTATATTTAGCAGTTTTTGAGGCAATGCTATTCATTCCGTATTATCCTTTGGATTTTGAGACGTCAACAAAAAACGGCAAGACGGCAAAAAAACCAAGCAAGACCTATAATTCTCTTAAATTTTCACAAGACGATAGGTGGGCAACATATTTTGTAGATACTTTAAGTAAAAAAGTAGGGGTTCATAATAATATTGTTGAACGTTTTAGAAAATGTTTTCAAAAATCAGTTGACCGATTGAGCGGAAAGACAAAAAATATTATAATAGCTGCTGTTTCAGTTGTCGCGGTAGCCGCAATAACAGCGGCAACAGCAGGAATAGCCGCTCCATTTATAGCTACTGCATTGGTTGGGGCTGAATTTGCCGGATTAAGCGGAGCGGCATTAGTCAGTGCGTCGCTTGCTCTTTTAGGGGGCGGAGCTATTGCTATAGGAGGGGCAGGAATGGCAGGCGGCGTTGCCGTAATCGTAGGCGGCGGTGCTTTATTGGGATTTACCGTAAGTTCTGCGGCTGCGGGCGGACTTGCCGCATTGGGCGTGTTTAATAATAAAGATGCGACCATTTCACAAGCCGCGCGATTAGAAGTTACTATCAGAGAAATACTTTTGAATGTTCAGAAAGATATACAATTTGCTCAAAAAGTGTTGCAGAAATTCAAAGAGCAAATCAAAAAACTTAATGAGAACCTCGAAAGAATGAAGACAGATAGCGAAACGAAGAATAAGGAAATAAAGATTATTAAAGAAAATATTGAGATATTAAAAAAATCAATGTACGAAACTGAAAAATTTGTCAGTTCTTACGAGATTGGCGCGGAGGTGGCTGAAAATCAGTAATAATCATAATAATTTTTTTGATATATCTGAAAATTTGGGACGGGTGAAAGACGATATAACAGAAGCCACAACTCAAAGTAGGGCGGTTAATAACAAGTTAAAAGATTTGAATTCGGACATATCAGAAATGTATAAAGATATAGAAAATTTGTCAGGACAGTTAGGTATTTCGCTTGAAATGACGAGAATTTCAGAAAGTGAAAATTTTTCTGACGAATTTGAGCAGTTTAACATTGATTTCGACGAAATATATAAAGAAGCGTATAAAGAAACACGGTTGAGTGTCCCACGATTACCCAAACTCTCGAAGCAGGATTTATTAGTATCTGTCGGAATAGGTTTAGTAGTTACTCTGTTTGATTTTTTTCTCGTAGGAACGCCGCACAAAGGGCATTCAAAAAATACTGGGAGTCCTTTGACTGATTTAATGCGCAGGGCAGGAACAACAAAAGATGGGAAATTACATCCAGTTCTGAAATGGTTAGAAAATAAATGTAAAGTTCCGTATGATGTTTCTCTTGTACCGGGAGAGGGAGTAGCTCCGTTTAATCACCGTCTGAAAAGTTTAGGTCACGATCCTATATTAGGATTGCTTTTTGCAGTTCTTGATATAATAAACGGTACTTTTACATATATCGACAATACAGGCTGTCTGCGTATAGTAAAACAAACAGAAGAAACATCAAATATATTGATGGCGATAATATATTATTTCGGTCATCTTATTTCGGATATATGCACATCTGCGGGTATTCCTATACCGGGCTGGTGTCTTTCACAATTTTTCGTTGACGAAGGAAAAGCAGGAATATCTATAGCGACTCTTTTCGAGGAAATGTATCGTGAGGGTTATGATTTACGGCACTTAGTTTCAATGACTTCTTCTGTGAAATTAGGCGAATTTTTATTTTGGATATATCATTCATTCCAGTATGGAAAATTTGTTGCGGATATGAATGAGCCGTTATATCAACGGGAATTCGACGAGTCAAAGTATAATTTGAAAAAAGAAAAGATGCTGTTTATCGTGAATGCTACTGCTGTTTCCGGGAACATAGTTAAATTCGTACTGCCTCCGTCAAATGGTAATCCACTATCGCTGAATTTACCGCAATGGATTTCAATGATTCGGGTAACTATTGATATTGGCAGGGATTTATTCAGAGACAGAACGCCGGAACTACTTATCCAAAACAGATATAATATTGATAAGGCATGGAAAGAACTCTTGGAAGATAATTGAAAGTGAAACACGATATAAAAAAATAACGGCGGATACCGTTATTTTTATTCCCTGTCATATCAAAGAGTAATCAGTTAATAATCTAAATTACCAGTAAAACATAGCCAATAGAGCAAAATTAGCCCAAATAAAAGAGAGCAGACCAGTCTCGGAGCGGGCAACATGAGCGTCCTGCATATCGGTGAGCCTTGAGATTTGGCTGAAAAGAGCCTCAATCTGCTGTCGGCGGCTTGAAACGAAAGCGTTCCATGCGTATTCGCCGTCGTCAAGCGGAATTTGATTTTTACCCCGCTCTTTGAACGGTGTGTTTAGTTCAACATATCTTAGCTGTAAATCATAACCCCAGTCGTCGTCAATATAGCCCTTGTCAGCAAAAACCTCGATATCTTCGGCATTTTCCAAGATGAGCTTGCCTGCGGGCAAGTCATGTTCAGACGCTTTTGTCAGCAAAATCCTTCTCGGAATCGGTACACTGTGAACACGTTCCTCAGCTAAAATGTGAATCTTAACTCCGTAGTACCACATTTTCTGCGAGGCACAATGACCTTTGTCGCATAACTCTCCCGCTGTTTTGGCTCTGTTGCTGCGACTTCCCTTCGCAACTACTGTCGGCATACTGTCAAGCAAATGTGTTTTTGACATCTTAGATTTCATTTTGAGTTCGGCATTGCAGAGCATTTCAAAAAGCGGAGACAATTTGTTTACTCTCAGGCAGAATTGCTTGTATGTCGGCAAATGGTTACAATATCTTAATAAATTTTGCTTCGCAAAATTGTAAACACTTTGTTTCGTCCGTAAACCAAGATTTTTACCGTACAGGTAAATTGTGGCTGCTTGGACGTCTGTGAATTTTGGCTCTCCATTGTTTGATAACCGTTGACAACACGCTGGGTTTGTGGTATAGTATACCCTGCGGACACGGCGGTTGATTTGAAATAATTTGATTTTCTTCATACTCAAATTGTATCATAAACTTCACGTGTTCGCTTTTGGTATTTTTTTACTGGTTATTTAGATTCTTAATGAAATGTGCAACTGCCATAAAAACAAATGAAATTATAACAGTACATATTTCAATAAAATGCTGTATAGTCTCCGGCGTAAAGAAATCCTTTATTTTTGTCAGTGCGCTCACGCAATAAATACCTCACTTTCTCAAAATTTTTATATAAAACGCCGGCAGAACTTGTAATTTCTTATG
>WQYZ01000071.1 GCA_009780985.1 Oscillospiraceae bacterium | reverse complement strand
AGTAATTCCGGTGAAAAAGATAAAATGCAGCAAGTGCGAAAGTTACTATTATGACGCGGAGAATGACGACGAGTACTGCATAACTCAGATACCTTGGGCAGTGATGTGCGCGTATTTCAACAGGGAGAGCGACTATCTGCCCAAGCTGATTCCGCGTTCGAAGTGCAGGAGGTTCAGGAAAGAGCGGACAAGTTCGCAGGATACGAGAGTAAAAACGTCGAAATGTCGATAACGGGAGAATTTTTCTCCCGTTATTTTTACAACAAACAGAAACTTTTTATGCGATTACCCTGACTATAGTCAAGCAACATGAAAATAGTGATATATGTATTCCGGCTCCCCCTGTCCTGAAGGACACCCCCCTCTAATCGCCCTGCGGGCTGAGGGAGGCAAAAAGTTGCGCACCCAAAGTCTCCCTCAGCCGTTTCGCGGCGGTAAGAGGGGGATGTCACGCAGTGACAGGGGGAGCCGGAGTTTTCACCATTATAAAGTTGTTTTACTATATTTTTAAAGTTATTATTGTTTTGTTTTATTTTTTATGCTATAATATTGTGAAGCGTGTTTGAAAGATAAGCGTTATTTATAAATTCAAAAAGGAATTAAGAAAATGCTGAGATGGTTAATTAAGAAAATATTCAAAGGGAAGTCGCCTTGGCTGCTGTCATACATACCGCCGGTCGCCGGCATACTTCTTTGTTATATAAACTTTTCTATGCATCGTTATTATGGGGATATGATTTCCAATATGATAAGTCTTTCCGCTACTTTGATCGGTGCGCTTATTGGGATTACAATAAATTTACGCCATTTTGTCAACACTTTACAAAAGCCTTATCAAAGCTCGAATTTACATGTTGCACTCGGCAGCGTTTTTGCAACGGTTATTCTCTTTGCCGCGATTTACAGCGTTATATATCTGTATGTGCCAAATTCGTTTGTGGGGCTTAACGGAAATACGGCTCTGGATGAGTGTGTCAATGTGTTGTACTTCAGCGCGGCGACTTTTACAACGGTTGGGTATGGGGATATTTATCCTGTCGCCTCAATAGCAAAAGTGTTTGTATCAATCGAAATGATGGCGTTCTTTGTTTTCTTTGTCATATTAATAGGCAACCACAAAGTATTCATTAAGCCAAAAGAGAATCAACCGGAATAAAATGGGCAAAACGCCTGAAAAAACCATAAAATCTTTACAGGCGTTGTTGTTTTATTTTTGTTTTTATGTTATAATATTATTGGTATAATCAGATGAAAGATTAAAATGTCATATACATCGTAACCGCGCTTTTGTCGTCGCCGTCAGGTATTTTTATAATGCCTTTATCATAGGCGTAGCGCAGAAGTATACATCTGAAATTAGATAGAAGACCTGCCGCTTCTTTTAATATTGTGATATTATCTTTGAATCTTGCGGGTAATGAGCCGGATATAATTTCGCGTACGGAATTGTAAGTATTCTTAAATTCTGTAAAAACATCACCTTCATATATTTCGCGCACAATATCATGGTACGCCGTAAATTCATGCTTTTCGCTTTCGTTGAATACGGGGAAACCGGTTTTTATCGTATCGCCCGATATTGTCACAACATGATTTGTGACAAGCGAATCAATAATTCTGTTTTCCGATGTGTCAAGCGTAGACTTTTTCCTGTTGTTTCTGATAATATTAGTAAGTAAAACCAACGAATCTCCCGGTATATTGTAATCTGCGGCGGTTTTGTATAAATCAGCGACATCAATCGTAAAATGATCAAAATGGCTGTTGCCGTCGTTCGTCCTGTTGACTGTGCTGCTATATTTGATTGGCGAATCCCAGTTTTCAAACCCTGTAATATCCCATTTGTCGCCGTTCGGTCTTTCTGTGGCGTAATTTTCTATATTTTTCTCTCCATGGACTTTGGATATAAGCTTTTCAATCGTGATATAAAGCAGAGACCAATACAAATATGCTGTCGGCATATCGCTGTTGATAAAGCCTATCTCTCTGATTTTGTCCGTATATTTCTCGACTGTTTCACAAATTAACGGGGAAATTCGTCTGCCTGTTTCTTCTCCGAGTTCAATCAGCTGTTTTTGTGTTTCTGCGTCAAGAATTATAAAATTTGTTTCTATACGTCCGTCGCTGTGTTTTATCATAAGTCCCGGGTCGAGCAGATATTTAAGTTCGTCCTCAATATACGGCGACGCAATGCCAAGCGCAATACTGAGTTCCTCCACTGTGGACGGATTATTGTACGTTTCAAGCACTATGTTTTTTGCCGCAAGTTTTTTCAACAGATTCCACGGCGCGCCTAACGGATAACCCTCCGACGCTTTTTCGACGTTGAATCCGAAATCAATATCTTCCGGAGCAAAGCTCCGCTGTCCTTTTGTTCTTGCCATTTTCATGCCCTCCTTAATATTTTTTCTGGCTTCGTGTAATTTTCGTTTTATTGTTCCCTCCGGAAGTCCGGTCACTTTGGATATTGCCTCGATTTTCTTGCCGTCGAAATAATATGAAACCACGATATCCCGGTAATCTTTTGCCATCAGTGCAAGCTCTCTGCGAAGAAGCTCTATATCCTCGTTAAACAGAATATTTTCTTCAATATTTTGTTCTTCGTCGGCTATTTCGGCATAGTCGTACACATTTTCAATTTCATATCTTGACAGTTTCATATGTTTGTTTTTGCACCATCGCGCATATCTTTTCCTGACGACCGTCCACATCCATGCGGTAAAATTATCGGGTTTATAGTTTTTATTCAGCATTTTGAGCATTTCCAATGCCGTTTCCTGCACAAGTTCTTCCGCTTCATATGGATTTCCTGTCTTCTTGAGGGAAAAATAAAACAATTTTTCTAAATTTTCTTTATCAAGTGTTGCAACACTCATTTTTATCACCAAGCGCTTTCTTTAACGAACGTCGTTCGTTATATAAGTGGCTTCATATTTTAATATGGTTCAGAATTTTTATAAAATTTATTCGGATATTTTTTCTTGACATTTTGTCTTTTTTGGATTATTATATTTATATACAGATTTTACGTTCAATAATAATTTTAAAATACACTTATTAATAGAGAATTATGGGGATAAAAATAAATGCTTGTGAATGTTGGATTCGGCAACATGGTGAACTGCGGACGGATTATCGCGGTGGTAAGTCCCGAAACTGCTCCTATAAAGAGGCTTGTTCAGGACGCGAAAGACGAAAGCAGGGTTATTGACGTGACATGCGGCAGACGCACCCGTTCGGTGATTATAACCGACAGCGACCATGTTATTTTATCCGCGTTAAAGTGCGAGACTATATCAAATAAAATGGCGGGACAGGGTGGAAATGAAAACAGCGAAGATGCTGAAAATGCGGAGTAAATTTTTACGTATAAATAAACTTTTAAGATTTGAGGATTGAAAAAGCAAAAAATGGAAAAAATGATAAACGTAGAACAAACTGAAAAAATTGAACAAAATAGTAAATCCGGTAAATTGGTAATTATTTCAGGTCCTGCCGGAAGCGGCAAAGGCACAGTTTTAAAAGAACTTTTTAATTTATCCAAAGATAATGAATATAAATATTCGGTGTCGGCTACTACAAGAAGTCTAAGAGAGGGCGAAGTCGAGGGAGTGAATTATTATTTTTTGTCCCGCGAAGATTTTTTCAAAAAAATCGCAAACGGCGATATGCTTGAATATGTCGAATATTCCGGCAATTATTACGGCACTCCAAGAGAACCTGTCGAAAAAATGCTCAGATTCGGATATAATGTAATTCTTGAAATAGAAGTTGTGGGGGCGATAAATATAAAAGAAAAATTTCCGCAGGCTGTGATGATTTTTCTCACCCCGCCGACTTACGCCGAGTTGGAAAAAAGACTGCGGACACGAGGAACGGAAGCTGAAGAAGTCATCCAAAAGAGGCTTGCAATCTCAAAAAAAGAGGTAAATTGTATAGACAAATACGATTATCTTGTAATAAACGATACGGATTTGCAGAAAGAAACCGCATTTACCGTAAATTGCTTGGTTGAAGCCGACTTAAAAACAACGGAAGAACATAAAATAAATACGCAAAAAGCAGTAAATTTTTTAAAAAGTTATTTTAATAATTAAATATAAAGGAGTCTTGATTTATGATAGAACCGTCAATCGAAGAATTAACCAAATCAATAAAGAAGAAATGCGAAATCGATATAAACAGGTATGAGCTTGTTATCGCTACGGCAAAAGCCGCGAGAATTATTACGGATATACAGAATGAAAAACGTGAAGAGATGGAGAAAAATGCGGCTAAAGAATCCGGAAGCGGTTCAGAAAAGAGCATTTCGTTAAAAGACCTAAAAGATATTCCAGACGAAAAAATGGTGAAATCGGCAATTCAAAAAATATATAACGGAGATTTTTTAATTGCCGCAGAGGGATAATACAATTAAAAGTTAATAATTAAATCAAAGATATAAAAAGAAACGGAAAAAGGTATGAATGTTGAAGATACACAGGAAAACTGTTATATTGGCGTTTATGTTTTAGACGTAGCGTATCACTTTGACAAAATTTATGATTATTATATAAATGAGGAACTGCAAGGCAAAATAAAACGGGGGAATTTCATCACAGTTCCGTTCGGCGGAGGAAATAAACGCAGAATCGCCGTAGTCTGGGAAATAAAATCTCTCACGGAGGCTGAAAAAACAAAACCCGCAGATAAAATTATCGAAGTTCCCGCACTGTCGGAAGAACAGTTAGAGCTTGCGTTATATTTAAAAGAAAATACTTTCTGTACTATTGGCGAAGCATTGAAAGTCGTTTCACCTATGGGATTGAAAACAGGATTATCCACAAGTTATTCGCTCAATACAGAAAAATATCTTTCAGATGATTTAAACGATTTGCGCGATAAAACAAGCGAGAGAATGAGAGTTGTTTTAAATCAACTTGTCGGCGGCGATATGACATTGGAAAAGATGAAAGAAGAATTCGGCGATAATATTAGGGGTGTATTAAACACTTTAGTCAGGCAGGGATATATCACAGAAGAAACTACGCCGGAACGTATAGTAAAAGAAAAATTTGTCAAATATGTCTCGTTAAACGAAGAAAAATACGATGAATATCTTGAGTTAAACGCTAAATCTCTTACGCCGTTACAATACAAAATAATAGATTATCTCACGGCTAACGGGGATTCGCAGATGGGCGAAATACTCGACGAACTTTCCGTAAGCGCAAGCAGTGTCGCCGGTCTTGAAAAAAAGGAAATAGTGGAAATATATGAAAAAGAAGTTTTCAGAGATTCTTCGGACGAATTTGAATTTGATGAATATAATAAAGACGGCGATAATAATGTAGAAAAATTTGAATTATCGGAAAATCAGAAAAAAGCATTCGGAGATTTATTTAATTTATATAAAGATAAACGACCGTGTGCGGCTCTTTTGCACGGAGTTACCGGAAGCGGGAAAACCCATGTCGTAAAAGCTCTTATCGACGAGGTTATCGCAGATAATAAACAAGTTATAATGCTTGTGCCGGAAATAGCCTTGACTCCGCAGACTATTATATTTTTTAAGAATTATTATAAAGACAAAGTTAAAATTCTGCATTCCGCTCTGTCGGCAGGCGAGAAATTCGACACATGGCGCAGAATAAAAAGCGGAGAAATAAACATAGTTATCGGGACGCGTTCGGCTGTGTTCGCGCCGTTTCAGAATTTAGGCTTGGTTATAATAGACGAAGAACAGGAGCATACTTATAAATCCGAGAAAAAACCGTATTATCACGCGAGAGACATCGCAAGATTCAGGTGCGCAAAAAATAACGCCATGATGTTATTGGCTTCCGCCACGCCGTCTGTAGAAAGTTATTACAAAGCCGACGCCGGAGTATATCATTTGGTTAATTTAAACGAAAGGTATAACGATGCGGAATTGCCGGCAATTATCACAGTCGATATGAGACTTGACCCGCCGGAAAATAAAATAATTTATCTGAGCGACGTTCTGCAGAATGAGATAGCAAGAAATCTGAAGAACAACGAACAGACGATATTATTTCAAAACAGACGGGGATATTATAATTTCATATCGTGCCGCTCATGCGGTGAAGTCGTGATGTGCCCGAATTGCAGCATATCCTTAAAACTTCACGCTGAAGAAAAATACGGCAGATATAAAAGAGATAAAAGCGAGAACAATTCCAGAAGAACTCCGTCTAAATTAGTGTGCCACTACTGCGGATATACGTCTGATATTCCCAAAGTATGCCCGAAATGCCAGAGCGAACATATGCGTTCATTCGGTTCCGGCACGCAGAAATGCGAAGACGACGTCGGCGCAATTTTCCCGGACGCGAAAATAATGCGCATGGATTCCGATACGACGACGTCCAAACATTCGCACATGCGCATACTGAACAGTGTCAGAAACGGCGAAGCGGATATATTAATCGGGACTCAAATGGTGACAAAAGGGCATAATTTTAAGAATGTCACGCTTGTCGGGATTTTATTCGCCGACCAGGGATTACTATTGGACGATTACAGGTCAAACGAAAGAACATTTGAAATGATTGTGCAGGTTGCGGGCAGAGCCGGCAGATACGAAAAAAACGGCAGAGCCGTGATACAGACATATAATCCCGACAGTGATGTTATTAAATATGCGATAAGTCAGGATTACAAGGAGTTTTATAAGAAAGAGATAAAACTGCGAAAAGCGTCTGTATTTCCGCCGTTCTGCGACATATGCGTAATAAATATAGTTTCGGAATTCGAAAACGAAGCGGTCGCAACGTCTAAAAAAATCGGGGAAATGCTGAAGGGTTATATGGCGGGGGAATATAAAGACGTAAAAGCGGTAATTTTCGGACCGTTTCCCGCGCCGATATATAAACTGAACAGAACTTACAGAATGAGATACATAATAAAGTGCAAAACAAACAAGCGCACAAAAGAAATGCTCGCGTTGATTTTAACGGAAATTCAGAAGCAGGCGACGAAGAAAGTAAGTGTAAGCATTGACGTGAATCCGAATATGATATAGAATGGCTGGGTAATTTTATGGATATACAAAGTTATACAGAAAAAAATTCAAAAGCAATAGATATGTGGGTTGGCAACGGGTGGTGTTGGGGAATTCCCATTTCTCATGAGATATTTGTGAAAGCGCAGAATGGAGAATGGAAAGTAGTTTTAACGCCTATTAAATCCGTGCCGAAAGAATGGTTTGCGCCGTATTATAAAGAGTCGAAATTAAACGGCGTAAAACTTTTAGGGCTCGCAAGCGGCGGCGGTCAGCAGATGCCGGTTTTTGCCGCTCTCGGCGCAGACTGTACTATTCTTGATTATTCTGACAAACAGCTTGAAAGCGAAAAAATAGTCTCCGAACGCGAGGGATATAAAATAAACATAGTGAAAGCCGATATGACAAAACGTCTTCCGTTTGGCGACAACAATTTCGATGTGATTTTTCACCCTGTATCAAATTGCTATGTAGAAGATGTTTATCATGTCTGGAACGAGTGTTACAGAGTGCTGAAACCCGGCGGGATTTTGATTGCCGGAATGGGTAATAGCGTGGGTTATTTATTTAACGATGATTATGGAGATGAAAATAATCAACTTTTTGTTGTGAATAAATTTCCGGTCAATCCTATTAATGACCCTGAGTGGCGTGATAAACATAGCGACCTTGACGACGCGTTAGAATTCAGCCATACTTTGGAAGAGCAAATCGGCGGGCAGTTGAAAGCGGGATTTATTTTGACCGATTTATATGAGGATTTGGATTCCGGAAGTTTGCTTTCGCAAAAATACAATTTTTCGGAATATATTTGTACAAGAGCGGTAAAGCCAAGATTATCGAGAGGTGAATTGGTGAAATAATTATGTATTTATTCAAAGAAGTCGTAAAAGAGGAGAGTAGTATTTTCGATTCATGGCTGAAACATGAAAGCGTAAATAAATGGCTTGGCGGTATAGATAATTGGTTTGATTATTTTGAGTTTGCAAATGCTAATCCTGATTATTTTTTGATAAAAGTTTTATTGGAAAATAATATTGTAGGAGTTATTATGCTTGAAATAACCGGCGAAACAGGATATATATCGTTAACAATAAATCCTGTTGAACAGCATAAAGGACACGGCAAAAGAATTTTGAGTTTGTTTTTGCAGCAAATACATAAAATTATTAAAAGAGATATTAAATATATTGAGAGCGGCATTTTCCCTGATAATATTGTAAGCAGGCGTTGTTTTGAAAGCTGCGGTTTTAAATTTACGGAAAACGGGGAAGATGGAGAGATGATATATATTTATAATTTATAATAAAAAGGGGATAAGCAATTTGGCAATATTGAAAATTATAAAAGAGGGCTCGCAGGATTTGAGAAAAAAATCCAGACCGGTTGAAAAAATAAACAGGAGAATAATAACTCTTCTCGACGATATGCGCGAAACACTGAAAGACGCGGAGGGTATAGGATTAGCCGCGCCTCAGGTTGGGGTTCTACGCCGCGTCGTGGTGATAGAAACTGAGGACGGCGAATTATTGGAATTGATAAATCCTGAAATAATCTACAGAGAAGGCGAACAGGAAGAAATTGAGGGCTGTCTGTCGTCGCCAGGGAAATATGCGCAGACTATAAGACCTGCAGTCGTCAAAGTCTCGTACTTAAACAGAAACGGCGAAACAGTTGAAAAAGAGGGCACAGAATTGTTAGCGCGCGCGTTTTGCCATGAAACCGACCATTTGGACGGAGTTTTGTGTTTTGACAAAGCCGTGCGCATATTAACCAGAGAAGAATTAGACGAACTGAGAGAAAAAGAAAATAACGAGAAAAACGGTCAGGAGAAAAAAACAAATTCATGAAAATACTGTTTATGGGAACTCCCGAATTTGCGAGAGTTTCCCTTGAATATCTTATAGAAAATAAATTTGACGTTGCCGGCGTTGTAACGCAGCCGGACAAACCTGTGGGAAGAAAGATGATTCTGACGCCGTCCGCCGTAAAAGAATACGCAATCGGCAAAAATATTCCGGTATATCAGCCGCGGACTTTAAAAGACGACGTTTTTTTTGATTTGCTGAAAGAGATTGCTCCGGATATAATCGTCCTCGCGGCGTACGGGAAATTAGTGCCTAAAAACGTACTGGAATATCCCCAATACGGATGTGTGAACGTTCATGCGTCGCTTCTGCCGAAATATCGCGGAGCTGCGCCTATCAACGCCGCAATAATGGCAGGCGAAAAAGTCACGGGTATCACGATTATGTATATGGACGAGGGTATCGACACGGGCGACATGATTTTACAAGAAGCTATTGAGATTGGAAAACACGAAACGTTCGGCGAACTTCATGACAGATTGGCGCAAATCGGGGGAAAACTCTTAGCCGAAGCATTAAAGCAAATACAAAATGCTACAGTCAAACGTGAAAAACAACTGGAAGACGGCATGTCCTACGTAGGGAAAATAAACGACGAGATGTGCGAAATTGACTGGAGTTTAACGGCTGAAGAAATACACAATAAAATACGGGGACTTTCTCCGTCGCCTGCAGCTTTTACTTGGCTTAACGGGAGAAAACTGAAGATATATAAGTCGAGAATTTTTGAAGATTATTATCTTGGCACAGAATCAATGGGAATAGGTGATAAATATAATGGAGAATTTATTGAATTTTATACTAATAACAAAACAATAAAAGTTAAAACGGGCGATGACAGGCGTTATGACGATCCTGATTGCGGTTATACTCATAACGATTGTGGAAATATCATAGAAATTCTTGAGTTGCAGTTAGAGGGCGGAAAAATAATGTCCGCAAAAGATTTTATAAACGGCAGAAAAATCGAAAAAGGTACTGTTTTGGGTGAAAAATAAGAATTTTAATGAAAAATTGAACGTAAGAGAAGCGTGTTTAAAGTCTCTTATAAATTATGAAAAAGACAGGAAATATTCGAATATAGAGTTGAGCGAAGCTGTAGACAGATATGATTTCAGCGATTTAGACAGGGCTTTTTTTACGCGACTTTTTTACGGGGTTATAGAAAAAAAGATAACGCTTGATTATTATATAAATTGTCTCTGCGATAAAAAAACAAAAATCGAGCCGGATATTTTAAATATTTTGAGAATGGGTCTATATCAGGTTTTGTACATGGAAAAAGTCCCGGATAACGCGGCGTGCAACGAAAGCGTTGAGCTTGCGAAAAAATCCAATCCCAATAATATTAAAATCGGAGGATTTGCAAACGCAGTTCTCAGAAATTTTATAAGACAAAAAGACGAGTTTATTAAAAATATAGAAAAAATAAACGTATTGGATAAGCGTTTGGAAATAAAATATTCATTTTCTTATGATATTATTAAAATCTGGAAGGAAAGTTATGGAATTGAAATAACGGAGAAACTTTTGGAGGTAAGCGAGATTAAGCCGAATCTGACAGTAACGGTAAATACGTTGAAAATATTGAGGGATAAATATTTAGACAAATTAAACGCTTTCGGTACCAGAGCGGAAAAAACGGAATTCTCCGAATACGGTATAAACATACTCGACGATATGCCGATAAGAGATATATGCGGATTTGACGAGGGTCTATTTTTCGTTCAGGATGAAGCATCGCAGATTTGCGCGGCTGAAACGGAAGTGAAAGAGGGCGGTTTAGTTATTGACTGCTGTGCCGCTCCCGGCGGGAAAAGTATGTTTATGGCGCAGATGATGCGCAATAACGGCAGAATAATTTGTTTTGATTTGCATAAAAACAAATTAAATCTTATAAATCAATCGGCAAAACGTTTGGGAATTGATATTATCGAAACATATGAACATGATTCTACTGTTCCGTCAGAGATTATGAGAGACATAAAAGCAGACGCAGTTTTATGCGACGTGCCGTGTTCTGGTTTGGGCGTCGCAAATAAAAAGCCGGAGATAAAATATAAATCTCTTGAAGATATAGATAAACTCCCTGAAATTCAATATAAAATTTTAAGCTGCTGCTCCGAATATGTAAAGCCGGGAGGCGTTCTTGTATATTCGACGTGCACATTAAATAAAAAAGAAAATGAAGAAGTTGCCGAAAAATTTTTAAGCGAATATAAAAATTTTAAATGCGAAAATATAAAAACTTTTTTCCCGTTTGAACGGAAAATCGACGGTTTTTTTCTTGTAAAAATGCGATTGATTAGTGTATAATAATTAACGGAGGAGTGTGATGCGTATGAGTTATGATATATATACAGGAGTATTGAAAATGAATAGTGAGTTTGAAAATGGCGGCGAAGATATTCTCGAATATGACTTTAATCACCCGTCGCTGCAAATTATAAAAGAAAAATATAATCTTGTTTCTGTTGCCGGATATGGCAATGATTTATCAAAAGCATTTAATTTACTGCACTGGGTATGTAATCATATCATGCACAGCGGAAATTCACAGGCAAAAGCAACAAATATAATAGATTTTATGGAATATTCTTTTGATAAAGACGATAAATTCGGATTAAACTGCGCTATGTTATCTCATGTGCTGGCGGGTTGCATAATGGCTGTCGGTATTTATGCGCGTGAAGTAAAACTTATTCCGTGTTCACCATATGATTTTGACAGTCACAGAGTAGTTCAAATTTATTCGGCTGATATGAAAAAATGGATAATGTTTGATCCCACTTATTCTGGCTATGCCATGGATAAAAATAATAAATATTTAGACATACTTGAAATACGGCGGCTACTCTCCGAACAGGAAGATATTTTTCTTAATAAAGAATTTAATTATAACGGACAAAAATGGGATGAGAATTTTTATAAAGAATATCTTGCTAAAAATACATTTTGTTTATGTACGCCGGCACTAATGTCTTTTGATTCAATAAAATCTGATGGATTTGTGTATGTATGCCCGGTACATTTCGACATTAAGCGAAGAGATATATATTGCCTTGAATATAAAATTAAAAAAGGCGGTTATGATATGGGTAGTTATATAGAAACTGCGAAGAATGATAAATACTCATATTTGGCTGTTAAAACTTTATTTAAATCACCGATATGAACTATATAAAAAATAAAATAGACATACTTTCTTTATCGAAAAATGAGTTGAGAGACGTAATTAAAAACGATTTTAAAGATATAAACATTGAAACGTTCAGAGCCGACCAAATATATTCATGGATTTATAAAAACATCGGCAGTTTTTTTGACATAACCAATATTTCAGAAAGGCAAAAAAAAATCTTTGACGATTATTTTTATATCGGGCGGCTAAAAGCAGTAAAAAAATTAGTGTCGTCGGACGGCACAATAAAATATCTGTTTGAATTACATGACGGAAATAAAATCGAGAGCGTTTTTATGCGATATAATCACGGCAACACAGTTTGCGTATCGACGCAGGTCGGATGCCGTATGGGGTGCGCTTTCTGCGCGTCGGCAATCGGCGGAATAAGCCGGAATTTACTGCCGTCTGAAATGCTTCTGCAGGTTATGACTATTGAAAAAGACGTCGGGGAAAGAATCTCGAATATAGTTTTAATGGGAATAGGGGAACCGCTTGACAATTTTGACAATGTGTTGAAATTTCTTGGACTTGTAAACAGTAAGGACTGCTTAAATATAGGTTACAGGCATATATCGCTCTCGACCTGCGGACTTGTGGATAAGATAAACAAACTTAAAGAGATAAATATTCCGATAACGTTATCTGTATCCCTTCACGCTCCGAACGACATGATAAGAAAAAAGATTATGCCCGTAAGCAATAAATGGAGCATTGATGAATTATTAAAATCTTGCGAAGATTACGCGAATTATACGAAACGCAGAATTTCGTTTGAATATACATTAATAGAAAGGCTGAACGATTCAGTTTCAGACGCGTATGAATTGGCTTCAAAAATAAAAAATATATTGTGTCATGTGAATTTAATTTTGATTAATAAAGTGGCGGAAAGAAATTTTTCGCCCCCGAGCGTTAATACTGCGCAGACCTTTCAGAAAGTCCTTGAAAATAACGGAGTAAATGTTACATTCAGAAGAAAATGCGGCAATGATATAGACGCGTCGTGCGGGCAGCTGCGAATGGCTAAGAATGAGTAAAAATTGGGGTTAAATAATAAGGCAAATTAAATTATTTTATTTTTAATTCATAAAATCTACAAAAATTTTATGTTTAATATAGATTAAGAAAGATAAATTGAGTTTCGCTCAGTTTTAAGAATTTAAAAGCAGGGGATGATGTTAATTATGCCTACGGCAATAGCAGGTAAGACCGATATCGGTAAAAAAAGAAGTATAAACGAAGACAATTTTCACGCAGAAAAAATAAACGACATCTATCTTGCAGTTGTTTGCGACGGAGTGGGAGGAGCAAAAGCAGGAAATGTTGCAAGTTCTATTGCCGTGAAATCATTTGCGGACACGTTTAAAGAATCGTTAGCTTCTGCTATTTCTTCTAAATTTGACGAAAAAGAAAAAAAAGATAAGAAAGCCAAAAAAGATAAAGGTAATAAAAACGAAAATAATGTAAATTATAAAGATATATTAATCGCTTCTGTCGCAAAAGCCAACGGCGATATATTTGCCGTGTCAAAAGAGAACAAAGAAACCAGAGGCATGGGTACAACGATGGTATCCTGCGTTTTTGACGGAGACGAATATTATGCCGTGAATGTCGGAGACAGCAGGCTCTATATTGTAGATGATAAAAATCGTAAATTGAATCAGATAACAAAAGACCATTCGCTCGTGCAGGAATTAGTAGACAGCGGCGTTTTAACTAAAGAACAGGCGGAAAAATCGCCCAATAAAAATATCATAACCCGCGTTCTCGGAGTTGAGGGCAGTGTTGATGCTGATTTTTACAGAAATAAATATGCGTCAGGAATATTTCTGCTGTGTTCCGACGGATTATACAATTATATAGACGAGAACGATATAATTAAAATTATATCTGAAAGCGACAATTTAGAGTTCTGCCTTAGTCAGCTTATAGATAAAGCTAATGAAAACGGCGGAGGAGACAACATTACGGCAATTATAATCAAGACGTAATTAACTGATTAACTCAAATGATTTAGTCAAATAATTATATAAGCCGTAATAACAATAATTAATGTTAATGCAAAGAGAGTTTTGTTAATTTTATGAATAATTATGAAAACTTAATAAATACGCTTCTTGACGACAGATACAAGCTTACCGGGATTGCCGGCATCGGCGGAATGGCTGTGGTCTATGAAGCCGACGATTTGGTTATGCACAGAAAAGTCGCCGTAAAAGTACTGAAAGACGATATAAAAGAAGATATACGCGAGGTTAAAAGATTTATTAATGAATCGAAAGCCGTCGCTATGCTCTCTCACCCGAATATAGTTCAAATTTACGACGTATCCGTCAGACCTTCAAATAAAGATAAGGACGGCGAGACCGAGAATTACCAATATATTGTAATGGAATTTATAGACGGAATAACCCTTAAAGATTATATAATAAGAAAAGGGAAACTTAACTGGCGGGAAGCAATATCGTACACGGAACAAATACTTACGGCTTTGAATCACGCGCACGAAAAAGGCATAATACACAGGGACGTCAAACCGCAGAACGTCATGTTGCTCCGGAACGGCACTTTAAAGATAATGGATTTCGGAATCGCTAAAATGCCAGACAGCGAGCCGCTGACTATGACCGACAAAGCCATAGGCACCGTGCATTATATAAGCCCCGAGCAGGCAAAAGGTACGGGAACAGTCAGTAATATCAGCGACATATATTCTGTGGGCGTAATTTTATATGAGATGACTACAGGAAAACTGCCGTTTAACGGGAATACGGCAATACAGGTCGCAATGATGCAGATTAACGACACTCCGCAGAATCCGAGAATATTAAATCCCGAAATCCCAAAGGGATTATCGCAGATAATCCTCAAAGCCATGAATAAATCCCCGGAAGACAGATATCAGACGGCGAGGGAGATGATAAAACATCTGCATACACTATTAGCAAATCCCGCAGTCGTTTTTAACAATATGCAAAGTCCCGATAATAATGTAAACGGAAAAAACGCAGGACGGGAAGATATAGAGGTTTTAGGGAAAGAAAGTACAGACTTAGAAAATATCCAGCGGAAAAACAATGAAATCAGTGAGGGAGAAATGCGCAGAAGAGGACGGGTTCCGCAAAAGAAACTGAAACGCAGAGGCAGCAGGTCGATGCTTCCCATTATTTCGGGGGTTACTCTTGCTTTTTTAATTGTTTTAGGAATCAGTGCGGTTACTATAGCCATGAATCTGATACCAAATTTTGTCGATACGCCTACAACTGACATCACAATTCCGGATTTTGTCGGCAAAGTATACGATGATACAGTAAAGGCGGCAATGGCGAACAATCATATGTCAGAGGGTGACATCAAATATGAAACTAATGATAAGTTCGGGGCAAATCAGATAATTTCCCAGACTCCATTAGCCAAAGAAGTCAAAAAACTTCAAAATTCCACCGATACGATAAAAATAGATCTTGTTATAAGCAAAGGGAAAGATTCGTATACCGTCGAGGACTTGAGCATACAAAAAGCCCGGGAAGTTGAGCTCATGCTCCAGCAGAAAATGATAAACGTCGAACGTATACCGCAGGCGGACGACACTGTGCCGAGCGGATATATAATTTATACTGACCCAGGACCGGGAGCTGTTTTAAATTCTGGAGACACAATAAAAATATATGAAAGTACCGGACAGGACATCACAAAATCCATAATGCCGAATGTTGTGGGAATGTCTCAAAGACAGGCACAGAAAGCGTTATCCGACAATCAGATAGCCATCAAAGAAATAGTGTCAGTATATTCTGATACAGCTCCGGGCTATATAGTAGATCAGGATATACCGCCGCTGCGTTCAGTGCCGGCGAAATCCACGAGGGTTACGCTTAAAGTCAGCATGGGACCGGTCCCGACAGAACCTCCTCCGACGACAGAGGCTCCGGCAGACGGCAACGCGGGGAGCGATTGATAATACACCGCAACAATTATGTTCGCTTCCGCTTAAGCGGATATTAATATTTATTTAGGAATTATATATCTGATTAAAAAAGTATTAAAAAAAACAATAAAGAAAGCTGAAAAATCTGTTGACAAAACTTAAAATTTATATTATTATAATGTCAGGTTGTTATAAGATATTATTAGGAGAGGTAAAATATGTGCGGGGCAGAATAGTAAAAGGCGTGGGCAATTTTTTCGACGTGTATATTGAAGAAGACTGCGAACTTAAAGATAAAATAATCGCATGTAATTCCAAAGGAATTTTCAGAAAAGACAACATAAAGCCTCTTGTAGGGGATATGGTGGATATAGAGTTAAACTTCGGCAATAAAGACGAAACAATAGGAATAATAAATACGATTGCCGAAAGGAAAAATTTCTTATTCAGACCTCCAATCGCAAACCTCGATATATTATTTATTGTCGCAGCTGTAAAATCCCCGGATCCGGCGTATTATTTTATAGACAAACTCACTGTAACTGCCGTAGACAACGATATAACCCCCGTTATTATAATAAATAAAATCGACTTGCTCGACAATTCAGAACTATATGATATATACAAAAAAGCCGGATTCAAAACGTTCAAAATAAGCGCGGAAACAATGACGCCGGACCGCCGCGAATTATCTGAGATAAAAGAAGAAATGCGAGGCAGAATTTGCGCGTTTTCGGGAGTTTCGGGAGTAGGTAAGTCGAGTGTTTTAAATAAAATATTTCCGGAATTAAAGTTAGATACAGGCAGTTTGAGCAATAAAATCGAAAGAGGAAAACACACGACACGAGTCGTCGAGCTTTTCAAAAACGGTTTAGACGGATATGTCGCGGACACGCCGGGATTCAGTATGATTGATTTTGAGAATTACGTCAATATTTCAAAAGATAATCTGATATTGGATTTTCCCGATTTAAATCAGTATGCGACTGGCTGCCGTTATAAAAAATGCGCGCATATAAAAGAAGAAGGCTGCGAAGTTTTACACGCAGTCGAAGAAAATAAAGTGGCGAAAGAAAGACACGAGAGTTATACTGTTCTTTATGATGCGCTGAAAAAACAGAAAAATAAAGATTGGAAATAAAATTATAATTTATAATAAGAAATAAATAATATGAAAAGTGTATATATTTTCTGCAAATCGTTTACATTAAATCAAGATAAAATAAAATCTGAGTTTACAGAATTACCGAAAAAATCTGAGAGTATTTATATAGCGGCGGATTCCGGACTTGAGACAATAAAAAAGTTTGATATAGTCCCGGATATTATAATCGGGGATTTTGATTCGGTAAATCCGGCAATTCTGAGTTTTTATAAAAATCGCGACGATATAGAGATAATAAAACATCCCGCTCAAAAAAATGATACGGATTCTATGCTTGCAGTAAAATATGCATTGGGGCGCGGATATAAAAATATAGTGATAATAGGCGGGATTGACGGCAGAATAGACCATACTTTGGCGAATTTATTCTGTCTTAAATATATAAGAAATCGAAACGGAAATGGCTGTATAACAAACGGGTATAATAAAATAAGTTATATTTCAAATTCAAGGACGAGAATATATAAGAATAAAGACTATAAATACGTATCTATTATTCCTATCAGTCCTGAAATCAGAGGCGTTACTCTGTCAGGATTTTTTTATACTCTGAAAAACGCGGATGTCAGTCTCGAAGAACCGTATACGGTATGCAATGAAATTGCGGAAGACTGCGAGTACGGCGAGATAGAAATACTTGAGGGCGACGCTCTGATATGCGAATGCGGGGATTTCAGTTGAACAGTTGAACTTGTATTTAAAATTTAATTCTTAAAAAAGTTTTAAAAGGATTAGTTGAAAAATTTGAAATTTAAGACATTTATTGTTAAAACAAATGATGTATAATATTTAAGTATATTTTAATTTTAATAAAATTGAAATAACTCTTAAAATTATTGTAAATATATAAAAATTAAAGGAGTACAAAGAGTTATGAAAAAAGTATTGGGTATAATTTCTGTAATAGCGGCGGTTTTATTTTCAGGTTGGGTTTTAGGGTCAAAAGCAAAAGTAATAGATACGGCAGATGAATTTTATTCTCCAAATACGGGAACAACTCCGGTTATTGTGTTTGTTGCAATCGGTATAATTGCAATAGCGGTTATTATATTTATAAGACGCAGGAAGTAATCATAAATATAGCGTCAGATAAACTGAGCGAACGTTTTTTATCTTCGAAAAAAACGTCCGGTTTCACCGCCGGACATTTATATAAATACAGCACAGGCAGAATTTTATTTTTGCTCTGTCAATGTTACAGGTATATCGGAATAATTTCCGGTTTGATAACGATAGATTGTCACGGTTATTTTGTCGCCGATTTTATGGATTTTGACAATATTTGAAATATCGCTTAAAGTCGAAACGGTCTGACCGTCTACTTTTGTCACGATATCGTTTATTTGGATCCCGGCAGTTTCTGCTCCTGAGCCTTGGTCTACAGTATCAACCAGAACGCCCGTTGGAATATTGTACATTCTCGACATAGTATTTGTAACATCCGAACCGTTTAATCCGAGAGTGGGCCTGTCTTTGACATATCCGTATTGGATTATGGAATCTATCAGGGGTTTTGCGTAATCTATCGGTATTGCGAATCCTATTCCCTCGACGTTTGACTGATTTATTTTTATTGTGTTTATTCCTATAACCTCGCCGTTCATATTAAGCAGGGCGCCCCCGCTGTTTCCGGGATTTATTGCCGCGTCTGTCTGAATTAATTTGTCCGCTACATTTTCTGCGTCGATTTTTCTGTTTACCCCGCTTATTATGCCGAAAGTCACAGATCCGTATAAATCCACGCCCAGAGGATTTCCTATGGCTATAACGAAATCTCCGACTTTTGAGTTGTCAGAAGACCCCAGAGTTGCGACTGGTAGATTTTGTGCGTCAATTTTTATTATCGCCAAATCGTTTATTTCATCTCCGCCGATATATGTTGCGACATGTTCGCTACCGTCGTCCAAAACTACTGTTATCACCGTATTTTGATATTGCGTGACATAAGATACGACGTGAAAATTTGTAACTATGTAACCGTCGGCAGTTAAAATTATCCCGGAACCCTGATCGCCGAGCGGCTGGGTCTGCCAGAAACTGTTCACGTTTTGAGCGGGCACATCAACTTTTATACCGATTACGGAAGGCGAAACTTTCGCCGCCGTCTGAACTATATTAATAGTCTTCCCGTTGTTTGAATCTGCCGATGTATTAATCGTATCAACTGAATCTGAAACATTTTGCATTTCTGCGCCTAAACTGCTTAGATTGTTCGAAAGGTCGGAAACTTGTGAATTTAATGAGTTTATGTTGTCCTGACAGCTTTTAATATCCTGCTGATATTGGCTTATCGTATCGTTGTACTGCGATATTTTAAGCTCATATTTATTTATCGTCTGTCTGTAAATAACCGCGCACAGTAGTCCGATAACCAGAATAATCATAACCGAAATCAGTATTACCAGCGGGGTATACGATTTATTTTTTTTATTCTTATGGTCCTGCTGAGAATAGTTATTATAATCATTGTTGGAATACATATTTATCTCTGTCCCTCATTTATATTTTTGTTAAATTTTATCAAAAACTCTGCCCCATTGCCGTCTTTACGGTTTTCAGCCGTTATTTTTGCGTGGTGCTGTTCTATTATCGCTTTCGCTATGGATAATCCTATTCCGTGCTTTCCGCCCTTGCCTTTATAGAAACGCTTGAATATATTCGGCATGTCTTTTTCGTCTATGCCGCCGCCGTCGTCTTTTACGGATAAAATTATATCTTCGCCGGTCTCGTAAAACGAAATATCCACCGCCGATTTTGCGTATCTTAAACAGTTGGATGCGATATTCATGATTGCCCGCATAAGACTTTCCTCGTCGCATAATATAGATATATCGTTTTTAGGATGATGTATATTTATTTTTTTCTCGGGTTTATTTTCTCCGTTTTCCTGTCTTGATCTTGAATTAATCAGAAGACCGCGGAGTTTTTGCGCACAGCTTTCCAAAAGTTCGCCGAGGCTTTCATTTGTCAGCTTATCAAATTTTTTTGTAGCGTCTATTCTGGATATATAAAGCAAATCTTCGACTAAATCTTTTAACCTGTCCGATTCCGCAATAATTATGTCGACGGCTCCGGTCTGTTCTTTTTCACTGGAAAACACCCCGTATTTTATTCCCTCCGCATAGCCTCCTATCGACATAAGCGGCGTTTTAAGCTCGTGGGAGACATTCTGGAAAAACGTTTTCTGGTCTTCGCCGTTTATTTCGAGTTTGCGTGCGGTTTCATTCATTCGCTCATTTAAATCTATAAGTTCTCGGTCTTTGAAATCATATTCGTTCTGCGTGAAATTCCCGCGTCCTATCTCGTCGGCGAAAACGCACAGCTGCCGCATCGGCTTGGATATGCTCCGGGAAATAAATATAACATACAGAAAAAGAAATATCGTGGCTATAATTAAAATCACAAGCAGCATTGTATAAATATTGCTCATAAGCTGATCGTATTTTTCGACGCTTACATAAAAAATCATAGAATATCCATTCCAACCCGTACCGTAAAATTTCCCCAAATCCACGGTTGTAAGATAATAGTTGCCGGAATTTATAGAAGTCTTATAAATCGTGTTTTCATCTGTCATCCCATTTGACGTTACGGCGTT
>WQYZ01000070.1 GCA_009780985.1 Oscillospiraceae bacterium | reverse complement strand
TTGCTAAGGAAATTGCGCAAAAGGAAAAAGTATGATATAATGTAAGAGCAGGGGTATGAGCCGCAAAAAGGGCATAGGAAAAAGAAGGTCGTGCAAAACCCGAAAAAAATATGCAAAATTTTACAGCACTGCTATCTGAGGTAAGAAGCAAGGGAAATTGTGGGAGAAGTCAGGAAGAATCAAACCTCTTTTTTCTGAGAGAATCAGAGGGCAGAGAGCCATTGAGGCAAATATCCAAGCAAATCATGCGGTGACCGCAACTGCACAGAAGCGGGTCAACACCGAAATCGAACAAAAGAGACGTACTCCAATTGTTGAGGGATGAGAGGAAGCGTCTTTTTTGGATTGGAATAGCTGGAATGAAATTGTCGGCATTTTTGTGATGTTTAGCGTAAATGCCGTAGTAACGGGTCATTTTGAAGTGTTTATCAGGAATGTGGACGATGAGTTTCTTGATGAACTCGACGGCAGAAATAGTTTCGGTGACTAAAACATCATCTTCATGCCTGTTGTAGTGAAAAGTTACGTTTTGTCCGTCATAATTGTCGATACGGGAATTAGCGATGACAGGTCTGCCGAGGTATCTGCCGATATACTTGATAACGTCTTTGCTTTTAGAGATAGCGGGTTTGGCATATACATAGAATCCGTCAGGGCAATGCTTGTAGATATATGCTTTGGTTTTTTTGAAAGATGCGCCGATGTGCTTCTCCATGAGGTTCAGAAGAGCGGTTCTGAAAGAGTTTCGGAGCAGGGTATAGTTGAAATGTTTTACATGACGCCAAGGGGTTATATTGCCGCTCCCACCCTCTGAGAGCAACACATGAATATGAGGATTCCATTTCAGGTCCCTGCCGAATGTATGAAGCACACAGATAAATCCGGGAGCGAAATTCTCGGACTTGTTCATTTTGTAAAACATTTGCAGAATTACATCGCGCACCGCATGAAACAAACAGTCCAGCAAATTTCTGTCTTTGCGGAAAAAGATGCGTAACTCCTCCGGTATAGTGAAAACGCAATGTCTGTGCCGACAGTTTATGAGCTTGAACGACATGGCTGTACTCCGCCGTCTGCAATACAGGTTTCCACACGTTGGGCAGAACCGGCTTTTGCACCGGAATGGCACATATTTCGTCTTCCCGCAGTGTTCGCAGCCATACAGTATATAACCGTATTTCATGTCTCCGCAATGTAACATTTTGCCGACGTTTTCATAGACTGTACTTCGTATTCTTATTCCTGTTGATACTACACTTTGCCAATGCTTATTAAATATTCTTTGTAATATATTCATTCTTTCATTATACAGCAAATCCCCAGAAAAAGAAAGCCCCCATGATTGGGGGTTTGGGGGCTGACGCGTCCGCAGACGCTTTGTTCTCTTTTTGGGAAAATATGCGCGACAATTACGTCAACGATTCTCTCACGCACCATAAAACCCACGAATATGCGTCGTATATAATGAACGCAATCACAACGGGAGTGCCGTATAAAATAGGCGGAAATGTGTTAAACAAAGAACTTATCGACAATCTGCCGAAAGAAGCGTGCGTTGAAGTCGCGTGCTTGGTTGACAGAAACGGCGTAACCCCGACAATTCAGGGACCGCTGCCAGTACAGCTCGCGGCAATGAACATGACAAACATAAATGTGCAGCTGCTCACAATCGAGGCGGCTGTCACGAAGAAAAAAGAGCATATATATCAGGCGGCAATGCTCGATCCGCACACGTCAAGCGAACTGTCAATCGACGATATAATCTCAATGTGCGACGATTTAATCTCGGCTCATGGAGACTGGCTGCCGAAATATAATTAAACGTCGGGTGTAAAATTATAGGGCGACACAACAGACCTATCTGAGCTTTGCTCAGTATGTCGGTATAGCCGCCCTTGATTTTTTTATAACGTAATAACGTAGAAAATATTTATAATTATGAAATAATCTTATGTTTTGCCATGTTGAAGAAAATGC
This sequence comes from Oscillospiraceae bacterium, assembly GCA_009780985.1. GTDB lineage: Bacteria > Bacillota > Clostridia > Oscillospirales > WRJC01 > WRJC01. The sequence goes on along the minus strand of WQYZ01000070.1, from coordinate 19,031 downwards.
TTATTTCAGTTTTTTATACACTCTTTTTTGCATATTTTTCAAGTTCTGTGATAACCGCTTTAAACCGCTCGTGTTCGCGTATCGGGTTGAACATATCTATTGAAAATAGATTGTTTAATTTTCTATAAGCCTCGTTATAGTCATAATTTTTAGTGCCTTCACCTAAATCACTACCTTTAACCGCAATAGATGTATAAATAAAATCCTCTGGTAAAGTATCACAAGCAATCGCATAATTTGCAGATTTTTCAATACAATCAAGAGCGTTGTCAAACTCTTTTAAAGTCATATAATGCCGAGCTAAATATCCGTAATAATCGCTTAACCTTACATTATAAAATCCATAATCCCCGTTTTCATACAGTATTTCTAAAATTGATATAGCTTTTTTTACAAGCTGTATATTGCTCTGTGTATCTTTTATCGTGTTTCCATATCCAATCATGGCTAAATCAAATGCTAAACTATCGGCTTGCCACATCATAATTTTTGTCCTTATTTTCAAGCCTTCTTCGCCGTCACATATTATTGCATGAATGCTCTCGCGGCTTATACCAAACGGCGGTAATTTATTTGCAGTTTCTTTCGCTTTTTCATTTTCACCTAAATTACTGTATCCGAGCGCAAGTCCTTGTATAACTTCCCAGCGGATCTCATCATCTGTGCAGGTTTCTAAAATACGCTCGTTTATTGTAACCGCTTCCTGCTGACATTCGCGTTTTGTTTTATCATCATCGGTAGCTGCCGCTTTATCCGACAAAAAATGCGCGAGTTCAGCTAACAATTTATAATTATTAGGAAATTCTTTCAGCGCATTTCTGCAAATTTCTATTGCATCATCTGTTAATCCTTTTTTATGTTTTTCTTTAAGCAAAGTCAGAACTTCGTCAATTTTTTCCTGATTTCTTATAACATCAACTCCAAGCAAATCATCAACAGTGACTTTGAAGAACTCTGCGATAGACGGCAGAGTTTCTATATCGGGAAAACTCACGCCCGTTTCCCAACGACTGACAGCTTGCGGCGATACATGGAAAATATCTGCGATTTGCTCCTGCGTTAAATCACGCGATTTGCGGAATTGTTTTAATTTTTCACTTATATATATTGCCATAAAATATACTCCTCTAACTTTAATATTTTTTATTTAGAAGCACTTCTGACAATATTATAACTTGACTAATAAATAAAGTCAAGCAATTATAACGTGAGTTTTTTACACGCAAGTCGTGAGTTATGTCAATTTAATTTTATCGCGTAAAATATAAACAACCTGCATTATAATCATACATTATTCCTTTCTCATTAACAGGTATAATATGAACACCTGTTTTAGAATAGCATATCGTAAATGCAGACGTATCTATATATTTTTGCAACGACTTTACCCATGTTTTGCCTATTATTCTATCCGCTGTTATATCCTCGCGCGGATAATCAGGCGAGCTTGGATGAAAATACACGCTGCCCGTACCTTTTGTTCGCGATTCTGTTCAAATTCCCGCGTCCTCTCAATATGCTTATTCTGCCGTCCCATGATAACCCTTGACGGATAAGTTCCATCTATAATTTTACGCCTTTCATCAGCAATATCTTTCATTTACTCACAGTCCATACCTATTATAACACAATATGATTATATCAATTTATCAAAAATATCGTCGATTTGTATTGTCAAATCGGGAAACGATTTCGGCGAGAATTCGGTTATAATTTTTTCGTCCTCAATTCCGAACTCTTTTCTGTCTTTGATGTTTTCGATTTGCGCTTCGGTATATTTTAAATAGGTCTCGCACAGCTTATATTTTCCGTTTTCACCCAATATATATACTTCTATTGTTTTATCAGCCGGACTAACAATCCAGTATTCGTAAATCCCGATAGCTTCGTAAATATTCTTTTTTATTTCGCGGTCATATGCGATATATCTTGGGGATAAAACCTCGACAACTAATTTGGGCGCGCCGGTTACGCCTTTCGGCGTGTCTATGGATTTGTCGCAGATTACCATTAAATCAGGTTTGTACTTATCTTTTAATGAATTTATTTCAGGCAGTTTTATTTTATTCTGTTTTGCAATCAAGTCTATCCGGAGATAATTGTTGTCGTGATATGCTTTGCAAGGTTTGCCTCTTAAATAATAGTTAAACAAACTTCCTACATTAAAAGAAATAGTGCCGTGATTCGGGTCGGCTTCCGGAGCCATGTAAACCACTTTTCCGTTTATTATTTCATACTCTAAATTTTTCCTGAAATACTCATAATAATTATTTTCATTATCATAATTTTCTAAAATACTCATATTTTGACCGCCTTTCTGCGTTTTTAATTATATTTCTATATTTAGAAGCCGTATCCAAAGAGGCGACCACCCCGTCGCTTCGCGCCACCCCTCCCCAGAGGGGAATTTTGCCGCAATTTCCGGTGTTATCTTTAATTCCCCTCTGGGGAGGGGTGGCGCGAAGCGACGGGGTGGTCGCCTCTTTGGATACGGCTTCTTATCATTTTTATTATATCATCAAAATTTACATAAGTCAATAAAATTTTAAAACGGAGGTTTTATACATGCAAAACATAAGAGAATACATACTGTCGCTCGGCGCGGATTTGGTCGGATTTGCCGATATATCGCAAGTCCCTGCGGAAAACAGACATAATCTGCCATACGGCATCGCAATAGCGATTACGCTTAATCCCGATGTCGTGAAACTGATAGAAAAAGGCGTTTCTATCGAATATTTTGACGAATACACCGACGTTACGCAAAAACTCGACGATATATGCGAATTTACCGCGAAATACATATTGGATTTAAATAAAGGCTATAAGGCAATAGCGCAGACCCGCCATTTTGTCCGCGCACCGAGCGGCACTCGCCATCCAAAAGTATTACTGCCGCATAAAACCGTCGCAGCATTGTCGGGATTCGGCTGGATTGGCAAAAATTCGCTGTTAATCACCCCGCAATTCGGGAGCGCGTTACGCCTCACATCTGTTCTGACCGACGCGCCTGTGCCCGAAATAAATAAATCCGAATATTCCTGTCTTTGCGGAAACTGCACCGTCTGTGTTGACATATGCCCGGGTCGTGCAATAAAAAACGTGACGTGGGATATAAATAAAGACAGGGACGATTTAATCAATTATGACGCATGCGAAACGGCTGTGAAAAAACGCGGCGAACCAATCAATAAACAAAACGGCACATGCGGTTTATGTATGGCAATGTGCCCGCATACGAAAAAATATCTGAACGAAAATGCAAATACGGATATGTAATTATTCTGAATTATAATTTAATATTTTTGTTGACATTTTGGGATAATTATTATAAAATATAAATATAAAAATGTCAATAGTACGCATATAATTAAAATTATTTTTATTTTCAAAAATTTTATGTTAGAAAACTCACTTCTGAATTGTATATATAAATAGACGCGTCAGAAAACTGAAATCGCTAAAACATTCAAACAATCCAGAAGGAGTTGATGTTCTACGGAACTGATAAAAGAAAACGAATCAACCGCAATAAACGAAATTAAAGAAATTCGGAGAGCCGACATGGAAATCGACAACAGTTTCTATGACAAATACAATGAGCAGATACGCGCAATCGTGGCGAAAATACTGCGGAGCGCAAATCAAATGAACGACATTGACGACTGCGTGAACGCTGTATTTTTGTCGATTATGGAAAGACTGGAGCAGTATAACGAAACCCGCGGAAGCATGGGCGCATTTGTGACAGTAATCTCACGGTCAGTCGCATTAAACTACATAAAAAGCAGCACACGTAAAACCAGCGAATTAGTCGGCGACGAAAAACTCGATTTTCTCGCGTTTCCCATAGAATATCAGGACGAAGTTGAGTTTAATTTATTGGTAGAAAACATAGTCGCAAAATTAAACAAAGAAGAAGCGTTATTATTTACCATGCGTTACCTGTATTATTACACACCGGAAGAAATCGCAAAAACTCTCAATATAAATCGGGGCGCGGTGGATATGCGCACAAATCGGCTGAAAACCAAAATCAAAAATTTTCTCGTCAAAGGAGGCATAAGGGTATGAATAAAAAGAATTTTACCGACGCATTAAGCGATGAAACTTTAATTAACTTAACCAATGAACTGTTAAAACAGGAAAATATAAATAAAACCAGAAAAAAATTCAGATTCGAACTGTTGAAGATAATCCCGGCAGCCGCGGCAGTCATACTCGTTATAGGAGCAATAAATCTACTGCCAACTTTTCTTAAAAATACAAGCAGTCCGTCAGATAACGGCGACGGAAACAATACAAATTTAGCCGCCGCTGCAACTAATTCAACTACATTAGATATTTCAAATATTATAAACAATATTATGACGAATACAACAGAAACTAATCCAGACGACAATAATACAACTGATAATCCAGACCCGATAGTTATAATCGGAGCTAATGATGACAATTTTGCCGACATTAACTCTGAAATTCCGTCAAACAACACTCTCAATACCAATATGCTTATTGTTTCTATCAGCCCGGGCAATGAAGATAAATATCAAAGAAACGGATTAAATAATTACAGATGCACTACAAATTTCAACACTATTCAAAAAGAAAGTGTAAAAATTGAAATTAACGGAGTTACAATATCAACTAACGACGCAGTGAATATTAAAAATAACGACATAATAATAGGCGGAGATACATTTATTGATGAGTACGGCAACGTTACAAAATCAGGTACCGGAAGCTGCACAATCACAAAAGCGGACAGCGCCACTGTTGACGTTAATCTGCCGCAGGTTAATCAGGCTGACGAGGATGCATTGGCAGCTGACAATTATGCGAAATCCGGCTTAAACGGCATACGTGATTTACTGCCGTACATGAGCGAGAGTAAAGTAGATGAACTTGTTAAAACAGAGTACGATAAATCCGGCATGAAAAATATTCCCGATACTGTTATACCGTTTATGAGCCGAAATTCAATAGATGAAATCGCAAAAACGGAATATGATAATAACGGATTGAAAAACTTCTCTGATACATTCTTATATGTTATAAGCGGAACCGCAATAGATGATATTGCAAGAGCTGAATATGACAAAAACGGTCTCAAAAACTTTTCCGGCGAATTCTTATCAATTCTGTTTGCCCATGACAGAAGTATATTAGCCGAACTCGCAAAAGAAGAGTACGACAAAAACGGTCTCAAAAATCTTTCCGATGAATTCTTATCGCTTCTATTTGTTAGTGACAAAAGCGTAATAGACGAGATTGCGAAGGCAGAGTATGATAAAAACGGCGCGAAAAATTTCCCTTCAAAATTATATTCGTATATGAGTGACAGTTTGAAAGCCGAGCTTGGCATAACCCAAAATGATGTGTACAGTTCAGTTAGCAGTTATGGTTATAATTATAACGCAGGCTGGTACACGATTTATTACTCGGCAAACGGCGGCACCAATACTTTGGTTAAATTCAGTGACGGAAATAAAATCACAATGCCGGGCGGTGCCAGTTTCAGTGCCGGCGACAACAATAAAAGTAATTTATATATCCAATGCAGTGGGAATTGTACAATTGAATATAAAAACGGTATAACAGTCAATGCTCCCACACATACAATAGCAGAGGGCAAAAAGGACGCATACACTATCACAATCGGCGACGGAGACGCAACAATAACACAGCCGGACGGCACAACATCTACTGTTCCTGCCGGAACGGTTCTTGACAATCAGGGCAATGTTGTAACTATAGGAAATCCTGCTGTTACAGTTTCCGCAATGATTACGTCAACCAGTTACGAGTTCGGCAAAGTACAGAATGTAACCTTAAATAGTTTTGTGGGTAAATATACTATAGAAAAATCCACTGATGATAAAACGACCGTAGAAGTTTCGGGCTACGCTTATTTCATAAATTTGCTGAATGTTGATTATTCGGACAGCACAGGAACTCTGACAATATCCTACGATAAAACAAAAGCGGCTAAAATTGACTCGAACACTTGGAACGCGCAGGACAATTCTTTAAACATTATCACAATCAAGCTCGCTTACGACGGCGATAAACCGCAAATGCTGAGTTTTGCGACAGACGCTTCGGGTTCTGTAACAACATCTGTGCCTTTCCAGAAACTGGCTACTAATATAAACGGTTCGGGTTCTGTTTCTGCTCCGTCAATAGATTTCGGCGACGTAAATATAAAAATAAACGGCTCCGGCTCTGTAAATTTCAACGACGCGGATTCCTGTACAATGTCGATAAACGGTTCGGGAAGCGTAAATTTCAATAATGCGACGACTTCTTCTCTTACAATAAACGGTTCTGGAAACGTAACAGGACACAAAATACCATCGCTGACCTCGTCGATAAACGGTTCGGGAAACATGAATTTTGCCGAATCCGACGATTTCAAAGCGTCAATAAGCGGTTCAGGCAATATTACTGCGGATAAAGTAAACAAATCTGTTTCGGCGTCGATAAACGGTTCAGGAGAAATCGATATAAATTCGGGCAATGTTGACACATTCACCGCATATATCGACAGCGGCAGCAATAATACGACTATAGACGCGAAAAACGTCACTGCAGTCAATGCAGATATAACAATTAAAAACAAAGGAACAGTTCAGATAGGCAAAATTACGGGCAATGAAAATTTACACGGATTTTAATACAGCACTGAAAATAAACGTGAAAATCAGAGGCGGGGAAATTCTCGCCTCGAATTTTTATGTATTTTTTACAAAGTTTCCTTAAAATTTTGTAGATTTATATTGATTTTAATATAAACATGTGATATAATAACATGCAGATGAGGTAATATACTGACTATACTGAACAACATTCAGTCGTGTCGGCAGGGAGAGGGGGAATTTTTTCAGGTTTGAACGAGAAAAGAAAAAAACTCTGGATTCGGATTATAGTGATAATAATGATTGCCGCGCTTGTTCTTCCAAGCCTTTACGCAGTTATTACTACTATGCTAAATTCAGGATAAAACTTAGAGAAAAGAAAAGGACGAAAAAATTTTTACAGCACGATTTTTGTTTATTATAAATTAATATGGGGATTAGAATATAATAAATATAAAAAGTGGTGCGAAAATTATGGATATAAAAGTCAAATCTGTCAAAACAAGAAATAATGCAGTATTAAAAGAATTTATAATAGGAAAATACGGCAGTATATCAAAATTTACAAGAAAAGAAAAAGTTTCCCGCGGCGATCTCGAAGTTATTCTTCATAAAGCCGATATTTTTACCGAAATGAACATAGGGATGAAAGTGTGCAAAGCGTTGAATATCGACGCTGAAGAACTATTCTTCAAAGGCAATATAATTTCAAAAACGGACGATAGTTTTAACAGTATAAACAATACGTATGACAATATGCCGTTGGAAGAAATAATACGGGCGAAATGTCTGAAACTCGGCACGGAAGAACAACAGAAGATACTGGATTTTATAAATAATATTCTCGAAAACTGAAATAAATATTAAAAGTCGGGGGAACGGTTGCAGTTTGCCCGTCTTTTAATGAACTTGTTGAAAAACCGACAAATGAAATTTGTCAGATTTTTCTATCAAGTTCATTCTTTAGTTATATACGGTTAAATGTAAAAAATTTCAAAAAAATACTTAAAAGATATTTACAAGATATAATATATTGTGGTATAATATAAAAATATATAAATCAAACTGGGCTTGTCTCATCAATGAGCTTATCTCAGTATAAATACACATGGAGGAATAATAATAAGATGAGTTTAAAAAGTATTGATACAGCGTCGGAAAAAAATGTCGCCGTTATCGAGTTTGACATAGCGAAAGATGTATTTGACGCAACAGTGACGAAAATTTTCCGTTCAAAAGCATCGAATATCACTGTCCCCGGATTCAGAAAAGGAAAAGCTCCGAGAAATATAATCGAAAAAATGTACGGCAAGGGAATGTTTTACGAAGACGCCCTTGAAGAACTTATGCCGGCGGCAGTTGACGATGCAATAAAAGAGTCAAAAATCGAGGCAGTCTCAAAACCGGAAGTGGATTTGAAATCTTTAGATGAAAACGGCGTTATTCTGACGGCGAAAGTTTTTGTAAAACCTGAAGCCGAAATAAAAAATTATAAAGGGCTTGAAGCGACCAAGACAATAATAACCGTTTCGGAAGACGACATAAACAAAGAAGTTGAAAAAATACAGAAAAGAAACGCGCGCAGCGTTGAAATCACAGACAGATCGGCGCAGATCGGCGACAATGTAAAAATCGACTTTGACGGGTTTATCGACGGGGAAGCCTTTGAAGGCGGAGACGGCAGGGATTATAATCTGAAACTTGGCTCAGGGCAGTTTATACCCGGATTCGAAGAACAGATTGCCGGTAAAAACATCGGCGAGGATTTTGATGTAAACGTCACTTTCCCGAAAGACTATCACGACGAAAAATACTCTGACAAAGAAGCTGTGTTTAAAGTAAAATTAAACGAGATAAGATTTGAGGAACTGCCCGAACTCGACGACGAATTTGCGCAGGACGTCTCCGAATTCAACACTCTTGACGAATACAAAGCCGACTTAAAAGCGAAAATGGAAAAAACCAGGGCAAATCAGGCTGAAACCGCCCTTGAGGAACAACTTGTGGACGGGTTAATCGCAAATCTTGAGGTTGATATTCCCGAGGTTATGATAGCCGACGAGACGAATAATCAGCTGCAGGATTACGCTTACAGAATGCAAAGTCAGGGCATAGATATGGATTTGTATTTTAAATATACGGGAATGACGGTCGAGAATCTGAAAGCGCAATTCAAAGAAACAGCCGAAAGACAGGTAAAAACAAGGCTCGCGCTGGAAAAAATAGTCCAGCTTGAAAATATTGAGGCGTCCGAAGAAGACGTTGACAAAGAATACGATAAAATATGCGAAACGTATAAAATGGAAAAAGACGACGCGAAATCCAAAGTTGACGCAGACTTGCTCAAAAAAGACATAACCGTAAGAAAAGCCGTGGAGTTTATAAAAGAAAACGCAAATATAACGACGGTCGAAAAAACGTCCGAAGAGTATGCGAAAGAGCATGAGCATGACCATCATCACCATGATCACGACGGGCATGACCATCATCATGACGGCGATTTTGACGGCTTCGACGACGATGATGAGGATACAGACGAAACAGACGAATAAATAAAACGATATTGCGCAATAATTAAATAATATGCGAATTTAGATTATAGGGGGGATTTTTATGGCATTGGTGCCGATAGTAATTGAACAGACGGCAAGGGGAGAACGGTCTTACGATATATACTCCAGACTTCTCAATGACAGGATAGTATTTTTGAGCGACGAAGTAAACGATGTGACTGCAAGTCTCGTCGTCGCGCAGCTTTTGTTTCTGGAGTCGCAGGACCCGGATAAAGAGATAAGTTTTTATATAAACAGCCCGGGCGGTTCCGTGTCGGCGGGTATGGCGATCTACGACACGATGAACTATATAAAGTGCGACGTTTCGACGATATGCGTCGGAATAGCGGCGAGCATGGGGTCGTTTTTATTATCTTCGGGAACAAAGGGCAAAAGGCTTGCTCTTCCCAACAGCGAAATACTGATACATCAGCCTTTGGGCGGAACACAGGGTCAAGCTGCGGATATAAAAATCCATGCGGACTGGATTATCCGGACAAGACGCAAATTAAATGAAATTTACGCTAAAAACTGCGACAAGACTGTCGAAGAACTCGAACGGGACACAGACAGGGATAATATTATGACAGCCGAACAAGCTCTTAAATACGGGCTTATAGATAAAGTCATAGAAAAAAGAGCATAATAAAAAATAAAATTATAAGAGCGACGGGAAGTCGGGAGGCTATATACTATAGATGGCGAATAATAATACGGGCGGTCCAAGCGGAGGCGGAAGCGGCAGAAAATCACAGCATTTTTGCGCCTTTTGCGGGAAAATCGAAAATCAGACAAAAGTGCTTATAAAAAGTCCTATGGGAATATATATATGCGATCACTGTATATCTATATGCAACGGAATGATAGAAGACGAGCTTGAAAATACTATATATACGGCGAACGGAGAGGAAATAAGCCTTTCGAATCTGCCTAAGCCGGCGGAAATAAAACAGAAACTGGACGAATACGTAATCGGGCAGGACAAGGCGAAAAAAGCCCTGTGCGTCGCTGTGTATAACCATTACAAAAGAATATTGCAGAAAAGCGACAACGATGTGGAAATCCAGAAAAGCAATATATTGCTTCTCGGACCGACCGGCGTTGGAAAAACTTATCTGGCTCAGAATCTCGCAAAAATACTGAAAGTGCCTTTCGCCATTTCAGACGCCACAACCCTGACTGAAGCCGGATATGTCGGTGAAGATGTTGAAAATATCCTGCTTAGATTAATTCAGGCGGCGGATTACGACATCGAGCGCGCAGAAAAAGGGATTATATATATCGACGAGATAGATAAAATTTCGAGAAAGAGCGAAAACCGTTCTATAACGCGCGACGTTTCGGGCGAGGGCGTCCAGCAGGCCCTGCTGAAAATCGTAGAGGGGACTATCTCAAACGTGCCGCCCCAGGGGGGAAGAAAACACCCGAATCAGGATTTTATACAGATTAACACGGAGAATATATTATTTATCTGCGGCGGGGCGTTCGACGGCATAAACGAGATAATAGAACGGAAAATGGGCTCTTCAGTTATGGGCTACAGCGGCACCGTTTTGACAAAAGAAGAAAAAAAACAGAACAGAATGCTGGAAAACGTCGAGGCTCACGATATAGTCAAATACGGGCTGATTCCGGAACTTGTGGGCAGACTGCCGGTTATCGTTTCCCTTGACGAATTGAACGAGGAAGCGTTTGTAAGAATTCTGACAGAACCTAAAAATTCGATTGTCAAGCAGTATAAAAAGCTGTTTGACATAGACGAAGTGGAGCTGGAATTTACTGACGAGGCTTTAAAGTCGGTCGCAAGAATTGCCGCAAAAAAAGAAGTCGGCGCAAGGGGACTGCGGTCTATTATCGAAAAAGTCCTTCAGGATATTATGTTTGAAACTCCGTCGAATTCAAAGATAGAAAAAGTTGTTATAACCGAAAAGACAGTCGAAAACAGCGAAAAACCGGAAATCACAATAAACGAAAACAAGAAGAAAAGAGAAAAAAAGCCGTCGTCCCGGACGGCGGAAAACAGCGACTATATGATAAAACGCAAAAACGGGGTTATATAAAAAACAAATAAAATCAATATAAAAGGGCGGATTTTACCGCCCTTTTATTGTTATATAATTCAATTTCCTGCGAAAATCGTTGAGGTCTGGAAAAAATCGTCTATATTTTGTTTGGCGCTTGCGTATAAATCTGCAAAATCGCCGTTTTTGTTCGCCGCGTTTTTCAGCACTCCCACAGTGGCGTTATATATTGTATCCACTGTTGAAAACGCATTATATTGACTGAATGTCGCGCCGTTTACTATATCGTTCAGAAATTTTACGCTGTCAACATCCCGCAGCGTGTAAAGCATTTGATCCCTGATATACATTTCTTTCAGAAATTTATATGACGACATCGACAATGCTTCTGTAACTATTCCGCTTGTTTCCGTGCTTTTCGAGCCTTTTAAAACTGATATGCACATCGCGCCGCTGTCTGTAAAAGACAATATATTACCGTCAGTATTTGCATTTGTTCCGTCAAAAGACGGCATGGGAAGTATCCCCCAATCGAAATTTGAATTCGTGATATCCGGCATAATGTCGAGTTTTGCGATTGAGAACAAAACTTCTCCGTTTTCAAACGCGCTTTTCTGATTATTTTCGTCCGCGTCCAAATAATTTGACATTCCGCTGCTGTATGACGGAGCAAAAATATTCGCCATGGCATCTATTAATTTTTGAGTCGTATCATTGTCGAAATTTAAAGCAGGAGATCCGCCGTTCGGCTGTGTAAAATATTTATTCCCGGAACTTATAAACAATCCGTTGATTATATCGCTGTCATCTTTGTTGAATCCAATCGAATAAGAACTGTTTGACACACCCGGCTCATTCAGATTTGCAACGGCGGCTGCGAGCGATTTTGAAATCTCGAACATGCCGTCATACGTCCATTTACCGTTATTATACAAATCTGCGGGACTATTTAAATTATATTGTTTTATAAGCGATTTGTTATAAAACATCGCGTATATATTTGAAGGGTCAAAAGCCGCGTCCGAAACAAGCCCGTAAATATTGCTGTTGACATTAAAAGACTGTACTGCCGATTGATTATAATAATCGGCGTTTAAATTTATAAACGGTATTTTTTTCATGTCCACCAAAAGACCTTTTTGCATAAGCGCCGACTGAACGTCGAGCGGCACGCATATAATATCGGCAAAATAATCGCCCGCATTGATTTCCTGCTCGATATAGTCTGCTATCAGGTCTTTTGAATACGGAGTAACAGCCAACTGTACGCCGCAGGCTTTCTGAACTATAGCCGTTCTGTAATATCTGGCGTCGCTCAGCGCGCCTCCCCCGTATGAGGGAGTAAAAAGACCGGCGTTTGTAGTCAGTATATTGAACCAGTTTCCGCCGAAATCCTTTGTCGCAAAGCTGTCGAGATTTTTGATGTTCTGTTTCAGCGTATCAGTCATTTGAAGAGTTGAAAGAAACGGAATCGTACTGAATCGCGCGGGAATGTCCGGAAAAACCGTTTTGGGGTCTAAAACTTCCACACGCTCCGCGACACTTTGAACTGATTCTGTCGCCTGAGAATTTTGAGTGTCTGCGAGAGTATCGGAAGTATCATTAGAGTTGGAAGTATCGGAGATCATCGGGACCGCAGTCTCTGGTATCGTCGTTGGCGGCGTTGTGTCCGCAGAATTTAAAGCGAGCGTATCCTGCGGAATATTCGGCAGAATAGAGGAATCTGTCGAATCAGAGACTTCCGTATTATCTGTATTTTCATCGGTAGTTATATCCTTGCTTCCGCCTACTAAATAACCGACAATATTTCCTACGTCGTTTACCCCGAAATCACGGTAGTTTATATTCGTGCATGAATATAAAGTATAAAGGCAAGAGCATGAGATAACAGTAATAATAATTATAATTATCAGAATTTTTCTTTTTTGTATTTTATTTACCTCCCGTTGTTTGTCTTGCTGTGTTGCTCTACTGAGCTTTGCTCAGTATTATAGCTTAAAAATGCAAACCTGCATAAGTTTATTTTTTAATTTTTTAAAGACAAAAAATGTCTTATATTACCCAACTGCTATCTGTTTCCTGACTTTGTTCAATACCGTCCAGCCGACGCCTTTTTCATAAAGCGCGACTATTCCCCCTGTGCAGTTTGATATGCTGTCGTACTGGAATTTTGTGATAAGATTGCCTTTGGTGTCAATCAGGGCTTTTTTCCCATCTTTGAAACCTATAACGGCAACTCCTTCGAAAAACGGCTCGGCATATGTGAAAATCGGCTGCGCCACCCACTCACCCAAATAATTCATAAAGCCGTAGCAGCCGTCTTTTTCAAGCAGTATCATTCCGTTTGAGTACGCTTTCAGCATATAATCTTCGGGAATGTAAAATTCTTTTCCGTTTTTGTCAACTAATATATCCCGTTCGGATGTAAGGTCTATCCTTCGGCTCTGCTGATAAAACTCTCTGGCATATACTCTTGTGAGTCCGTGGTCGAAATAAAAAAATCCGAGGGAATTTATATCCAAAGGCTTAGCTTCCGCATCAGAATCGGGGGTATTCGGGGCAAAATAACCGGAATCGTAGGCGTAATATCCGGCTATCAGATTTTGCCAGCTTTCGTCGTAAAAATACAGCCTGTTGCCTTTTCTCCACTCATAGCTGTAAGCTATTCCTATACCCTCGCTGAAATTGAACGTTCTGCTGAACTGAGGTTTAACTATCACTGTGCCTGCCGCGGTGTCCGTATAGCCCCAGTAACTGCCGCCAGCGTAAGCCGTTACATCTCCCGCCGCCCCGTAATACGACGGGTACATAAACAAGATTCCCCTATCACCGGATGCTTCGTCAAAATCTGTCTGTATAAACTGTTTTAATAGCGGGTCGTAAATATAGTATAACCCGTCCGTGTTATTTTTAAATACCGTCCTGTTCTGACTGTCGCGCATTTGCAGTATCGTGTATCCGGAAGCCGCGAAATTCTCGTCTATTGTTTTACCCGATGCGTCGCACAGAACTTCGGTGTTATTCCTGTTGATTAAAAAATAGTCCATGATTGGCTCAATAACATTTTTATGCGTTCCGTCAGGCAAAGTGGTCGTTTCGGTATTTGCAATCATAGGATATTCCGGCGTGATTTGCACGAATTTATATTGATACAAATCTGGCTTTGAGACGGATTGCGGATCTCCGCCGCTTGCCGTTACTTGCTGAACCTGCGATTTATACTGATCTATCTGAGAATTTATCTGTTCCTCGTCATACGGTTCGTAAACCCCGTCTGTTACGGTAAACCCCTGATTTTTCATGTCGTCCGAATATAGTTCAAATGCCGGCTGTGTCTCTGTCGCAGGCTGCTGCGCCGGATTTATAGGGTTTACCTGACTTGCAGAAGTGTCAGAACTGCCTGATGTATTCGCATTTTTTAACAGATCCGACGGATTTACAACATGAATTAAGTTGGTGATTTCCGCCGTTGTTGTTTCTTCGGTTGTATCGGCGGGATTATATATAGTGGGAGTGTTGGTTTCGATCTGGATCCCTTGCGCGTCGATTTTATCTCTCGGGAAAAAAGGAATTTCAAAATCGCCTTTTGCGTATGAAATCATATAGCCTGTAAAAAACAACAGAACGCATAAACTCGCGATGTGAATCGCCAGCGTTTTTATATTAACCTTAGCTTTAAAATTCTTTAAATTCTTCAATTTTTTTATTATTTTGGAAATAATTTCCCGTATTTTTTTTATATTCATGGGCAAAAAGAATATTCCTTTCGCAAATTTATGTTGAAATTTGTTTAAATTGCTGATATAATATATTATAAAGTATTATAGAAAATATTTATGGTTATTATTTTAATTTAAAAACAACAAACTATAAAATATATAAATATAAAAATTAAAAAAATTAAATAAATTAAATAAAATAAATGAGGAGAAAATTATGCTGAAAAAATATTTTAAAATCCGTTTGGCATTTATTTTAGCTTCCGTCGTTTCAATCATTTCTGTTATATCTGCGTCATCTATGACGTCATGCACTTTTTCCGGAAACGTACTTTCAAACGGACTTGCGTCCGCAGTCAACGGTTTTATCGTAAACAAAGGCGACATTACGACCGAAGTGGGAGAATATGCCGGCGGCAGTTTTCATAAGCTTCCCGAACAGCACGCGCAGATTGATTTCGATACCGGAACCGATTTGCAGTATGTCGAAATAGATTTGACGTATTTCGAAGACAAGCAGAGCAAAATTTATATATCAGGCAATTACGCTCAGGTAAATTCGAAAAATTACATAAGCGAGCGCGATTATCCCAAACAGGATGGTTATACGCCTTTGTATTCCATAGCCTGCGACAGCAGTAAAATCGCGCTCGCGGCAATGATAAACGGAGTCGTGACAACAATTATCGTTAATCTGGATAATAATACGGCTGTATATCTGACGCCGTACAGAAATCTGTACGACGGCACAGATCTGGCTTCGCGTACTTTTATAAGCTGTATGCCGGTTGAAATGACTGACGGCGGAAATACTCTCGTCTGCGTAGAAACAAGCTATTCGAGCGTTACGTCTAAAGGTTATTACACCTGCACGGCATATTCGGGAACCGATCCTTTATATGGCAACAGCTATACTTTGTCGAATATAGCAACTGCCGACACAGACAAGTACGACAATTTTTACTGCGGAATCGCGAATAATACCCAAAGTCCCGGCGACGACGTACAGGTTCTGGTATCCGCGAAAATCGCGGACCTGAATTTACAGCCCCAGCTCTCCGGCGGCGGAGACGATATAGTCCTTATGTCGGTCTCGCCGAAATCAAACAGTATCTCTGATATTTTAGGCGCATACAGCATAAACGCGAGAGCCATTAACGGCAATATATACTGTTCAAATTTTGAAGATACTCAAAAAACCGACGACTATCTCGGATTTTACGACTTGTCCGAAAGTCCGGCTCAATCTGTGAAATATGATTTAGGGATAAAAATAGACGCGGATCTTAAACATGAATTATCGCTGAACGATAAATTTTTTATTTTAAATCCGTCCCGAACAAAAGTTGCGATTTTGTATAAAAATGTGATATATATTATGGATTTAACAGATTCGAGCGGCGTAAATTCCGTCAAAACAATAGATACGAAGCAATACGGCAGTTCATGGGATTCTGATAACGCTATTATATTTATCGACGACAAAACTATAATCTTTAATTCCGGCACTACGGACAGTAACGGAAGAATGGCAACCGTTCCGAAATTTATTGATGTGGAATGAATACGTAAATATTGTAGGGGCGATCATTGGTCGTCCGTGAATTTTAACACCAACGAAGGTTTAGATTCACGGACGCGCAATGCGCGCCCCTACAATATTAAATTTATAAATTTCCGGCAAAATTCCGTTATTCCTCGACGGGATACGCAATCGTTGTCATAAGCGCCATTTCCGCGGCAGATGTGTCAAGTCTGCTGTACTGCACTACGATTTCCACATTGCTCTCGATTAATACGGCATAAGGAACGTCTTTCGGTATCGGTTCCCCGTTTTTTGACCGTATTTTGTCAAGCCTTATATGATGCGTTTTCCCGGAGCCGCAGAAAGATTCAAAATCGTCGCGCTTTTCCCTGTCCTCAAAGAAAAGCGTGAGTTTTATTTTTGCGTCCGTGTCCGATGTGTTGAGTACGCAGACAGACTCGTGACTGGGCGATTTGTTTTTGGATATGGAATTTAAATAAGTATCGGGAATAAGCCATGTTTTTTTTCCGTATGCTTTCATAAAAAATTTACTCCTCATATTTTTATATTTTCACTGATTCAGCAATTTAAAGTTTTTTATATTTGCTTTGGCTTTGGGCATATTTATGTCAAAAAGAGTGAACTGCGCTATGGCGTCGTCTTCGCTGAATTCTGCGCTGCCGTTTGCGTCTGTCGCAAATAAATATAATTGAAGTTTGGTTTTGACATAATCTATTTTTACGCCGCTGAAACTCAACCGAATATATTCATATTTATCTGTCTCAAAATTGTGATCCTGATAGACTTCTTTTATATCCACGGCATCATCGCCGCCGTCCGCCGATTTTGTCGTAACTTTAAGATATAATTTTAAAAGCGCCGCGTAATCCGGCTTATCATACTGGACATTGTGCATTGATTTCAGACCTGTGAGAATATCGGCAAACCTGTTTTTTTTACAGCGCAGCGTCAACTGTAAATTTTGCGAACTTTCCAAATATACGACGTTATTCACAAAAAACGCGTCTTCCAAATCGAATGAATCCCGTATGTCTATCGTATACATTGTAAAATCGCTTCCGAGATTTTTAATATCCGATTCGATTTTATCGTCAGCCAGAATTAACTTTGAGTCTTTAGGATCGTTTATCGATATCAGCCTCATAATGATAATCGCCATTATAATGACAAGTAATACATATACAATCCATTTAAAAACTTTAAAAGCCGTAATTTTTTTTTCTTTAGTTTCGGTTCCGGTTTCTATATCTATCTCCCCATTCGGTATTTTTGTTAATTTTATTATATCACATAAAAAATAATATTTCAATAATTAAGTTTATAAAGTTGGTGAAATTTATTAAATTTATTAAATTTATAAAAAAACATATGAAAAAAGTGTTGCATTTTATTAAGAATAATGATAAAATATATAATGAGCTTACAGAAAAATTTAAAAAATTGAAAATTTTTTGCTTTTTCTATAAAGTTCATTAGCGGTATATTAAATATTTAAAATAAAATAGAAAATAAAAGGAAAACAAATTAAAAGGAGAGAAAATATGGGTATAGACGTAACGAAAAATATAAACGAACAGTTGCAGAATCTGCGCGGAGTAAATATGGCAAACACAAATACTGACGCCTCGGACGGCGAAAGCGAGGTAAATTATCCGTATGTTATATTGCAGATATTTGAAAACAACTTCGCAGTGAACTGCAAATACGTCATGTCGATAGAGCAATCGGCGGAAACTATGGAAATCGCAAACATATCGCAGGAAATCCGCGGGATAGCCTATTATAAAAACGAAGCGATAAACGTTTTTGATATGAGAAAACTGTTCGGATACATGAACCAGCGCGATTATATAACCAATGTAATCGACCTGCCGCAGAGAATACGCGAGCATGAGACGTATTTCGAAACTTTAAAGGAGTGCGTTGAAACCGGAAACCCGTTTACACTGACGGTAGACCCGCATGAATGTAAATTCGGCAAATGGTTTTACAGTAATAAAGACGAGGCTTCTGTCGAAATATTGTCTCAGATTCACAGAGTAGAGCCGATTCATAACAAATTTCATAAGACGGCGGAAACTGTAAAGAACTTAATAAATGAGGGCAGGCTGTCCGAAGCGGCAGAAACGTTAATCGAAGCAGAGAAAATCAAATCAGAAATAGTAGAGAAACTCGAAGATTTGCATAATACAATACTTAACAACATTAAAGAGCTTATGGTTGTCCTGAAAATAAAAAACAGCATGGTCGGCATTATTGTCGATAATGCGGAAAGCGTAGAATCCATAAACGAAATACAGGAACTTCCGCCGGCTGTGGTTTCCACGAAGTATGTGAAAAGAATGGGAATCCGCAAAAAAGATCAGAAGATAATCCTTATTCTTGAAGCAGCAGATTTTTTATAATTCGCCGCCCGTATATCTGCGCATTTGTATATTGGATGATTGAACAGAATAAATTTTATATAAATATATTTTTTAGGAGGTAATAGAAAATTACATGAAAATCATTGTAAAAAGATTAATTGCAATTTCACTGACATCCATAATGTTGCT
>WQYZ01000069.1 GCA_009780985.1 Oscillospiraceae bacterium | reverse complement strand
TGGTTCCGACTTATCCACAGTTTCCACAGCCCCGCCTGTTCGCGGTATTTCGTATATTGTATACTCCACGTCGATATATCGCCCTTTCGAATCCCGCAACGTTTCGCGCTTCAGATAGCCGTACTTTTCCAAGTCATGTATCGCTGAATTTATCGAATCCCTGCCGTCTTTGAGGATTGTCTCAAGCCCGGCGAGTGAATAGTTCCAACTCTCAGGTAGAGATAACATGAAACATAGCAGTCCCATTGACTTTAGACTCAAGCGTTTATCTTTGAAATGGCAGTTTGACATGATCGTGAAGTCTTTTGTTTTTTCGTATTTAAATTTTGGCATATTGTTTGCTCCTCCGTTTTTGTTTTATTTAACCAATTTTTTAAGCAAGTTCCATTTGTCTCATTATGACAGACGAAGCCGTTCCCCGCATAATGGCACTTCTCACATTCCGGCTTAAAATCGCAATGTTCAGTATTTTTATAGTTTGCCTGAACTATACAACCGCTGTTTTTTTCGGTGAACTCTTCCTTCAGGTAAATCAATGTCTTTCTGTGATAGCTTCCACATTTCTCTGCATTTGTCACAGCCTCGTGAAAATTATCGTCCTTGCGTAAATCCGAAAGATTTTCCATGATATGTCTGCATAATCTGAACGAACAGTTTACACTCTGCTCGATACAGCACTCGCAGTGCAGGTCTGAAAATTGATATCGTTGTTTGAAAATATTTCTCGCCTCCAGATGAAAAAGCCCTGAACTTTGATACTTCAGGACTTTGATACAATATTTTATATAATTTTTAAGAAATAAAAAAGCGTGGATAGATTTGTCTTGCGACGAATATTTCCACGCTGTTATTTTTATCGGATTTTTATGATTTTTTAGTTTTTTTATTCAGGCTGATATTTTCAGGGAATTTATATTCGCCCAAATACCGCATTTTTGCAATACTTTTTATTCTTTATTTTTCTTCCTTAAAAACACATTACGAACGTATGCTTTTGTATGAGATACCTCATATCCCGTATGGGAAGCACAAAACTTAATTTATGCTTATATTATAATATATTTTCCCCTTTTTGTCAAGCTGTTTTTTATTTTTTATAAAATATTACTTATTTTTGTTATATTTAGTTTTCGGTTATTACTTTAAAATATTAATTTTATCCATATGCGGTAAGAATACCCTCGCTTCTACAAACGTCGGGATGAATTACCGCATGTGGATAAAATTATGATACTGCATCTTGGTAATAAAATTTCACCTAAAAACGCTCTAAAACACAATAATTTTATCCCATTTATTCCCATTATTTATTTAACAAGCATTGTTTCAAAGCGTTTCAGATAATTATAAATTTTCTATGACGAAATTAAAATACCGTGATGATATGGGGACATTGTTAATCTTTTTGTTTCCCTCTTTATTGTCAATCGCTGGAAAATCCAAAGGTTGTTACTCACCTTTTTTGTTTTTGCAACAGCACTTTTATTTTCATTTTCGCGCATACAATTTGGCTTGGAACAAAGAAACAATTTAAAATATGAATCCTGCGCCGCTGTAGTTGTTTACTAATACATCCGGCTGTCCCGAAATAGATATTGTATGCGGACCGTCTGAAACAGTCATTGATAATTTACCGTCCGTGTCTACTGTTCCGGTATTGCTTACGCCGTCTATTTTATATTCTATAGTTTTATTTATAGAAGAAGTGTCATTTACAATAACGAACGCATTATAGTTTTTCGGGGTGTACGCGCCAACCGTTTTTATTCTGCCTTGATATATCGGATAATTTACAGTCCCCATTTTAGTAATATAACCGGAAACGACCTGGTCAAGAACTCCGCCTTCTCCCACGCTTTCCAATCCTTTGAGCATTATGTAGCCGTCGCCGCCCGCGATTTCAAAATCGTTTGACGCGAGAATAATCTTTGTTTTTGTATCGGTTCTTGAAAGAGTTTCGCCGTCTGTGCCGTCTGCATTCAGGAGAACTATTTTTGTCACCCTGTTTCCGTATGTAATAGGGTTATTGCTTCCGTCAAACGTAGTGGCAGTTTTAGTCGGATCAAACTCGAATCTCATACCTGCAATCTGCGGGAACCGTCCGTCGAGTCCCGTTATTTTTCCTGTTGACGCATCCTGCGCGGTTATTTTTCCTACAGCGTTTTCGAGAGCTTTATATAATATGTCGGGGGTTACTATTTTGAACGCGAGGCTGTTTCCGAACGGCAAAACGCTTATAACGTCGCCTTTTGTGATATCGCCCGCATTTATAACTGTTCTAACTCCGCCGCCGTTTTGCAAAGCAACAACAGGTATATTCTTGAACTGATTGCTATCTGCTACCTGTGATTTTGCGGCGTCAAGCATAGCATCTGCGACTAAATCGCCTAAGTTTGTTTCGTATGCTCTTGCCTCGTTTATTCCGTTCACAGTTCCGCCCCATAGAGTAGTCGATGTTTTGCCGATCACAGGAGCGAGCAATACATCCTGCGCCGCTTTCAAACTGTTATATTTATCTGTTATTTTTTTAACCGGTGGGAGTTTTGCGTCCGCCGCTTTTATCAATGTGCCGGTTACGTTTGTTATTTGATTGTCTTTATTCATAGTAATTTGTATTTTCCCGAGATTTGCCGCGCCGCTTCCTGTTTGCGCTATATAAATCCCGCCGACAGTTTCGTCGAAAGTTGAGTGGCTGTGCCCGTCGATTATTATATCAACCCCTGAGCCTGAAAGAGCCGCCGCGACCTTTTCGCTTGTTATGTCGCTCGACGGGTCGATTCCCAAGTGCATAATACCGACTATCACGTCAGCTCCGGCGGTTTTCAGAGTTTGTATTTGCGCAAGCGAAACCGTTTTTATATCGTCAACGCTTCCGCCGAATGTAACTCCGACTATTCCTTCGGGATTTGTTTTCGTAGCCGTTTCGGGCGTTGTGATTCCGAAGAAACCGACTTTTACCCCGTTTACTTCTTTTATGTATGTCGCCCCGTTGTTTATTTGCGTGCCGCCGGCATATTTCAAACCTTGCAGGACAGGTTTGCCGTTTTTGACGGTGTTAGCCGAAAGTATCGGAAAATTCGCCGCCTGAGCGTTTATGAGCAATTGATTGAGACCGTAGTCAAATTCGTGATTTCCCGCTGTCATAACGTCATATCCAGCCATGTTCATGAGGGTGATAACGTCCGCGCCTTTTGTCAGAGTAGCGAACGCATTACCCTGCGTTGCGTCGCCTGCGTCCACGAGCAGGGAATTGGGAACGCTGTTCTTATAAGCGGCGATTTTATCCATTCCGAATACTGAACCGCCGACGCTTCCGTGTAAATCGTTTGTATGGAATATTATTACGGTTTTTGCCTGCGGAGCTTTATATGTGTAAATTTTACTGTAATTTGTGCCGTCGTTTGACACTCTGTAATAGTATGTCGTATCTGCGGCGAATCCTGTAATAGATGCTCTGTGATACTTTTTGCCCCCAACCGCGTCGCTGACGTCAATTTTTGTGTCGATTATAACTCCTGAAGCAAACATAGGGTCTGTTGAGAATTGCACTGCCGCGTCATCACCGGCAGTTGCACTTGAGTACCATGCAAGAGTGACTTTTGTTTTATCTGAAATTGGCGTGATAGTAAGTGATTCCGGTTTGAATGTGTATGGGATTTCGATTACGGCGGAATTAAGTCCCGTAACCGCTTTGTTTCCGTAAACCTGTTTTACAGTCCCGTCTCCCCAGTTATCTACGTAAATGGGTTCGACTGTGAGTTTATCGCCGCTGACGCTGATATAGTTGTATGTAGGCTCTTTTATTCCAGCATAGTCGCCGACGGCTTTGTCAATAATCTCCTCGTAATATAGTCCGTCAGCAGTTTCGGGTCCCTGTTTGATTCCCGAACCGCCGCACTCAATAGATACTATGCCGCTTGCGGCGTTTACCGATACGCCTTTTCCGTTGTCGGTCTGCGGATATGTTTTCATAAATGTATGACTGTGTCCGTCGAGAATCAAATCGGCGCCGTAGTCCGAAAGTATTTTCCAGAATGCTTTGTATGTAGGCTCTGCAGATGTGCTTCCCCCTGAAGTTGTTCCGAACAACTCCCTGTGAATTGCCACGATTATCCACTGGGTATCGGGATTTTGTGAGTTTTTCTGTAAATCGTTTGTGAGCCAGTTCTGCACCGCTTTAACCTGATAATCGTCGCTTGGGAGAACCGTTTTATACGAATTATCAGTCTGATTGAACAGACTTTCTGAATTTATAACTACAAAATGGACTTTACCGTAGTTGAAAGAATAATTTGCCTGCGAATTATATCTGTTGTTTGTCGCGCTGTTAGTCATGAAATCCGCTGGATGCGGAACGGTAAAAAACTGGCTGAACAACGGCGCGCTGCTGAATGAATCATGGTTGCCCATAACCGGGAAAAATGCGTAATTTCCGAGCACATCTTTAATATCCGAGTTGTTCAGCATCCATCGGTATTCATTCTCGCCCTCTTTTATGCTGTTTTGTATTTCTATCAAATCTCCCGTTTCAAGTAAAAAAGAAGCGTTTGAATATTTGCTGCCGTCGGCTAAGATTTTGGATAACGATTTTCCCGGTATATCATAGCGCCTTTCTTTTTCTGCCAATATAGCGTTAATATCTGCCAAATCTGGATTGTCGCTTCCTAATTTTATAGAATCCTGCGTATCTGACAGCTGAATAAAACTGAAATCCTCGCCGTTGTCGGTCGTAAACGAATATACCGGACTCCAATTAAGACCGATGCCTGCTTTATAGTAATATGTTGTTCCGGATGTAAGATTTTTAAGAGTGACCCTCATGGTATTTGAATTGCCTGCGTCATAGTTACGGGTAACTTCGGCGTCTGCTGTGTTTGTTAATTTGCCAGCGTCCGTGCCGTACATAATTTTGCCGCTGTAGACAGTATTCGGCATTTGCCACGTTATAACACGGGTGGTTTTACTGTCGCCGCCTATAATATTTGTCAGACAATTAGGAGCGTCCATGCTTAGTGTGGTCACTATGGAAGTGTTGTCGGCTGTAATTTTCGCCGCGCTGACCGTCGGCGTAAACAGCCCGATAAACATAAATAAAGTCAAAAGTAAAGCCAATATGCGTTTTGTTTTTGATTTTTGCATTTTGAAATCTCCTCCAAAATAATTGAATATAAATTTATTCAACAGAATACATAACTCCGTTAAATTTTAATATATTTTAGCATTAATAAAGGCAAAACTCAACATAATTTGGGTAAAAACAACGTAAAATCTTAGTAAAACAATAAAATGGAATGTAAAATTTGTTTTCCATTTATTTTACATTCCATCTATCGTGACAAATATATCTATTAAAACTGGGAGATAAATTCGTAATATTAATTTATGGACCCGATTGAATTTTTTACTTGAATTTTATATTGTTATTACATGATTATAATAGTATCTTACATTCGAATATGATAAAATATAAATAGTTCTTGGCAATTGTAGCTGAAAAAAGTAATGCGAAGACATCAGATAAAAAATCTTGGCGTCGCTTGTTAACTGAAATATACTTTAAACATAATAAACAGTTAAATAAGCAAATGTGAAAGTAGTGCGGAAAAATCAAGAATATATTACTTTTTCAGCTAAGATTGCCAAGGACCATAAAAAATAAAGATTAAATAAATTGAAAAAATAGAAAGCTGGTGATAATTTTGCTTTTATATAAAATTGCGCGTAATTTCTCAACAAATACAGAAGTGACGAAAAGCGACGAAAATATGAGTTCCTTAGATATTTTAGCTGAAAAAGTAGACCCTTGCGGTTCCGATATAATTATATCAAATGATTTTTGTATAATTCATATTTCTGAACTTAAAAATCAAATTAACGGCAATCAAAATAACATCAGCAATGGTTTAGAGAAAAAAGAAGAATATAGCGGAATATTAGTTCAGACAGAGGAGACAATGTATATATCGCAGAATGTTGTAACTATTTTATAAATTTTAAAAAGAACGGGGGAGAAACGCATGAAGAAAGTACAAATCAGACTGTCGGCAATAGAAGATATAAGAAAATTTGTTGACAGCGTAAAAAAATATTCATTGGAAGCCACTTTAAAATCGGGCAGATATATTGTATCCGCAAGTTCAATAATGGGCATATTTACTCTTGATTTGATGAAGCCTGTTGAACTAACAATCAATGGAGATAATTATGCTCCATTACTCAATGAAGTTTCAAAGTATCTTGTTTCAGAGCAATAAAGCACTTGTCCGACGAAAGGAATACTATAACATATGAAAATTAAGAAGAAACATTTTAAGTTGAAAATTGTCTTACTTGTCATCGCGGTAATTGCTGTAGTCTTTGCGGGATACAATTTTATTTCAGGATATATAAAAAGTCTTCCCGCGCTCAAATATGACTATTATACCGGGAAAGCCGCGCCGGTTGAATATCCTGATATTAAATTTGCGGTTATAAGCGATATACATATGTACGATAAATCTCTCGGCAACTCAGGCACGGCTTTCGAAGAAGTCCTGAACTCCGACCGTAAACTGCTTTTAGACAGCGAAGATTTGCTTGATTACGCTATTGATGATATTATAAAATCAGACGTTCAGGTTGTTCTGATTCCCGGCGATTTAACCAAAGACGGCGAATTAATCAATCACAATATTGCCGCGGATAAATTAAGGCGTCTTACGGAAGCGGGCAAAAAAGTATTTGTGATTCCCGGCAATCATGATATAAACAACCCCGGCGCATTTGAGTATTTGGGAGATACAAAAACGCCGGTAAGCAGTATAAACGCGCAAGATTTTACGGATATTTACGCAGATTTCGGATATAAAGACGCGGTAATGCGAGATTCTGATTCTTTAAGTTACGTTGCGGACTTTACAGACGACGGGAATTTGTGGCTGCTGGCAATTGATTCCTGCCGCTACCGTGACAATGCGCCGGGAGAAGAAGAAATTCCGTCAGGTAAGATCAGTCAGGAAACTGAACAGTGGATTGAGAACGTGTTGAAATTGTCCGTAGAACAGAATAAAGCCATAATTGTAATGATTCATCACGGGATTGTCGAACACTGGAAAGGTCAGGCGAAACTTCACCCAGATTATTTGATAAAGGATTATAAACATTTCGGGAAACTTCTCTCGTCGTATAATGTCCGCATAGCGTTTACCGGACATTATCACGCGCAGGATATAACGAAAAGCGGATTTAAAAACAGTAAATATTTGTATGACGTAGAAACAGGGTCGTTAATCACACCTCCCTGTCCGGTCAGATATTGCGAAATTAAAGACGGCTCTATATCTATCACAACAAACACAGTTGCGGATAAAATTCATCCCGGTACTGATTTTGAGAACAAATCATTGGAATTTGTAAAGAAAACGGTGGTATCGGAAGCATATAAAACATTGAAGGGATATAAAGTGTCAGACGCAAACGCGGAATATATCGCCGATTATGTGGGAGAAGCGTTCTTGGCGCACTATGCCGGCGACGAGGATATAACCAAGCGTCCGGTTTTCGACGAAAACAAACTCAGCATATTGGGGCGGTTTATATATTTCATGCAAAAATACGTGCCGGATGGTCTGTGGCATGATTTGCCGCCCGCGGACAATAATGTCAGTTTTGATTTGCATTGATGATAATTCCCAATAAAAATTCACATTTTATTGCAGGCATTGCTGGTGTCTTTATATTTTAATATGATATAATGAACTTATATTAATAAGAATTGCTTTTTCGCTACACCAATTATTGGTACAGAAATATAGGGAGTTTATATTTTGAACAGGGGGGTTCATGAGCTATAATTTTAAAAGAGTGTCACTTGCTTTTGCGTTAATTTTATTGTTAATATTTCCTGCCTGTACGGCGAAACACCTTGAAAAAGTTGAGGGTATTTATCAGCCTGTTTCATCTGTCGGGTATAACATACAATTAAAACGTAACAATATTATTTATTCCGCATATGCGACAGCTTCCGGTGTTTTATTAGCTGATGGTACAAAAACAACTCTTGATATTCCGTATGGTAAACAAATTGGCATATTTACTGGCAATGAAGCTTTGAAAAATGAAAAATTCGGAATTTATGAAGTCATGGGATATAGTCCTGATGAATGGCTTTATATGTTTTATGGTCCTGCTGGAGCACGTGGGATTGTACTTTACAAAGCTAATGATGTGACTGATATACCTGAAGAATTTGAAAAATTGAAATCGGAACAAAAAAAATAAGGTCATGTTGAACTTATGTAGGTTAAATAATATTTTTCGATGATTTTTGACATAATCATCAGCGGCGTTTAAGAAGTTCCGTTACCGTTATTATTGTTGCGGCGGTAATTTTATTGGAAATTGCTGTGAAAAAACCTAAAGCGAAAGTGAGATAATCATGGATAAAGAATATGAAAAACTTCAAAATGAATTAATTTTGAGAGACCATTTAGCTATAAACAGAACCGTCTTGGCAAATGAGAGGACATTACTGGCTTACATCAGAACCTGTCTTGGATTTTTTGCGACAGGGACCGCATTGATAAATTTTATTCATAGTTTCGTATTGGAATTTTTAGGTTATATTTTTATCGTTGCTCCTGGTATAATATTCATTTTTGGTCTTTACAGATTTCTTAAAATAAAGTATAAAATTAAACGAATTTACGCAAAAGGCAGAACACATAAATCAGATTGAAGAAAGAATTTAC
Organism: Oscillospiraceae bacterium; assembly: GCA_009780985.1. Classification (GTDB taxonomy): domain Bacteria; phylum Bacillota; class Clostridia; order Oscillospirales; family WRJC01; genus WRJC01. Next base: position 12,391 of record WQYZ01000069.1, on the reverse strand, counting down.
GATGCAAAAAGTTTTTACGATTTTTCCGTCTGCTTGTGAAATGTTAAAAGATAAAAACCGCTTTTGGTATTCAAAATGTTAAACATTTAAAAGACTTGCGTGTTTTTTTAGAATATTGATTAATATTTTGAAGAATGTTTCGTTATCACCCGCATCTAACGCCGCTTTATTATAAATAAACAGGAGCAGTTATACGCTGTTCCTGTTTATTTGCTGTTTTCGACAGAACGAAAACAATAATGGCACTTTAAGCCTTTATGTTGACATTTAGATTTTCTGCATTTATATAATCCCCGATTGCAGATACAAGAGAAACCATATCCGAAGGATATACATCCCCGATATTACCTAATCTGAAAGTAGGTATGGCAGTCAGCTTACCCGGATATATAATAAACCCCTTTAATTTAAGAGCGGCATATAACTTTGAAAAATCGAAGCTGCCAAGTTCAAAAGTGGTGATAATGTATGACTGATTTTCTGGAGCTACAATGGATTGTATGCCGAGTTTCTCAAGTTCCTGAATCAGCACTTTGTGATTTTCCATATAACGCGCTTTACGTGCTGGTAACCCGCCTTCCTTTTTGTATTCGTCTATAGCTTGCCTTAATGCGAGCAATACATTTGTAGGCGAAGTAAAACGGAATTTACCGCCGTTTGCATACAATCCCTGATATTGGTCGTATAAATCAAGGCTGTGAGAATAAGAACGCCCTTCGCTTTTATCTAGAAGCATTTTCTTAGTTATAACAAACGACAATCCCGGCAGACCCTCCAAGCATTTATTAGAGCTTGCCGCCAATGCGTCAATATCAAGACCGGGCATAGCAATATCATAAGCGGCAAAAGTAGACATCGCATCAACAAGCACTTTTTTGCCGTAGGATTTGGCGAGTTTTGCGAGTTCTTCGAGCGGGTTGAGCACGCCGGTAGTGGTTTCGCAATGGACAAATGCAATTATATCTATATCTTCATCTTTTTTTAACTTTTTTTCGACTTTTTCAATATCTATGGGTTTTGTCATATCGAATGCGAGGTATTCATAATCTTTTCGTGAATTTTCGGCAATAGTCAGCATACGCCTGCCGTATTCGCCGTTGACTAAAAACAGTATTTTATCTTTTTTACGGCACAGACAGTTAATCATTGCCTCTACTGCATAAGTTCCGCTTCCCTGTAAAAGCACTGTTGCATAATCGTCAAAGTTATCGTTGGCGGCAATGCGCGTAATATCGTTCATCACGGAAGTTGTGATAGCTTTATATTCATCGTCCCACGTGCAGTGGTCAGTTAGCATGGCATATTTTACAGAATCCCGCGTTGTCAGCGGTCCGGGCGTGAGCAGCATGTGGGGCGCACTTTGCACGAGGCGGCGGTTTATGTCGGCGATTACGTCCGGAAGTTCATCCAAATTGTCGATAATATAATCTGCGCCGGCTTTGTAATATACTGCGCGGACTGCGTTCTTGCGGATTTCCAATTCTTCCTGTGACAAAATGGCAACTTCGTCACGGGATAAGCCTAATTCGGAAGAACCCATAATTACGCCGACAGTCCAGCAGTCCGCATTTTTACCTTCATTGATATCCGCTTCGGTGTCTCCAACTTTTACCGCTTCTCTCGGATCTGAAATACCGAATTTCATGAGATTGTGCCATATCATATACGGATACGGTCTGCCTTTAACAGTTTGGTCAGGCGCGATACAAAAATCAGGCGAATATCCCTGCTCCGCCGCTTTAGGAAGAACTTTATCCATCATTTCCGAGGTATAGCCTGTGGTCGAACCGATTTTAATCCCATGTCGCTTGAGCGCGTCAGCCGTTTCCGAAACATAGTCTTTGATATCGCAATACTGCTCAATATTAGCTAATAAGGTTTCCTCAAATACTTTGTACGCCTGTAAAATTTGTTCCTCGGAAAGCGGGCAGTCAAGCATGGCGGCGATGGCTCTTGTGTGGTCGATTTTTGCCAGTCCCATAGGCTTGCGCGCCATTTCGTCGGTTATATCAATACCGATACTTTTAAATCCGTTAATAAATCCCTGTATAGGGGCAAAACAGCCGTAGTCCACAGTCGTTCCCGCCCAGTCAAAAATAACAGCTTTTATCATATATAATTCAATGAATCTCCTTTTATAAAATTTATTTTACTTTTGCCTTAATTTTCGTGGCAATCTGTTCCAATATAATAACCGCGATAACGACTATATATGTAATAAACCCAAGCTCGTGCAAATCAAAGTAAAAATTCCCCGCCATAAATAAATCATATCCGATACCGCCGGCTCCGGCTGCCGCTCCAACGGCTACCGCGCTGGTAAAATTTATTTCAAACCGCAAAAAAGTCCATGCGGTTATATAGCTGACAGACGACGGCAGAATGGCTTGAAAGACAATCTGCCAATAACTTGCACCGCTTGCTTTCAGAGCCTCAATGGCTCCCGCGTCTATTTCCTCAATAGATTCGGCGTATGCTTTAATCAGGTAGGCGGCGCTGTGAAATGTAAGCCCGACCACGGCGGCGACGCTTCCCAATCCGGCTGAAACAGTAAAAATCAAAACCCATAAAATAGTGGGTACCGCACGGATAATCGATACGAAACTTTTCATAATGTTGGCAACTGTGGGATTTGCTATGTTTTTTGCGCACAGCAGCGAGCCAAACAGAGCTATTACTGCGCCGAAAACAGTAGAAAGCGCGCCGAGGGAAAAGGTAATAAGCAATTGATACAGCGAACCCGCAAAAGTGTCGTAAGTCAAATGGGGCTGACCGAATAATACTTTGATATTATTGAGCGTGCTTAATATAGCTTCTCCGAAGTTGATATTTTGATAGTCAAACGTTAAAAATCCGTATACTGTAAATCCGAGAAGAATAAAAACCGTAAGTTTTATGACAAAACCGCTTTTACTTTTTACGGTGGTTTTTATTTTTCCACTATGGGTTTTTCTGACACAACTATTTAAATCTAAATCAGAAGAGATAAGAATTGGAACGGAAGAACCGGAAATGGCATCATTTTTTGTCACATAATCACCTTCCTTATTTGATTTGATGCGGTTTCAATGGCAATAACCAACACTACAATAGAGATAACGACCAGCCCTGCCGACCCAAAATCCAGCCTTTTGTAATACAAGTCAAACAAATAGCCGATACCAGTCGCAGTAAGTACGCCGATTAACGTTGACGACCGGATATTAGTTTCAATCATGTACAATACCCACGAAATTATTTCCGGCATTGACGACGGAATAATCCCCTGAAAAACTGTTTGCAGATAAGTTGCGCCTGTCGCGTGCAACGCCTCTACGCAGGGTGCGCTGACCTCGTCTATTGTTTCTATAAACGCTCTGGTCAGCATTCCGAAAGTAGCGAAAAATAAGGCGAAGAATCCGGTCAGAATATTTTGCCCAAAAGAAAACAACAGGAGCATTGCCCAAACAACGTCCGGGACATTTCTGAAAAACGCGGCGATTATCCTCACAGTCCGTCCTATCCACGGACTGTTTTTGGTGGTCTTTGTGCCAAGCAAACTGAAGAAAAACGCGCAAACGGCGGCGCATACGGTAACAGCAACAGATACAAGCGCAGTTTGAGTCAATTTACTAAGAATATTGGGAAGTTTTGCCCATGATTTCGCATTGGGGATTAAATTTTTCGCAATCCACGCGGCGGCTTTTGGAATGGATTCAAAGCCGCCTATCACGCTGTAGTGAGTTATTACGGCTGAAATGGCGAAAAGAACTGCCACACTGACAAAAGCAGCCGTAAATGTTATTTTTCTTTTAACGAACACAGATGTCTGATTTTTTATTTTTTCATATTTTTTTGCAGTATCATTTAACATCGGTAATTAAATCACCCTCGCTTGACTGATAAATTTCGTGAATTTTGGATTTCATAAGCTGTTCCGCAAGACCATCATATACGATCCGCCCGGCGGTAAGCCCGATAATCCGTTTGGAATATTTCATGGCGACATCAACCTGGTGCAGGTTGACAATACATGTTATTTTCATGGTTTCGTTGATGTTTTGTAAGTGATCCATAATAACCTTGGAGGAACTGGGGTCGAGCGACGCTATAGGTTCGTCGCATAATATGAGTCTCGGTTCCTGCATAATGGAACGGGCAATACCAACCCGCTGCTTCTGCCCGCCGGATAACTCGTCACATCGTTTATACGCCTGTTCCGAAAGACCTAATTTGGCTAAAATCTGAAAGGCTTTAACTTTCTCTTCCTCAGTATAATGTCCAATAACGCCGTTTATCGTTGATTTATGCCCGAGCCGTCCGTGCAGCACGTTTTCAATTACGCTGAGCCGCTCAACAAGGTTATAATGCTGAAAAATCATACCGGTTTTTTTGCGGATCTGCCGGAGTTCTTTTTTACCTGCACGATTGACGTCATGCCCGTCGAATATGATTGTCCCCTGCGTAGCGTCAACAAGGCGATTGACGCAGCGCAGGAGGGTTGATTTACCTGAACCGGAAGGACCGATAATAGAAACAAATTCGCCTTCTTCCACAGAAAAAGAAATATCGGTAAGCGCATTTGTGACTTTGTTATATATTTTACTCACGTTTTGAAATTTCAAAATAGGCATACTTGTTCCGCCTTAATTCTGAAGATTGCGAAGAACATCGTACCATGAGTCGTCCGCTAAAACAAAACGCTCTTTATCGGTTTTCTCGAACATTCCGTTAAAATCAGTACCGGTCGGCACAAAAATCTTCGTGTCGTTCGCAACTGTATCGGAAGTAAACAAATCGCGGATATTTTTTATATCGTCGGCGCTGAGATTTTTAGGGTTATACGCGAAAGGACCGTTGAGAACCGGAGTTGACTGAATGAGTACAAACTCTTTACCGCCCACTTTATCAAATGGAGCGGAAGCTCCTTGTTTTATGGCATAAACAGCACCTGCCGTACTTGCTGTTCCGTTTTTCAGGTCGACATAATTTTGAAGCTCCTGGTCGCAGAATGCCGCCACGTCAGCTTTACCGCTGACAAGGTTAAATGCGGAGCCTTGATGGGAACCGCCGAACAGTACAGCCGAAAAGAATGCACTTGAGCCGCCCTCCAAAAGGTCGTCCACCGTGATATTTTTCCATGCGTCTGTTTTGCTGAAAAAATTGACGATATTGGTGGTAGGAATCAAAAAACCGGAGGTAGAACTGTTAGAAACGAAAGACATCTTTTTACCCTGAATGTTCGCGATAGAATATTCGCCGTTGGCGTCCTTGTAATTGTCTTCCTGTCCCTGATTTACGCAGAGCCAGCTGTAATACAGTGCGTCGTCTAACGTTCCCGAAGGACCGGAATTGACAAACAATATGTCCACTTGTGGATTTTCCTGTTTTGCTTGTATGTAGCCTTGTGCTCCCATACATCCGGCAATATCCGCCTCTCCGCTCACAAGGGATTCAATTGCGATAGTATAGTCTGTGGTCAGTTTATTCACCGTTTTCCTGCCGGTTGCCTGTTCAATCAACGCGGCATATTCGTCGCGCGTTGCTTGATAGTCATTGGCAGATTCGTTTGGATACCATACAACTGTGATAGGTTTTGTATTTGTCGATGCTGTTTGCGTGTTATTCACTGTGTCCGAATTTCCTGAAATAACGTTGGACGTAGAATTATCTGACGCATTTGCACTGCATGCGGATAAACCCATCGCCACAACGGTTACAAACAAAATCACGGCAATTGCTTTGGAAAACAAATGTTTTCTCATTTTTTTCACCTTATCCTTTTAAAATATTTATTCTTTTGACAACATGCCTTAAATGTTGCTGAGTATATTTTAACATTATCTTTGTAAAATCAACAATCAGCATATAGTAAGGTTGCAGTAAAATTTATGTAAATCCGAAAAAATTGATTTTCAAAAATATTTTGAACTTTTACACACATTTTGCAATAATATTACCCATACTATACCAATATTTGATAGATGATTATACAAAACCAGTGTATAATAAAAACGTCAGTAATAAAAATTTTCAATAAAAAACAAAATTTAATTAATTTTAGGAGGGCAAAAATGGAAAAATTTTTCAAATCGGGAAGTTTAAAATTGCTTTTAAGCAAAAGGGTGTTGCCGTTTATCATGTCTTTATTGATGATTATGAGCATAGCGGCGTCTTTAGGAAGTTTAACGGTACGCGCGGACAATACAACTGACGTTACACTAATGTCTTTGACCCGGACAGCGGTTAATGCGGTCTCTGACGCAGGTAATCAATTTAATGCGGATTCCGGCGTTTACGCCAGCGTATCAAACCTAACCGCATGGAATAACAACACACAGAAAGTCATTGGATATCAAGGAACAAATAGAACTCCTATAGTTTTCAATAACGCTGCGGCAGGAGCTTGGCAGTCTGTAGGTTCTGCGGCTATTGATGCCGGTGTTACCGTTGACACTGCCTCTGCGTTCCAGATTAAATTCGCAACGACTGATTATGAAAACTTAAAATTTACATGCACTCAGAAATCCACCGGAAGCGGTCCTGAATCTTTCGCTCTCGCTTACAGTATAGGCAGCCCGACAGGTCCGTACACCGCTATATCTAATTCTAAATCGTCGGGTTTCCCCAAAATAAGCGACGACACATATGGTGCGCTTAAACCTTCTTACACCGATTTTGCGCTTCCTGCGGCAATGGAAAATCAATCCGAAGTATACCTTAGAGTATATATGGTAGACAGTGCGCTTTCAAACAGAAGTAATGGTAACACATCAATCAACGACATTGTAATCACGGGTACTCCCGCAGAAATTATTACCCCTCCGACGCCTCTTGACGTAAGTTATGTGACAGTCGCTCCGGGTTCTGATAATACCCAGCTGACTTTCTCATGGCATACAGAAGCAGCCAGCATAAACCCTGCGGTCCGTATATGGAAAGACGGAAGCACAACAACGGCCAAATTTACCGGCATATGCAGTGCCTCGGTTTCATCTGTCAGCAATATGTATTATAACGGCGTAACCGTTACCGGTCTTGAAGCCGACACCGCTTATACATATCAGTTAGGCGACGGAAGCGGCAACTGGAGCAGAGAATATACCACCAAAACAGAAAACTCAAATGCTTTCAGCTATGTCGTTGTCGGCGACCCGCAGATAGGCTCGTCAGGCAATGTTCCCTCTGATACCGCTGGCTGGGTAAACACAATGAATGTTATTGCAAATACTAATCCAAATGCCGCTTTTATGATGGGCACCGGCGACCAAATCGAAACAACGGCTACTCTGGAGCAATATGACGGATTTTTTTCTCCTTCGCAGATGACTTCCCTGCCTTTCGCAAGCAGCATGGGCAACCATGAAGGCAACAGCGCGGGTCCGCGTACTTTCTATAACCCGCCCAACGCTGACAGCGCACAAAATTATTGGTACACATACGGCGATACGTTGTTTATTGTCTGGAATTGCACCGCAGGAACCGCAACTGACATGGATACATTCCTGAAAAATGCAACCGACGCAAACCCGGGCGCTAAATGGAGAATCCTCACTTTCCATTATGATGTATACGGTCAGGGCAGTTCGCACGCCCTCTCGGACGGCAAGACTTACAGAGATACCTATGTTCCGGTGATCGACAAATATGACATAGACGTTGTTTTCAACGGGCACGACCATTCTTACAGCCGTTCTTACCCGATGATATATACCGGCGATGCCAGCACTTCCAATACTGTGGGTATGCAGCCCGAAACCTTTGACCCCGTAACCGGCGCATCCGTCAATCCGACCGGTACTGTCTACTTCTCTCTGGACTCCTCGACCGGTTCGAAATACTATACGTTGACAACACAACAACCCTACACCGCTTCCATGGCGCAGAATAATCTCCCGATGTTCAGTATGGTTAATATGACCGCCGACACATTCACATGCGCAACCTATCAAATTAATTCTGACAGTTCACTTACACAAATTGATACATATACGATTGCTAAAGTCGCAGAACCTGTAACCCATACAGTAACATTCGATGGTAACGGCGGACTAATCCGAATGAAAAATGGTATCCCTGATGCAATAAACGGCACACCTACAGCAACTACTGCTACAGTTACAGTAAACGACGGCGATAAAGTCGGATATGTAGCTGTCGTTGATACGAACGGCACATTAGGTACTTTCGCAGGTTGGTATCTCGGCGATGTGAAATTTAATTTTGATGGACCTATCACCAGCCAAACCAGTGTTAACCCGATAACATCAGACATAACGCTCAAAGCCAAGTGGCTTATTAAGCCGACGGCAAGTCCGGCATCCGGAGCTCTCAAACCTGGCGATAAAATAACTCTATCCTGCACAACCCTAGGCGCGACTTTTGAATACCTAATAAACACAGGTCTAACTTATATCCCGACTACAGGCGAGATTACAATAAAAGAAAGCGACTTTGACGCAAACGGCAAAATCACGCTCTTCGTTCGCAGCGTATTGGATAATACAAGGACTTCAAATGTACAATTATACTATACCAAAGCCGAAGTTGTCACCCATACAGTAACATTCGACGGCAACGGCGGACTAATACGTATAGATGCAAATGGTGTTCCTGTCACAGACGGTTCACCTACAGCAACAACTGCTGCAGTTACAGTAAATGACGGTGATAAAGTCGGATACGCGCCTGTCATTGGAGCCTTGGGTTATACTTTCCTCGGTTGGTATCTTGACGACGGCACTAAATTTGAATTTGACGGAAAAGTTCCCAATTTCAGTATCAATCCAATTACATCAGACATAACGCTTACAGCTCATTGGCTCGGCGCAACGACGGCAACTCCTGGAAATATAAGTTTTATAAAAAAAGGTGATACAGTAATTCTATACAATGCAAATCCAGATGCTGAAATTTGGTATCAGGTTTCATCTACAATGGTGTACAATGAATACGTCAAATATGACGGACCTATTACAATAGATATGTTTACAGTCGGTAACAGAACCGCGCCCAACTATTCCAATTACGTTCAGATTTATGTTCAAACAAGAGTAGACGGTAAAACAATAAATAACGGACTTTTCAATTACTATGAACTTGACACCGTAACGTTTGACAGCGACGGCGGCAGCGCAGTTTCCCCGGTTGATGTACACAATTATGATAAAGTAGCACAACCTGCTAACCCGACGAAAACAGGGTTCACTTTCGATGGTTGGTATCTCGGTGATGAAAAATTCGATTTCAGCACTCCTATAACGGACGACGTAACTCTCATTGCAAAATGGGAAGAAATTATAGTAACAGAGCCTGTTGTCACCAGCGCAACTCCGTCGGCTTATGTAACAAAACTCAACGGCAATACAAATAACCTCACGATTACTGTTACTGAAAGATATTCTGACGGTTCAACAAAAACTATAACGGAAACTTTCAACATCAACAATAACGCGGCAGGTACATATGCGGTCGGTGCTTACACAGTTTATGTCGATACGAAGGGCAACGACCAGATCCGCGACTGCTACATTGTAGAATAAGTTAAATCGCAACTAAAATAGTTCAAAAGAGGCTGTTCCTTTATTGAGACAGCCCCTTGTATTTTTATTTTGACAATACTTTGCTGAACTATAATTAGAACTTATATATAAAAATAAAAATTTTTTATTTTTACTTGACAACGATAATTTAATATGTTATAATAAATACAGATAAATTACGGTGAACAGCCGTCATTTACAAATAATTCATTTTCTTTATATGCGTTTTATGATGTATATAAGGCAAAATTTGTTATTCGTATGTGACGGCTGTTTGTTTATATTATATAAATTTCAGGAGGATAATAACATGAATTACAGAAAACCAACATGGGCGAAAAAAGTGCCGCCCGAAAAAATCAGGCGGTTGTACGAGCAGGACGCAAAAGGAATCTACGACGAGGAACTCGCTGACGACGTTGGAATAAGCCTGTACGCGCGGGTTGACAGTATGATTATGGTTACATCATCTAACCTCGGACACCCACTATGTATCGAGTGCCGAACGGAAATACCCAACTCGTGGCAGAAAGGCTTCATATCAGTATGCCCGAACTGCGGCTGGACGACAGATATATTCGAGTACAGGGCGACATATAAGGGGCAGACGTTGAACGGAGTAGGAGCATTGCCTGACCTGAAAGAATTTGCCGCGAAATATCCGACGGCGAAAACATACGCCGAAAAGATGCGCATGATAGATTTCCTAATCCATTCTTTCCACGGCAGTCTGAGCGAAATGCCGTCGAGACCGACGGCGACAAACGTGATAGAGGGCAGCGCGGGTGATGTGGCGAAGTTTATTTTCGATCTGGCATACGGCGAGGGCAGTACAGTTGCGTCGGAGGAGTTGGACAAATGGCTCGAAAAGTTCAACCGCTCCATATCGAAAAACATCGACCCGTCGACTGGCAGGCTGAAGGAGGGCAAAGAATATTTGTACGATGGCATCGGGAAAAACGCGGATAAAAAACGTAACAAAAACGAAGGGGAGTAACTTATGGGGCAAAAAATAAAATGGGCAGAAAGGGTTTCGCGCGATAAAATAAAAAGACTTTATGAAAGCGACGCCAATCTCATGCTTGACGAAAATTTATTGCAGGAAATCGGTTATGCGTTTATAGCGCGCTGCGAAAGTATTCTTGCCATTAATAAATTATTTGAGTATCACATACTTACTTGTCCGTCATGCGGAAAAGACATAAATCAAAATACAGAAAATCGCAATTACATATGCGGTTGCGGCTGGTCAATCACGGAAGAAGACCTTAAATCCACATATCAGCGTAAACAATTATCAGGTCTTACGCTCAATGAATACGCCAATAATTTTATTGCCGACTGGAACAGAGCATTAAATGACCCTAAAAAGCAAATGATAGCTGTTGATTATCTGATTCACAGGTTTCATTGGGAAATGACTGAGAATCCGACGCGACCGGTCGCGGTAAATTATATCGAGGGTTCTATGGATACGGTAACGCAGCTTATTTTCGACCTTGCATACGGCGATACTGACGAAAAACAGAAAAATTTCGACCATTGGAAAAAAGTCAAGGCAAAAGCCGATTCAATATGGGTAAAACAATAAATATTATACTCCGCTGAGTTCATTCAAAAAAGCTAACGCTTCCGATGGTTTGCCCTCAATCAGATTCGGGACAACCGAACGCGTCGCTTCTTTTTCCGGCATGTTTTTCAATAAATGACAGTGAAACGAATGTATAAGATCGTCTATGAGCAGCATCTTTTTGGTCATGTCTTTTTCGCGCGGGTAATATTTCACGAAATCTTCAAACGCAGTAGTAGCCCCGCCGGAATTAAGCTGCTTGTCCTTGACGCTCCTGTAAAATTCCGTATTTGTGAACGAAAATCCGCAGACCGGGCATGTCATCGTCACTTCTTCCATGCCTTTGTGAAAACTCCCGTAATATGGGATATATGTTTCGGTTCCGTTTTTTGAGTAACACGAATAGCATCTGATGCCGCCTTTTGACCGTGCTCTTTTCACGCACAATATATCGGCGCAGCGTAAGTATAATGCGATTCCAAGATTGTCGATTTTCGTCTCGTCGTCCAGCCCTTGTGCATTTAACTTATAAACTTCCCGAATGTCTTCTCTTTTAACTCTGCGAGCCCACTTGATTTTATCTTTATTATTATTTTTGGGCACAACATTTGTAGATTCTTTTACAGATTCTTTAGTTGACAATATTTCGCCGCCGTTGGCTCTTTCCGCAATACTCCGCCATTGCTCTTTGCCCTGCGAATATCCCTCTATACTTGAAAGTCTGTCGAGAAACAATATGACTTCCGAAAGCGTACCCTCAATCAGGTTCGCTCCTGTGGGACGGTTCACGTCAATATTATCGGTTTCTATCGTACAGTTGGTCAAACCTTTATCGTCGGCAGAGCGTATATGAAAAGAATGTATCAAAGTATCAATGCAAATCAATTTTTCGCCGTAGGTTTTGGCTCTCGGAAAATCTCTCTGGTAATTCAGAAAAATCGGCATAGCGTTAGTTCCGAAAAGTTGTTTGCCCGTGAATGATTCTTTAAATTCTTCCCATGTAGTATGAAATCCGCACGGGCAGTTAAAAACATTATCAGAAAGCACAACATCCTTGCCGCATTTAGGGCATATCAATATCTTTTTTTCAAAGCCGTTAGTCGCCGAAATAATGCTTTCGCACCGCGCGTACAAAGCCCAGCCAACCTCATCTGCAAGCTCGTCGTCGCAAATTTCCGACGCGCTTTGATTATAAAGTCTGGAAATCAAATCCTGTGGCACTTTTTTACTCCATTTTATCATATATAATATATTCTCCTCTTATTATTTTTCATTGTTAATACTATTATGGAATTTTCAC
>WQYZ01000068.1 GCA_009780985.1 Oscillospiraceae bacterium | reverse complement strand
TCAACGAGGTTGGTGAGTGTAATTTCGTGATGCGGCCCGCTCACCACCATGTTTTCGACGGTCACCGCTTGCTCGCTCTTGAGTGCGGTTTTCTTCGTCGGCAAATTAAGCACGGTTGACACGAGATTTACAATTTTAAGCTGTAAATCGGCGCTTCTTATACCTTTGCATATCACTGCCACCCCCTTTATCTTAGGCTGTATTTCTTTGATTAAAATAGGCGACTTTGAATCTTTTGTATCGTCGTATATAACTATATTCTGCTGGACTTCTCTTTGAGTTGTTTCCCCGCTGTTTGAACCGCTTTCTTTTATACTTTCATTTGAAGCGTAAATATACTCGCTTGATGTATCGAGGGTTATCATAACATATGGGTCTGTAACTCCGTCTATCCTCTTTAAAATTTCGCATATTTTATTTTCCTGCTCCGCAGCATACGATTCCGCGTCGGTTCTCGACAAATCAGTGTTTGTTGCGGTATTTTTATTTTTGCTGCTGTTATTATTGTTGTTATTGTTTGAGGTGATAAAACTTAAAACTATCAATATAATTCCGGCGCACAGTCCCACAATCACAAGCGTTTTTTTGATTGAATTTTTCGACGCGGCTGACGGGCTTGATGAATTCGATGAACCCGAAGAATTTGACGCGAATGAAATATTTGATAATGGATTTGAGGGCGTTTTGTTATTCATTGTTTTTTCTCCTCTTTATTGAATCGCTGTATTGCTGATATTGACGAAAACATCGCAGTTTAAAAGTCCTTTTAAATATTCTTCAATTTCTTTTGCTTCGTTTTCTCCTGTATTTTCCGGCATATATACTTCGACTTTATCAATATCTATTTCCGTTTGGACTTGCGGATCGGTATTTGTATTGTCATTCTGTTTTATATATATATAAATATTTTCAGGTTTTATTCCCGTTTTTTGATAAATAGAAGAAGATATTCTGTCTTTTAATAATTCCTGCGTTTCTTCTGTAAGTATATCGTTCATTTTTTTTATATCGTCTGAATTTCCTGAACTGTCAGCCGCAGTCTGCCCCTGCGCGATTGCGCCGTTTGCATTAAATAACGACGGCAAATCCTGAAATAATCCGTGTATCGGAGAAATCATCACAGCTAACGCGACAAGGGAACATGCGAACTTTATGTATTTTTTTATATTTTTTCCGTTTTCGGATACGGTGACAGACATCGCTATACTGCCGACCACAGCCGTTATCACAAGAGTAAACGCCCATTGTTTCAACGCTTCTATCATTTTAGTTTTACCTCGAACTATCTATGTCCGTATCTCTCATTGTTATTTCTTAATTGTTAATTATCCTCACCCCGCCGCCGTTTTTATAAATATTGTTATGTTAAATATAAATACGACAGCCGTCGAAATCATAATCGCAAGCGTAATGTCCAAGAGAGAATTCATTTCTTTTAAAAAATTGGACGCTTTGTCCATTCCCAGAATAAGCGCGAAAGCTCCCGATAATTTGAGCATCAATTTATTTAGTATAACAGTTATCAGCGGAGGAAGCAAAGTTACGATTATAACCAGAACCCCGAATATTCCCGTCACGCTCTTTACCGCCTGTATACTGCCTATGATAGTCCTCGACGCGTCGCCTATAATACTTCCCACTACAGGGACAAACGACGATACCGCGAATTTTACGCTCCGCGCCGCGACTGTGTCGGCAGACGAAGCGAGTATATTCTGAAAGAATAAAATTGTAATTAAAACAGTCATTATAAAAATAAATATCCAGTTCAGAACCGACCGTATGTATGATGAAATGCCGCTCAGATTTACGGTATTTGCGCTTTCCGTGAGATTCTGCGCGAGAGCTAAGGCAAAACATACCTGGAGCACCGGAAGTATGACGTTTGCGCCTATGGCGTCGATAACGTTGAGAACGACATACAGTCCGGCGGAATTTACGGCGGCGGTTGCGATATTGCCAGATATTGTTGAAAGAGACGCCATAACCGGTATCATTGTCATCATATAGCCGTGAATATCCTCGAGAAATTTCTGCGCCGTATAGAAACATTCCCTTACGTTATAAAAAATAACTCCTGCGAGGCAGATTACAAGAACAAAATTCAGGATATCCGAAAAATTTTCGGATTCGTGCAGATTCTTCACAATCCCCACGACCGAACCCAATATAATAACCGCGATAACCGGAATAAAGTTCTTTACAGTGACGGAGAGAAGTCCGCCGAGAAGAGACATAATAACGTTAAAAATAAATCCGAAACTGAATTTGTTTGTGATGTTGTCTATATTTAAGTTTGCATTCTGATTAGCGCCGTCTGCAATATCTGTACTGTCAGTATTGCCTGTGTCAGACAAATATTCTTTCGCCGCGTCAGGCATATTGTTTTTGACGTCGTTTCCGTTCACTGCACCGTATATTTCATTCATTAAATCTACAGTCGTATCTTGCGGCGCGTCCGGGTTTGCAGGATTCGGAAACGGATTGTGCACGTTATAATTTGCGCATACATTCATGCTCATAATATTCAGCAGAATAAATAAAATTATAAAAACTGCGTATTTTTTCAACTTTTTTAAAATTTTCATGACAGCAAATCTATCCCCATGTTTACGACAATGCGCAGAATCGGCAGAACAGTCACAAGTATCACGGCTTTACCTGCAAACTCTATTTTTGACGCCATAGACGCTTCGCCGAAATCCCTGCATATATCCGCGCCTATCTGAACAATAAAACTTATGCCCAAAACTTTTAGTATAACCGAAAAATACTCCGAAATATTGGTCGAATCCGTGAGAGCCCGGAGATAATCCACTACGGGATATACTTTCGCAAGCGCCCACAGAGTTATTATTATGCCTGCCGCCACCATAATCATAACGGAATATTCTGTTTTCAGTTCTTTAAATATAAACGATATTACAACTGCAAAAACGGCAATTCCCAATACCCCTAAAATTTCCATAAATTATATCATATCCCAAAAATAGTCTGGATTGTTTCGTATAAATTCCCCATCTCAGATATTATCATAAACAGAACAATAACAATTCCCGCAATGGAAACATATGTAGCCTGATCGTCTCTGTCCAATTTATGCAGAATCTGATAGAATACCGTGACCAAAATTCCGATTCCGGCTATTTTAAGCAAAAAACTTATGTCCATAAAATATTTATTCTCCCGTTAAAATCCTAAATCCTATTAAATTTACAGATTTGCTGATATTTGTCAAGTTGTTAAAATAATAAAATGCAGATAAAAATCCCGATAAGTCCGCCGGACAGCTTATATAATTTTGCCCGGTTTGTTTCTTTTACATATTCTTCTTCGTATAATTTGTTCAGTTTATCCCTGTATAAATTCATGTGATATATCTGGTCGTCGGCATATCCGCAGCCGAGTTTCGAGCCGAATTCTTTTATTATGTTATACTCTTCGTTTGTAAAAAAAATAAGCCCTTCGGTTTTGCATTCTTCAAGGGAAACTTCCCAAGGATTTGTATATATCCCGTTAGTACGTCCGTTTTTTGCAAGTTTATTTAGAAAACCGCAGTTTTCCAAGTTATTGTCCGAATAAACCGCAAAAATTTTTTCGACCGGATATTTATAAATATTTATATGTTTTATAATATAGTCGAAAAAACATATAAAACTTTCTATCTGCTTTAATTTCAGATTTATTTTGTTTGAGAATAAAAATCCTCCCGCAGTGCATGAGACCGCGATCAAAGCCATTCCTATATATTTTATCATTGATTTATTCGTCCCCTTTTTTATCAAATCTGACGGTAAATATTATATTTTATTATATTGTTCTTGTCCAAAGTTATACCTGCAAAATATACAAAAACATCGTTTTCTATCAGAAGATTTATGTTGGGTTTTCTTTTTAACTGTTCGAAAGTTCCCGCGTGAGTTGTGGCAATCAGAGGCACGCCGGAATTCTGCGCGGACAAAATCGACTGCGTATCCTCAAGACCGCCTATTTCGTCGCAAAGAATAACGTCGGGATTTAACGTTCTTGTCGCGCAGTCTATACCGTCCGATTTTTTATATCCGTAAAAGACGTCCAGAAGTCCGCCTCCCATTTTATTTTTCATATAGATTTCACGCCGCTCGTCGATTAAAGCCGTTCTGCATTTTTTCAGTCCGTATAATCCCTTTGACAAAGCCGCCGCAAGAAATCTTAAAAGCGTGGTTTTGCCCTCCGACGGCGGCGAATATATCAGAATGCCGCTGAGACCGTTTTCTTTGATAATATTCACTATCGGACAATCCGGGAAATAAATAAACCGGTTTACGCGCATGTTTACAGATGTTATCTCGTCTATTATAACATCGGATTTATCGGAATCGCCTGTATTCGTATATATAATATTTCCGCAGACGCCTATTCTGTAACCGTCGCCGGTTATTATAAACCCGTTTTTTATATTGTTTGCCTGCGCGTGATAAGAGCCGTCGCAGAAATTATTTATGCAATTGTCAAGCTCTGATTTGCTTGTAAATATACAGTTCTTAATATCTGCGCGTCTGCCGTTTAAATCTATCAGAATATTTTCTTTGTTTGCAGTCAGCGAGAGCGGAGCGTTTGCCCGAAGTCTTATTTCAGTCAGATTGTTTTTTATTTCGTCGTCTGTAAAAGCGATAGCCTTTGCGACATGTTCCGGCAAAAATTTCAGGTAAAAATCAATGTCGCTCGTTTTTTTTATATTTTTTTCAATTAATACCATATTATCATATTTCGCTCCATTGTCTTTTTTTATAATCTTACTTAATGTATATTTCTTTTTGTTTGTAAATATTACATATACATAAAATTTTGCGCAACAAAAAAGCCCTTGCGCATAAATAATGCGAAAAGGGCAATCCTTTTATTCTTCGATTTCGGTAAAACCGTTTATAATATCCACAACTTCTAAAATAATATCTTTGGGAATCTGCTCGACAAATTCGGCATTTCGTTGCTGTATATCCAATATTTTGGCTTGGTCGCACATGATAACCCCCGTCGTTTTGGTTCTGTTGTCTAACTTAACCTGTATCGGGATTCCTCTGTCTGTATTTGTAATAGGACACACAAGAGCCGCTTTTCCAGTGAAATTGTTAAACGTGGCGTTGCTTATAACCAATGCAGGGCGGCGTCCTTTTTGTTCGTGTCCCTTCTGCGGATCAAAGTCTAATCTGATAATATCCCCTTGTTTTGCCTTATAACTCATTCGACAACCTCGCCTCCAACCGATTCTCCAGTGTCCCATTCTTCAAAATCGTAGCCGCCGTTGACACCTTTGAGCCTTTCCTTTAATGTTTTGTGTCTGCGTTTGAATTTTATCTGAAACGGGATAGCTTCTTCCATCAACGACTGGCGGAAAAATATATTGACGGCTGTGCTTAAATTTAAGCCTAAATTTCCGAAAAGTTCTTCGACGTCTTTTTTTACGTCTTCGTCCACTCTTACATTTATAGTTGTTGCTGGCATAATAATCACCTCTTTTTCGTTTTTGTATATACATTATACAATATTAAAATACATATTGTCAATACATTTTATAAAAATATATAATTTCAAAATGTTTTTGCTTTTTTTATTTATTTCTGTTATAATATATTAAATTCATAATTGCGGCAATAAATATTTTTACCCATGCGTACTATTGCAAAAAAAGTTGCGAAATTAATTTTCACGTGTGTTACAATAATATTTGGAAAGGAAATTTGATGAATACATTAGAAAGGCTAAATGCCGTAATTGATTATGTCGAAAAACATATCACCGAAAAATTGGACTTAAATCGCATTGCGGAAATCGCTTGTTATTCCCTTTACGACTTTCAACGTATGTTTGGATTTATAGCCGAAATGACAATCGTGGAATATATCAGAAAACGACGGCTGACATTAGCGGGATTAGATCTAAAACATAAAAACGCAAAGGTGATAGACACAGCTTTGAAATTCGGTTACGAATCGCCTGTGTCGTTTGCGCGCGCGTTCCAGATATTTCATGGAGTTACTCCGAGCGAAGCTAAAAAATCTGATGTTTCATTAAAAATATTTCCTCGATTAATGTTTCAAATAATTGTGAAAGAGGTGCCGCAGGTGATAAGGACAGATAATATGCAAATAAACGGGAAAGAATACGAAGCGTCATATTTCGGAAAACAGGATATGTCGTCATGGACTGACGATTACAAATCGCGCGAATTTTGGCGGTTGGAAAACGCATACAATGATTTCAAGGACAAATGGAAAACAGGGAATCTCTTACCCTATACAAATTATCCGATGAATATTGAAACGGGGCAGGTTTTTGTTATAGATTACACCGGAAATGACGGAACTGTCAAAAGGAAGTATCACTTTTCTGACGGAACTGTCTGGCTGGATATGCTGTCAACGACAGAATTTCGTATTGAATCGCCGAATATCATAAGAACAGATAAAATAACCGTAAACGATAAAATATATGAAGCGTCATATTTCGGGGAACATGATATGACATCATGGAGCGACGAAGTCGCGTCAATGAAATTCTGGCGGTTAGAAAACGCTTACGACGATTTTAAAGACAACAAAAAAACAGATTTTTTACCCTATAGCAAATATCCGATGAGTATCGAACCGGAGCAGGTTTTCGTTATAGATTATATTGATTATGAAGGCGCTCTTCAAAGAAAATATTATATTTCCGACAGGACTGTCTGGCAGGATATGCCGTCAACAACAGAATTTATGCTTGAATAATAAAATGGGGGAGTAATTATAATGATTATTAATAATACCATTTTACAGATTTTAGGTTTTATCGTTGGGTCTTGGGTTTTGATTCTGCTTATCAAATTTGGAATTGCGCAATTAAACAAGCTGAAAGAATTTTTAATAGTTGCCGATAAGCCTTCCTTACCAAAACATAACACGAAAACAATGCTCCGGTCGTTGGCTAAATATTTAATTTGCCTGTTTATCGCAGTTTTCTGCACATATAAAATATTTGCGATTCCGATGATTATAATATGGGGATTTATAATATTTTTCGCTGTCAAATATATTAAACTTTGGAAATATCATCAATATTCCGTGTTATTATTAACAAGCGTTTCCTGCGTAATTATAATTTCAAGTGTTATACTCTCCCCATTTATCAGGACATTTTTTGTAATGCTCGGCGAAGTTATTGCGAGATTTTAGGAGGATTTAAAGTATGAATAAACTTTTGGAAAATTTTACTCTTTTATATCCCAATCCGGAAATTTGCGAAAAGGATAGAATGAATGTTGATTTTAATAATAATCCTGAAATGCTTGAACTTCTCGGATTAAATAGTACATTTCGCATATCCCGTGCAGAGGATAAGTCTGCTATTTTAAGATATGTGACGTGTGATGTGGAAACGATAAATTACAGGAGCGACATTTTCGTCGACATTTTAAAAAACAAGGAATTGTACGAAATTTTGCGGCAAGCACACGAATATCTGACAGATATTGATGATGTTATGATAAGGGCAAAGACTATGCACAAGGAAAGTGAGTTGAGAGACAGTCTTTTTGTGATAAACGAAATAGAAATGTATATAAAACTTGTTGATTATTTGGCTGAAAATGGTAAAAAATTAGAGCGTCCGTCTGAATCAAAGGGATTAAGTGACTTATTCGCATATATAGCTGAAATCCACGAAAGTGAAGAATACAAAAATTTAGTTAAAAATGTTGAATTGTTAGATTTTCGTATCAATAATATGAAAAGCGTGACAATCGGCGCGAATTTAGACAATCAGTTAAGAATTACGAGCGCAGGCGTTTTATCTGTAAATAACCGGTATTTTACATCGGGCAGTCTGACGGATATGCTCCTCCGAATGGATTTTCATAAGACAGAGTACACGACAATAGCGCCGATTACTGCAAACCAGAAAGACGCGCAAGCGCAGACGTTTAACTATGTATTTCTTGAAACATTAAATAATCTCTACGGTTCTTCTATAAAGAAATGGCGTCCGATTGTAAACAACTTCATGAATAATAATATAAAAGTTCTCATAAAACTTGTGCCTGAAATAAAATTTATTCTAAAGTGTGCGGATATTATGTTTAAATTAGAAGAAATTGGGGTAGGCTTATGCAAGCCTGAACTCTTCAGCCGCGAAGAAAAGATATTCGATATTAAAGGCTTATATAATGCTTCACTTGCAATCAGCCTGCAATCCGGCGATTTAATTTTAAACGATATAACTTTCGATGAAAACGGTATGATTTATATTTTGACCGGACCGAACAGGGGCGGCAAATCAATCATAACGTGTGCAGTCGGCATAGCACAGCTATTTTGCCAGCTGGGTATGTTAATCCCAGCTCAGTCAGCAAAAATAAGCCCGGTTGATTGTATCTATACACACTTTGCCGGAAATTACAATACGCTTGAAAAAGGCAAATTGGGCGAAGAATGCGAGCGTTTAAATGTTATCCTGAGCAAAGTCACTAAATACAGTCTTGTACTGCTTGACGAAACACTCTCAAGCACAGGGTCGTTTGAAGGCTCGTATATTGCGGCGGAAGTTGTAGAGGGACTTAGTTTTATTGGCTGCCGGTGTATATACTCGACGCACATGCACGAACTTGCGGCACTTGTTGACGAAATAAACATATCTTCTAAAAATAAAGTCGATACATTGGTTGCGGGAATAGAAGATGGCGAACGTAGTTTTAAAATCAAACGTGAGAAACCAGATGGTAAAAGTTACGCGAAAGATATAGCTCAAAAGTACGGCATATCATTAAAAAGAATAAAAGAACAGGCTGAATTATGAAAAACTTAAGTACAGATAAAAATCACTCCCGACCCGTTTTCTCAGATATTGTAAAATCCGCTCCACAAAATAAACCCTACGACTTTATGTCATAGGGTTTATTCTTACACTGGAGATAAGGGGATTCGAACCCCTGACCTTCTGACTGCCAGTCAGACGCGCTGCCAACTGCGCTATACCCCCGTATACAAACCACGGCTTACCGTGGTTTGTATTATAAATTTAAAATCTTACGTTCTCATTTGATTTGCGTACGCTTCTATTTCGTCCGCTGTCCTTATAACCGTCAGGTTTGATTCCCACGCTCGCTGAGCCTCAATAATTTTCACCATTTCGTCGGCTATGCTGACGTTTGACATCTCTGCGGCATGGTTGACAATATCGACTCCCGGACGGGTTTCCGCAACCATACCGCCTGAAAAATCCGTCGGAACATATTGGTCTTCGCTGATTCTGGAAAGTCCGTATATATTATTGCAAGTAAACAGCCCTAATTTTATATCGGTCGGGTCGTCTCCGGCGTAAGACGGGGAAACAAGGTTTATATCATCTTTGTTTACATTATCCGGAATTGTAATCCTGTCGTAATTTTCATCTAAAACATATTCCCCATTCGGCAGGACTAAATATAATCCGTCGTTTTCCAGGGACAGGTTAAAATCGCCCTCGCGAGTATATGTTATATTGCCGTCTTTGTCTTCGACGGCGAAAAAAGCGTCGCCTTTTATCATAGCAGACAGCGGGTCAGTTGTGTCTTTAGCCGCCCCCTGCGTCATAACTAAACCAGCCTCGCTCACTCTCGCGCCTGCTCCGGAGCGGAGTTTGTTTTCTGCAAAGTAGTTGGCATTATTCGCCGCTATCTGGTCGTCGGTAAGCTGGTCTGCGGGAACGGGCGTCTGTCCTTTATTGCGCGCAACCCATGTGTCGTAATTGTTCTGGTTGCTTTCATAATCGTTCGGCATTCTCATTCTCTGATATAAAAGTTCCTGAAACGATATATTGCTTGTCTTGTAGCTGTCGTTATTTGCGTTTGATATATTGTTTGCGGCGATATCCAGCATTTTCTGATGTTCTATCGCTCCGGTTGTCGCCGTATAAAATCCTTGTATCATAGTATTTTTGACTCCCTTTTATTTTTTATTATCCTGATTTTTTATTACACTCTCGCAACATCGCTTATCGACTTGCCAACTTCCGCGTCGATAGCTTTGATTATCTGCGTCATAGACTGAAAAGAACGCGACGATGCGATAAGTCCCGCCATCTGGCTTGCCAAGTCCGTATTTGCCTTCTCTACATATCCCTGACGGATTGTCCCGGTAAAATCCTGCGGCACAGGTTCGTTGTCCGCATTTAAAACAGTAAAAGCTTCTTCGTCGCTTTTTACAAGCAGATTCGGGTCGTCGGGATTATATATGCCAAGCGTCGCTATAAAATTACCGTCTGCCGAATATATATTGCCCGATTGATCGACGGTGAAATCATATCTTTCAACCGGTATCGGCTGATCGTGGTTATCCAGAACAAGATCCCCGAGCCCGTTTATCAGATCTCCGTCGGGATTTATCTGAAACTGCCCGTTTCTTGTATAATATTTGCCGTTATAAATCCCGTTCGGGTTTGTGTCCGGGTCGTATTCGCCTTTATAGCTTTGAACTGTGAAAAACCCGTCTCCCGATATAGCAAAATCTAAACTTCTGTCTGTTGCCTGCAATGCTCCCTGACTGAAATCCGTTTTAATATCAAGTGCTTTTTTGCCTCTTGAAACATCGCCTATATTATATGTTACGCCTGTTGTTCGGGTTTCCTGCCTTACCGCGAGAGCGTCGGCAAAAGTAGTGTTTACAATCCTGTCCTGCTTGAATCCCGCCGTGTTTAAATTCGCTATATTGTTGCTCCTGACGTTGATGTCTCTCTCCGCAGTCAAAAGCCCCGATGCCGCAGTGTAAATACCTCTGACCATAATTTTTTCTCTCCTTTTTGATTGGGTAACCGCAAGGATTACCCCTACTTACTTTGTTTTTACATTCTTTATATATAATTAGATGTGTTCTAAAACCTTGCCTATCTGCCATCGAGGTTTAGAAAATATCTATTTATTAGCGTTTTTATTTTTTTGCATTATTCCAATTTCGACTTAATATCTTCTATGATTTTATCAAAAACTTGCTCCCGTTCTGTAGATGTATCATAAATTGTAAAGCCGTATTTTACTAAATGGTCAGTCATTTCTTGATTGAATAAAATCATCATTTCACTAAATTCTTTTAGTTTATTATCATCCATACCATATGTCCATTCGTCTTCCGTATCGTATCTTCTTAAATCGCTGAAAAATTCTTCAGCCGTTTTTTTGTTTTGCGCCAACCCTATAAGAATAAATCTATCTTTCAATTCTTCTATCCCATACGTTTTCAGAATAGGCAATATTTTCTCAAAATCAAAATGCCCCCCTTCCAGCACAAACCTATTTCCTTTCACAGCGTGCTTCCGCAGGTTTAAATCATCTGCCATGCCGTCACAGGAAGAAAATATGCCAAGGAAATGACCGAGAAATGGCGCTACATTGGCTGTGGCTTTATCATAATTCCAACCAATTCTAACATCCAACTGCGGATACGCCCTGTCAAACACGGTCATAAGTTTGTCGAGATTGATGACAAAGTAATTTAGCTCATCGTTTATTTTTTTCGCTAATGTTGTTTTACCGTTTCTACCCGGACCTACAATGATTATATTTTTCAAACTATATTCTACCTCGCAAAATATAAATTCTATTCATTATCAATTATATCTACCATAGTTTTATTTAATATATTTTTGCAGCGCGTATTTCAGTTTAATCAATGCTTTCGAGTGAATCTGCGATACCCTCGACTCCGAAATCTCTAAAACGCCGGCTATCTGCTTGGCTTTTAATCCTTCGTAATAATATAAGGAGATAACAGTCCGCTCCTTATCGCTGAGGGAATCTATCGCCTGCGATATTATATTGACAAGTTCCTGGTCTTCATAATGTTTTTCCGGGGTGTTTTCAGACGCCGGAATCAGATTTGCAAGATTATCCGTTATAAGCTCTTCTATTGACAGTATATTTGTAGAATAAGTTTTCCCTACAGTTTCATAATAATCATCCATATTGACTTCGAGTTTTGCCGCTATTTCTTCATCCGCAGGGTCGCGCCCAAGTTCGTGCTGCAGAGTCGCATACGCCGCGTCTATATCTTTCAGACTTTTTCTGACTGTGCGCGGAACCCAATCCTGTTTACGCAGATAGTCAATCATTGCCCCCCTCACTCTTATCGACGCAAACGTCTCAAACTTTATATCCCTTGTGTAATCAAACCTGTCTATAGAGTTTAAAAGAGCGATTGACCCGCAGCTTATTATGTCGTCCTGGTCCGCCAGATTTTTATACGTAGAATACATCCTCGACGCAATAAACTTCACTATATATAAATATTGCATTAAAATATAATTTCTTGTTTCAACATTTTTAGTTTCTTTATATGATTTCCAGAGTTCATCCGAAACTCCCGCTGATTTTGATTTTTTATCTTTTTCGTTCTCGTTTACAGACACGTCCCATTACCCCAATCTTAACTTTATAACATCCTGTATTCTTATGCTGAACCTGTTGAAAAATCAAAATTTTCAATAAAAATTTTAGATTTTTCTATCAGGTTCAGCCTTTTTTATTTCAAATCCATTTAAAACCTTTTTTTAAGAAACTTAGCCTGCGTCTGACGCTGCTGATAAAATATATACTTGAAAAGTCTGTCTCTTACAGGGTCGCTTATTTTGCAGAAAGACACGTGCAAATCATATACGGACGGTTCGTCCTCGTCGGCTTTTGACCTGACTACCCGCCCGATAACAGGCAAAGCCTCGCCGTCTATTATAAGCATACAATAAAGATATGTATTGACGGCAATTTTTTCGGGATACCTGCATTTAAATCCCCCAGCGCTGAAATCCAGAGTGAACAGTTTTGAAAATCCCTCTTCTTTTTCCAGAAGCCCCTCGTCTGCGTCCTTTTTCTTTTCCGCCGCAAGTTCATGCTCGAATTTTAAATCAGTCATTGTCATATTGTCGACAATATATTCCGGAATCAGTTTATAATACACTTCAATCCGCAGGGGCATTCTGAAAAATTCCCGCCTGTGCTGTTTTTCCGGCTGCGATACCGGAAAAACCTCGAATATATAATTATTATACCCGTGAATACTCGTGAGCTCGTTAAGCATATCGCGTGTGTCAAAATCATCTTCAGGCATAACTTCTCTTATATCTGTTATTTTCACGTTAAAACTGTAATGGGAGCGCAGGGCTTTATAAGACACTGCAGCTCGGTCGCCGGCTTTATATTCGATTCCCTGTCTTTTTTCCGCGCATATTCCCAAAATCAACAGGCTATCGTCAGTCTTCCTCAAAAATTTCCCCACATATTTCACGGACGGATCCGGAGTAAGTCTTGACTGACAGTCGCTCACCGTAATTATCTCGTCAGGGTCTAATATTATATCAATTTCATCGCCGCCGTCGCTGATATAAATATTATTTATATCATTGTTTCTGATATCTGAATTTAATTCGCCGTATATGTCGTTTATATCTTTTTCCGTCATCTAGCCATCAATCTCCCATTTTAATTTCGCTGAATTTCTAATATATCTTACGCTTTATGCCGTTTCGACCTTTACAATGCCGAACGATTGTATCTGAATTTTAGGGTCTATTTCGTTTGACGATAAAACCGTGAGTCCCGGCACAAACTGGTCTATAAACTGTTTGAAGTAAAATCTCACAACCGGATTAGTCATAACTATCTGCTGCGCGCCTACGTTTTCAAGTTTAGCCAGATTTTCCGAAAGCGACGCCAGTATCGCAGGAATCAGCGGAGGGTCGAGCGCGAGATAGAATCCGGCGGCGGTTTTGTTTACGCTCTTTATGATAGTAGTTTCAAGCTCCATATCAAGCAGAATCACTTTTATAACCCCGTCTTCGGCGTATAATCTCGTTATTGTGCGCCTTAAAGCCTGCCTGCAGTGTTCGGTAAGCATATCGGTGTCGCCGCCCGTCGCGGATGCATACTCTGATATTGTTTCTAAAATTGTCACCAAATCTTTTACCGGTATGCGTTCTTTGAGCAGATTTGTGATGATTTTCTGGAAAGAGGACATATTAATCGTATTTCCTACCACATCGTCTACAAGCGATTTATTTTTATTTCTCAGATTGTTCAACATCATTTCAATTTCGGAACGTCCGATAAACTCGTATGCGTACTTCTTTATTATATCCGATAAATGAGTTATAATAACAGACTGCGCATCGATTACCGAATACCCTAATATTTCCGCTCTTTCTATAGCCGAACCGGGAATCCATTTTGCCGGTATTCCGAACGCGGGGTCGGTTGTGTCTATCCCGTCAATGTCGCCGAACGAACCGTTTGAATCCATTATCAGGTAATGCCCCGGGAGAATTTCGCCGCCGGCGACTTCCTCGTCTTTTATTTTTATAATATAACTGTTAGGCGTTATCTGTATATTATCCAAAAAAGTAATATCCGGAATAACAATACCCATATCCGCCGCAAATTTTTTCCTAAAATTGGTGAGCCTGTCCTCGAGGTTAGATCCATGCCTCTCGTCAATCAGCGGGAGCAGACTGTATCCGAATTCGACCGACATCAGCTCTACTTCTATGGACGCGTAAATATTTTTCGGATCTCTGTAAAAGTCCGTGTCGGATATTACGGGCGCCTCATGCGCGGCAATTTCCGCCGGAACGGGAACAGCGGCTAAAGCCGTTTTCTGTCCTCTGCTCTGCACAATTCCCAAAGTCAGCATAAACCCGCCGATAACAATCAGAAACCACCACGGAAACTGCGGCACGAAAAGCGTTACGAATACAAGCAGAAGCATTGATGAGCCGGCGATAATCATAGTAGTTGGATTTTTTGAAAATTGTGTCACAACATCTTTGCTCAGACTGCTTTCCGAAGCCGAACGGGTTACGACCATACCGGTCGCCGTGGAAATCATAAGCGCGGGAACCTGGGATACGAGACCGTCCCCGACGGTAGCGATTGTGTATGTTCCCATAACGTCGGCTACCCCGGTCATATATCCGATTATTATTCCGCCGACTATATTTATGACAGCGACAATCAGGGACACTATCGCGTCGCCTTTGACAAATTTTGTCGCGCCGTCCATCGCCCCGTAAAACTCTGCTTCCCTCGATACTTTTTCCCTGCGTTCGCGTGCCTGCGCCTCGTTTATAAGACCTGCGTTCAAATCCGCATCTATTGCCATCTGCTTTCCAGGCATAGCGTCGAGATTGAATCTTGCCGCCACCTCTGCGACTCTTTCCGCGCCCTTTGTTATAACTAAAAACTGAATAATCAATATAATCAAAAATACGATAAATCCGACTACAGGCTGCCCGCCTATGACAAATTCGCCGAAAGTCTGTATGACATGCCCCGCATGCCCCGCATGTCCGAGAATTAATTTTACAGACGATACGCTCAAAGCAAGCCTCAGCATAGTCGTTACAAGAAGAAGCGACGGGAATATCGAAAAATCCAGCGATTCTTTTATATACATACTGATAAGCAGAATCAGCAGCGAAACGCCCATATTAAACAATATCATGAAGTCGAGCATAAAAGTCGGCAGAGGAATGATAATTAAAAGAACAATCAAAATGACGAATACCGTGATAATATTATCAAAAAATCTTTTCAATTTATTATTTGCTCCTTATCTTTTTACTGAGAGAATCTCAGCATATTTCCTTTTTATTTATCGAAATCTACTATCTGCTTCAGTCGTTTTTATCTTCATAATCTTCAGGATTAAACATGTCGTCCATACCACTTACATCCATTATATCCATATCTTTCACGGGAGGATTAACGGTTTGGCTGCCGGCTTTTAATTTATTCAGGTTTATCTTATTCATCTCATACAAATGTAATATAATATCGGCAAGCGCATGCCAGAATTTTTTCGGTATTTCCTGATCAATTTCGACAGATGCGAAAAGCGCTCTGGCAAGAGGGGGATTTTCGACAGTATAAATTTCATATTTCTGCGCTTCTTTAACTATCTGCAGAGCCATATAATCTTTTCCCTTGGCAATAACAACAGGAGCTCTGTCGTTTTCTTCGGGCTTATATTTTAAGGCTACGGCGTAATGCTGAGGATTCCTGATAACAACGTCGGCATTTTTTACTTCCGACATCATCCGCTGCTGAGCCATTTTTCTCTGTATAGACCTTATTCTGCCCTTTACTTCGGGATTTCCTTCTAATGTTTTGTTCTCTTCCTTTACTTCCTGTTTTGTCATTCTCAGATTCTTTTCATAATCCCACCACTGGTACAGATAATCCGCCACTCCTATGACTATCATGCCGATTCCGGCGTATAACGCGACATCGAAAACTGTCTGTCCGAGCCACGCCGCGGCGGTTCTTATGTCGATATTTGTCAGCGCGGGAATTTGTTTTATTCTGGAATTTATGACTGTATATATTATATAAGTTATGACTGTGACTTTCAGTATTGATTTTACAAGTTCCACAAGGGCTCTTAGATTGACCATTTTTTTAATTCCCGCAACGGGATTCAGACGCGAGAATTTCGGCTTGAGCTGTTCCGAAGAAAATATAAATCTCGTCTGAGCGACGGATAACCCGAATCCCAAAACCATAGCGACAAGCAGCATAGGCAAAGCAAGCAGGAACATATTTAAAACCAAATTAAACATGACGCTTGACGCGACGGGTATATCAAAATTATTTACACTGCCGCTCAAATTTATGGAATCGCTTACCACCGCCGAGAATCTGCCCATCAGGTATCCGGCAAGAAGCCTCAAAGCCAGAAAACTCAACAGTATCATCACGCCGCTGATTAAATCCCTGCTTTGAAATACATTACCCTTTTTTCGTTGCTCCGACTTTTTATGCGCCGAGGCTCTTTCGGTTTTTTCACCGCCGCCGCCAGTCACATTAACCACCTCGATTTTTTACGTCTTTATTTTTCTACATTTTATATATTTATATATTTTTTACTATTTTATCACAAAAAAAACGTTTTGTAAATATATTATTGTATCGTTAATAAAAAATTTACGGTAATTTTTTCAATTTATTCGAAAAACGAATAAATTTTTAATTTTTTTTAAAGTATAAAGTAAGATAGTTTTAAGACGATATATTATTGTGTAATATTTCTGAAGATAAAATTAGAAAATATGTAAAAATTCATGACAAAATAAAACCAAGGAGATAAAACATGAAAAGATTTACGCAGATTTCAGCAAAACTCTTAATTGCAATCATGCTTTTGACGCTTTTTCCAAATATCAATTTTATGCAAGTTTCAGCAGACCAGTTGCCGGGAACTCCGCCGGACTCTTATCCCCGCGAAATTCAAAACGGGGGATTTGAACTGCCTGTTCAACTTCCTGGAACAGGAAGAAACTATAATTTAATTGATGGAGACACTCATCCAGATACTCCATCTGTGCTACTCTATCCTAATACTGCACTTCCTAATACTTTACCTCCGGCAGTAATTTCCGGATGGTGTACAACAGCATCGGATGGCGTTATTGAAATTTGGCAATCAGGATTTCAGCCTGGACAGCCAAATAATCCCTTGGTAACATTCAAATCGCATGACGACATTGATGGTACCGGTACCACTAATAATTTTTTCGCTGAAATTAACGGCACTCAAGACGCCGCATTATATCAGGACTTAAGCACAGACAAAGGTACAATTTACCAGTGGAGCGTATGGCACCGCGGAAGAATGTCAGCTTCTACAGCGGATGTTGCACGGTTGGCTATCTCAGATCCGGCAAATCTTGCAAGGCTCACAAATATCGCAGCTATTCCATCAAATGTGGAACAATATGATTTTCAGGCAACGAATCTCGCCTGGATTCATCACAGCGGATACTATCTCGCTGACTCGGATGTCACACGATTCTACTTGGCAGCTGTGAGTTCGGCATCGCAAACCGGTGGTACCGGTCTTAACTCGACGGGGAATTTAGTAGACGACATCACGTGGGTTCCGGTTGCAAGCCTAAACGACAATTTTATCACCGTTGACCCCGACTATACGCTGCCCGCCGATGCCGGGGATTTGGTTGATGTGCCACCTGATCCCAATGAATTTAAACCATTTGCTTTCACATATGACAAAGATTACTCAGCCGATTTATCTACAGGCGGAAAGCATAAAATTATTATTGACATGTACGACAATAATCCGGATAATGCCGGAAAGGTGGCGGGACAACTTACTTTAACTATATATGTCACATCGACAGTAAGCGGAAATGTCAGCGGACTGGACGATAATTCCGGTCAAATTGTCACGTATACACTAGACGCCGGAATAAACTCGCCGGTAACGGATACGACAAAAACCGACAAAGACGGCAATTACAGCATACCGGGCGTACCATATGACGCAATAGTGACAATTACGCCGCCGGCAGTCAATGGGTATTCTGTAGACAAAAGCGGCTATACCACTGATTATATAGAAGAAAATGAAACCGGATATGATTTTGTTTATACGCAGACGACACATACAGTGAGCGGAAAAGTCACCGGACTGCCGGACAACTCCGGGCAAACTATCACATATAGTTTAGACGGCGGCGCAACAACTCAAACGGTAAAAACCAAAGCAGACGGCAGTTACAGTATAGATGTGCCGGACGGCGCAAATATAATCATCACGCCGCCGGCGGTCAACGGGTATTCCACTCCGGACGGTCGTAGCCTTAACGGCGTAACAAAAGATATGCCAAACAACGACTTTGAATATATACCTGTGACAACGTCTCCGCCGTCTGGCGCAGGAACGATGCCAACGCCGGCGGTATTGGGAACCGAACCGCCGACGGACACAGATAGAGGAATAACACCCACAGCCGAACCGACAACATCAGTGACGGAATCTACAGAACCTGCTGAGCCAATAACGGAAACGCCCGCTGTCTCCGATATACCGGATATAACAAACGCGCCGCTGTCAGGCGATACTTCTGTTACGGAAACTCCGGATAATACGGTAAATATTCAGCCTACGGAATCGCCTGTATCCGCAGCGGACGTAACGCCGACAGTTCCGGCAATACCTGTAATGCCGGAATCACAGGAGCAAAACCCAATAGTTACCGCGCCGCCTGTATTAGTTGAACAAGTGCCAAACAGCAATGAAATAATCGTTACAGCGAATGACACGAAATACCGTCTCATCCCAAAAGGAGACAATTCATATGAAGTATATTCAGATGACGGAATATATATCGGCGATTTTATGGGACCTTTGGCAAATTTCAATCTCAGCGACATAGATGTTTCCGCATCAGACGATACGGCAAAAATAAACCCGAAAACCGGAGACAATATCTTCGACGCGTGGAATCTCATAATTCTTGCGATATTATCACTGGCAATAACTGCGGCTGTTAAATATAAAAAACGGAAATAATATCCAAAATTTTTAATAAATATAAAATTTATAGTACGGTTTTGATTGTAATTTCAGCCAAAACCGTATTTTAATTGAAAAAATTTCAGGAATATTAAAAATATATCTATAAACTTATTGACAAATATAAAAATAAGTTGTAAAATAAAAACAGCATAAGTATCCGTTATATAAAAATATATAAAGTATTTTTAATATCTAAATGTAAAGGAGAAAATACAAATATGAAAAAAGCAAAATTTTTAGCAATTATTTTGTCACTTGTATTTTTGGCATCAATGGCGGTGATACCCGTAAGCGCGGCGTCTGACCCGTTCGACACCTTGGCTGATGCAGCAGGGGGAAACAATATCCTGATGTTCCCGACTTTTGTAGACGGCGGCGACGGCTGGGCTGATGATGAAGGCGCCGCGGGCATAGTCGACTATTATCAGGCAGACGTACTTGGCGCTGACCTTCTTAACACAGATCTGGCTCTTGATAAGGACCTTAAATACGGCAGTCCTAATTTGCCTTATTGGGTTCAATGGATGTATGAAAAACCATATACGGTAAACCGTATCATTCTCCGCACCGCAAACGACAGCGACCAGTATCCCCGCCGTATGGGCGACGGATGGACTTTCTCCGGTTCAACCGACGGCAAAAACTGGAATGTCATTTACACCGGTAAACAAGACGACGTTTTAAACACAGCATACACCTTTTATTATATTGATTTACCCAACAACACGACCCCTTATCAATATTATCAGCTCGACGCAGAAACTATTGGGTCAGAGACAGACGCCGACGGAAATGTAACAGACGACGGCGGAATCCAGCTTTGCGATATAGTCCTCACCGTTGACAAATCTGTCGATGTTCCTACGACCGCTCCGTATGTGTATGTAGCCAAAAACCTCAGCATAGGCGGAGGATCCACCACTATTGAAGGCACAGACTTTGATTCAGGCGCAAGCAATTATGGTGTTGCAGGTCAAGCCGGCAGCGCCCATGATGTGAGACCCGACGAGTCAGTCGCCACTCAGTGGTGCGGCGACACTTATATCGGCAGAGACGGCGTTGACGGCACTAAAATCGGTACCATCGGCTGGATAACTGCAGGCGACTGGGTTCAGTATACTGTCAATGTTGTATCGGACGGAACTTACGATGTCAGCGCATGGATTGGTTCAGGCACCGACCCGGCAGGCTCAGTCAACATATATTATGACGGCAATTTAATAGGCAACGGCGTCTCGACCAACGTAGACTGGCAGACTTACGCCGACGTCCCGATAGGCAGCGTGGCTATGACTGCGGGAAGCCATGTTATCAAAGTTGAGTACCCTGACGGAAACATAAATTTCCAGTCTATGGACTTTGTTAAAGAGGCCGCCGTAACCACCGAAGCTCCCGCTACTGTGGCAGCAGACACAACAGCCGCAGATAATGCCGCGGCAATCTCCGGCGACACAACAGCAACAACCGCTTCTTCCGATAACGGAAACAGCAACACCACTACTATTGTAATTATCATAATCGTCGTCGTTGTTGTAATAGTTATAGTCATAATTATCATTCTTGCGACAAGAAAGAAACCTGACGATAAAAAACCGGCTGATAAGAAATAATAAAAATACGTAAATACACAAACTGTAAATTGTTAAATATAGGGGCACAAAATTTTGTGCCCCTATATTGTACTACTTAGAATATATTGTGTATTGTAGGGACGAACTGCGTTCGTCCGCAAATCTGACTGGATTTTACGACGATTTTATTTTGGCGGACGAACGCAGTTCGTCCCTACAATA
>WQYZ01000067.1 GCA_009780985.1 Oscillospiraceae bacterium | reverse complement strand
TATAGTAAACCTTGCGGACACGGCGGTTCAGTGCAAAAAGTTTTATTCGTTTCATGTTTAAAATTTTAACACATAAACGTCGTGTTTGCTATTGGTATTTTTTTACTGGTTATTTAGATTATATGTAATATTTATCTTTATCCCACTTTGCAGGATTTTCGTCTATGTATTGCCATATTGTCTGGTATTCTTCATCATCACGGATTATGTGTTCGTAATAATTCCTCTGCCAGATTCTTTTGTTGAATGAGGGATATATACCGGATTTTACGCCATTTATATATTTTATTGTCGTATTTCTTTTAAACGATTGTATAATATCGCCAACCGTAGGGGCGGATTCAATATCCGCCCTTGATAAAGACAAAATACAATGAAAATGGTTTGGCATAATAACATATATATCGGAAATAACAGTGTTATATGAATTTATAGTTTCATCAAATATGTTTTGTATCATTTGACCGGCATGGTTTAATTTCATTCGGGCGGATATTGAATCCGCCCCTACGATTATATCGCCGTACAAATTTACTCTGTCGTGCGTACAAATTGTTATAAAATAAGTTCCATCTTGACTGTAATCATAATCTTTTAGTCGTATACTTTTTCTATTTGGTAAATCTTCCATGAGGTATATTCCTCCTAAAATCTAAAACAACAGCAATAGTATTATCTTTCATTAAAATCTTTTAATCCCAATAAATAGTCAGCAGACGCGTTTAAACATCTGCAAAGTTTAACCAGAGTATCAAAACTGGGTTTAGATTTACCGTATTCTAATAATTGATAATTTTGATATGTTATTTCAATATAGTCAGCTACTTGGGGTTGGGTTAGATTTAAATCGTTTCTTAATTTTTTTATTTTTTCATGAAATTCCATAATGCCTCTGAAAAATATTAATAATTAGTTTACAAAGAATTCAACACACATTGCCTGCAATGTGATACAATGTATTCAAGCACATTGTCAATAGTGTGCAAAAATTTAATAGCGGGAATTTGCGAAAACTCCGCATCTCATAAAATTCGCAAACTTCCGCAACTTAATCATTCTACCACTCTGCGATTGTGCCGTCGTAATTGCGCCATACGGGGTTTTTCCAGTTGTGCGAACGCTCCGCGGCTTCGATTACGGCTTCTTCGTTAATCTCTATGCCGAGCCCCGGATTTGAGATAATATCTATAAAACCATTGTTGTATTTATAAATCGACGGGTCGGCGAGATAATCGAGCAAATCCCCGCCTTTGTTATAGTGAATCCCCAAGCTCTGTTCCTGAATAAACGCATTCGGAGTGCAGATGTCGAGCTGTATACACGCGCCGAGCGCAATCGGACCGAGCGGACAGTGCGGCGCGACTGCGACATCAAACGCTTCCGCCATAGACGCAATCTTTTTGCACTCGCTGATACCTCCCGCGTGCGATAAATCCGGCTGTATTATATCCACATAGCCATCCTGCAATAAATTTTTAAATTCCCAGCGCGAAAACATTCTCTCGCCCGTCGCAATCGGCGTGGACGTGTTATTTGCTACTTCGCGCAGTGCCTCGTTATTCTGCGGCAGTACGGGTTCTTCTATGAACATCAGGTGAAACTGGTCAAGTTCTTTCGCCAAGACTTTTGCCATAGGTTTATGCACGCGCCCGTGAAAATCCACGGCTACGTCCAATTTATTACCCACAGCGTCGCGTATTGCGGCTATTCTTTCGCTGACAACTTCAATTTTCGAGAAACTGTCGATATAGTGCAGTTCTTCTGTTGCGTTCATTTTGATCGCCGAATATCCCTGACTTATAGCTTCGAGAGCGGCGTTTTTCACGTCGTCGGGTCTGTCTCCGCCTATCCACCTGTAAACTTTCAGTTTGTCGCGGCACGCTCCGCCGAGCAAATCATATATCGGAGCGTTGTAGTATTTGCCTTTGATATCCCACAATGCCTGATCTATTCCCGAAATCGCGCTCATGACTTCCGGTCCGCCCCTGTAAAATCCCGACCTGTACATATACTGCCAGTGGTCTTCGATTGTCATGGGATTTTTGCCGAGAAGATAGCCTTTGAATTCCTCGACGGCGGTCCGCACAGTATCGGCTCTGCCTTCGATAATCGGCTCTCCCCAGCCTGTTAATCCCTCGTCCGTTTCAACTTTCAGAAACAGCCAGCGCGGAGGGACTTTATAAAGCGTCATATTTGTTATTTTCATAATATTTACACCTCGTTTATTCTTGACATTTATTTAATATTCGTATAATTTGCAAAAGCAAATCGTTTTTCTTTTTTTGAACGGTATTTCGTGATTCGCTGTATTGCCCGTGATGATAAAAATAGTTGTTTATTACGATATTCATTTGATTGCCGACGTCATTTACAATCTTTTCGCATATAGAATATAGATAAGGCGTTATTTCTTTTGCCATAAACTCGCCGAAAAGAGAAAAGTTTTTCAGTCTTTCCACTGCACACATCCAAAAAAGGAACCATGGGTCTTCCGGCGATTTAAAGTCGGACGGTTTATTCCAGATAGCCCAGCCGTTATTTTCCCATTCATGGGTTAAAAGCATACGCTGTAAATTATCGTCGATAACATTTCCGTATGACAGCATGATAATATCGCCCCATGACCAAGTCCCAAGAATATCTAAATCGCGCCATATTTCGCCGTTAAAATATCCGTCTTCGCAACATTTTTTAAACCGTCCGGCAGTTTCGTTTCGCAATTCTACGACAAAAGCGTTTTCCGGTTCAAAATGCCCTAAGTTTGATATTATCTGGCGGCGTATTCCTATAGGTTTACCCGTGTTTTCTTTTCCGTAAAATTCAGGGTCGGGAAGTTCGCCGGACAGATATTTTTTCATAACGTCGATAACTTTGTTTACCATCGGGTCATCTACGCCGTCGAGCGACAAATCCAACAAACGGGAAATCGCCCGCGCTGTCGCTTTGTAATGCTTGCCTTTGACTATCTTGGTTTGTGCGGTGTCGAAACCGCCCCATGAACCGTCAGGCAATTGTTCCTGTTCTATCTCTTTGTACAATTTAAACTGTTTTGCCCATTCATACGCGCCTTTAACAGTTTGTTCGTCATGTTTAAGCAATTCTTTGCTTATTATATAATCGCAGAACGGTGACGGATTATTTTCCAATAAATAATTGGCATACTTGTTTAATTTAGAATTCATATACAAGTCACTCGCTCAATAATGCCTGCGCTAAAATTATTTCAGCGACTTTCATGGTTTTCACAGCGTCGTCGAAACATGACTGCGGCTGTGTGCCGTTGAGACAGCCGTTCACAAAATCTTTCGCCGCATTTAAAACGCCCGTATATACGTGGAATTTATCGCTCCCCGCGCATTTTTGCGAATCGTATTCGATTCCATTTAGATTGCCGTCTGCATATAAATATCCTTTTGTCTCGTGCTCGGCTTCGGCGAATATACCCTGCGAGTGCATTTCCACTGCGAAAATGCGTTTGCCGCTCGACCAGCTGTTAATAAGATGTCCTATTGCGCCGTTTTCAAAGTGCAGAACCGCCGAGATGAAATTAATATCGACCGTGCCGATTCTTTTCGCCGTGCTCTCGACGTCTATTACTTCAGACCCGCAAATCCAGCGCAGAGTGTCTATCGAATGAAAACAGTCGTCCATCATATGGTCTCTTGCGCCGAGAAAATCCTTGCCGACTTCGCATTTGTAAAACTTGCAAAAAGCGTGAGTTATCGCGCTTCTTTTCAGACATTCGTCGCGCATTTGCATAACCATCGGAGTATAGCGTCTCTGCAGGCTGACTTGTGTTATACAGCTGTTGCGTTTTGCAACTGCCTGAAGCGCGCGCGCCTGATGAATGGAAAGCGCGAGAGGTTTTTCTACATATAAATGCAGACCGCGTTCAAGGCACCACATCCATATATCATACATGATATGCGGCTGCCCAATAACTACCGCCGCCTCCGGTTTAAGCTCGTTTATCATGTTTTGATAGTCGAAAACACCCCCCGCGCCGTATCTTTTTTCTATGTTGTATTTGTCCGCGGTTTTATTTAATCTGTTTAAGTCAATATCGCATATGCCGGCTATTTCAACTTCCCCCGCGTCCCGCAGATCCGCGAACGACGGGTATATAACCTGATTTGCGCGTCCTCCCGCGCCTATTATAACTACTCTTAATTTTTTCATAATCTTGTTTAGGATAACCCCTTTCAAAAATTTAATATAAACTGTGGTAAAAATATTGTTTATTGCGGAGACAAAAGAATAACCACCAGTTCGGGAGCGTTGAAAATGCGCGGAACCCTTGGGGATTCCCGTGACAATCCCCTTGAAACAAGCATTTTTGTGCCGTTCTTCTCGTATATCCCTGTTGTATATTTGGGAAACAATCCCTGATACGGCGCATACAGACCATGAGGTAAAATACGCGGGATTCGCCATTGACCTCCGTGCGCATGACCGGATAAAACCAAATCAAAATTACAACTTACATAACGTTCAAACAATTCTGGTCTGTGCGACAATAAAATAGAATATTGCTCCGCATTTATCAACTCTGACACATTCGACAGTTGTTTATCAAATATCTCCTTGCCGCTTTGCGGGTCGTCAACCCCGCAGATTAAGATATGCTGCCCGTTCACGGATACATTTTTGCAGTCGCCCTCTAAAACAGTTACGCCGTATACGCGGAATATATTTTTTTGCGTTTTCACTCTCCCGCTCCTGCATTCGTGATTTCCCGTAACATAATAACAGGGATATTTATACGCTATGACTTTTAAAAGTTCAACCGTACTGCTGTCGGGGAAAACATCGTCCATTATATCGCCCGACATCAATATGAGGTCGGGATTTTGTTCGTCTGTTTTTTCAATCAATGTCTGCTGCGACTTGCCGTATTCACAGCTATGTAAATCGGTCAATAAGACGATTTTCACAGCGTCACTGATTTTATTGCTGTGAATAGTATATTCTGTTACGGTTAAGCCGTTATAGAAAGCGGGAATACTCATGTAAATAATAACTCCAGTCGATAATATTAGTTATTAGTTATTTTTTGTAAATTTATATGCGAAATAAATATTTTTTATCTATCTGCATTGATTTAAGCCACTTGAGAACCAACTGTTTACCCAATTCTGTTTTCCAGTCTTTTTCCAAGTCCGAATGACAATTTATACCCAAACCCACTCTCTCATGATGACAGAAACTACATTCCAAGGGCAATAACCCGATTGCGTGCAGTTCACATAATCCGTCTGTATAAAAATTACAATCGTTTTTTGAAAACTTCTGCAATGCTATACCGCCCTCACAGCCTTTAAAAGCCGGGGATAATACTCCGAAATCGCGTTCGGGAGACACCTCTATCATCATTCTTTGAGAATAGCCTAAATTTATAACTTGTTTTGCTTGTTCGACAGTCCACCAACCCGGTCTCATACAATAGCTTCTGCATATTTCGCAGCTGCACGGTTCCGACGGCGGATATTTTATATACAGCGAATTTCGTTTTTTCATTGATTAAATCGCCTCTGTTTCTTTTCGTTTCTTTGCATTTCTGACGCGCCGGGCAATAAGCAGCGTTACGACGACACCAATCAATACGCCTGTTGTGTCAATCAGCCAATCCTGCCATCTGCACGAACGTCCCGGTACAAAATACTGATGCCATTCGTCGGTTGCGGCATAAAAAGAACTCCAGATTAACGAAATCAAAAATATGCGCCGGATATTATCCGTTACCTGCCGTACAGTGTTCGCCGCGCAAAATCCCAAAATAAAATATATTAAAAAATGAGCGGTTTTTCGCACAAGAAGATTTAATATATCCATGAATGAAGCTGTTTGTGATACGCCGGTTCCTTTCTGTAAGACGTCAAATACTCCAAGAGACAAAGAACCGCTCAAATTTTCGGATTTCTCCCCATTCTGCGACGAAAATATAAATATCGCAACCATACATATCAATGAAGCCGCCGCCCAGACAAAGAACCATTTTTTTTGCTTAAATAATTGTTTATACATTAAACAAACCTTTTAAGTACGCTAAATCCTGTCTCGTGTACTTCTCTACTTCCGGCTCGTCGCTGTACTCCGCGGGCATACAGATAACGCCGGAATATCCGCGTTTTTTCAGATGATTTACAGCCGCGCTCCAGCTTCCGCAGGCATGACGCGCCGTAGTCCAGTATGCGTCCCATTTCGCCTCGTCTTTTTCCGGTCCGTTTCTCAATTTCCAATACGCCGCCTTGAAATTCACCATGCACAACATATCCCAGACAGTATCAAGTCCGAAACACGGTTCCGTTCCCGCAAGCCCGTTATGACCCGAATCCCATACCGCCGAAATATGCCTCGGATTATAATCTTTTAAAAGAATATATGTCTCGGCGGACGACGAAATATTTGCGTCGCAGTGCATTTGAACGCCGAGTGTGACGTTGTATTTTTCGCAGTACGGCACAACTGCGTCATACGTGCGTTTGATTTGCTCAAGATTCTTGAAAAATTCGATTTTTCTGTCAAGTCCCTGACAAATCCTGATGATTTTAACTCCCGCTTCTCCGCACCCTGCAAACAGTTCCTCGTTTACTCCCGCGACTTTATTGTCGTCTGTGAACTTTACGTCAATTCCTCCCGCTATACTCTCAACCGTCACGCCTGATTTTCCCAAAACATCGACAAGACGTTTTACGCCTTTGACTCCCTCCGACGGCTGAACCTGATAGCCGTCTCTGAGCGGATATTCCACTCCGTCAAATCCCATGTTTTTGACTAACGCGCCAAGTTCTTCCAATGTGATATTTTTCCACGGTTTTGTGAATACAATATATTTATTTTTGCTCATTTTAAAAACTCTCTCTTTCACCTTATTTTCAATAGATTTTATCTGAATTATAATATAAATTTTTATGAAAGTAAAGTGTTTTACGAAAAATTTAAAACAAGAAACTGAAAATTTAACATATATCGGTTTATAATTAATTTATGATGTCAATCGTAATTGAGAACAATGCAAATACTAACGCACAAAAGCCCTCTTTACATAAATTCGCCTACGGCGAATTTGGCGAGGGCTTTACGGGAGATATGCCAATTCATGATTAGCATTCATAATTGTTTATTAATCCTGACACAATAATTGAACCATCAACTTTGCGCCGATTTTCATGCCTATCTCCGTGAAAACGTGCATATATGCGTCTGTCGCGTCGCTGAATTCGGAAAATATTTTGTCAAGTTCTTCTTCGTTTTTGGAAATATTTTTTATTCTTTTTTCCATAAGTTTGCTTTCTTTATTCAAACGTTCGCTGTATGTTAATTTATCAATTTCACAAAGTTCAAGTCCGGATATGAGAAATTCGCAAAATTGCTGTAAATCCGCGCGTGCGAGCATTTCGTTTATGTATTTGTGTTCCATGTTTTTCCTCCTTTGTCTTAGACCACAAATATGTGGTGTATAATTATATTATATATTACTTTTATTGTGGTGTCAAGCATTTTTATATATTTTACAAATTATTAATATTTTTAAGGAAGTAACTCATATGCTTAAGTTTAAAGAACGTATAAAAAAATTAAGAAGTGATAATAATCTCACTCAAAAACAGTTGGCTAAAATTTTAAATGTTAATGAGTTTAGCGTTCAAAGGTATGAATATGGAACTCGCCCGAGTTTAGATACATTGATTGCTCTTGCCGATTATTTCAATGTATCGCTTGACTATCTCGTCGGCAGAACAGATAAACCTGAAATTAATAAATAATAGATGTGTCCGGAAACCCCGATTTACGTAGGGGCGGATGGTAATCCGACCGTGATTTTACAGGATGATTACCATCGTCCCCTACAGTTTCCGGACAGATATAATAATTATTCAAAGATAGGAGCGTTAATTAATGGAAACAAGAAAAATTGCTGAAAATATACACATAAGCCGTTTAGGCGTAGGTTGCTGGTCGTTCGGAGGCGGGGAATACTGGGGAGAACAAAATCAGAAAGACGTTGAAGCAGTGGTGCATAAAGCCATAGACAACGGCGTGAATTTTTTTGACACAGCGAGAATGTACAACGACGGCGAAAGCGAAAAATCCTTAGGACTTGCGCTGAAAAACCATAGAAGTCATGCAGTCATATGTTCAAAAGTTTCTCCGGCGAAGGCGTATTATAAGACACTGAAAGAAGAGTGCGAAATCTCGCTGAAAAATCTCGGCACGGATTATATAGACATATATATGATGCACTGGCCCATAAATCAGTACGGCGTGAAGCATTTCACAGACGACCCCGAAATTATCGCAAATCCGCCGACTGCAAAAGAAGCGTTTGAGGCTATGTCCGACCTTAAAAAAGAAGGCAAAATCAGGGCTATAGGCGTAAGCAATTACGGCGTTTCGCAGTTAAGGGAAGCCGTAGGATTATGTCCCGATTTAATGACCGACGAAGTGACGTATAATATAATCTCGCGCGCGATTGAGGCGGAAATACTGCCGTTCTGCAAAGAAAAAAATATCTCGGTCATAACGTCCATGACGTTGATGCAGGGGATTTTGGCGGGGATATACAAGACGATCGCGGACGTTC
The DNA here is from genome assembly GCA_009780985.1 of Oscillospiraceae bacterium. Taxonomy (GTDB): domain Bacteria; phylum Bacillota; class Clostridia; order Oscillospirales; family WRJC01; genus WRJC01. Next base: position 12,639 of record WQYZ01000067.1, on the reverse strand, counting down.
CGCCTCATCAGGCACATTCGCGTCACTTCAAAAACGAGAGAGGGCAGGGGACTGCCCGTCATTACGAGGACGGCGCGGAATCCGAAATAGACGAAGTGATGAAAGTTCTCCGCGAGATTGCGGCAAATCTGAATATATCCGTCGCGCAGCTCTCTATTGCGTGGGTGTTTGCGAACGATCAAATCGACTGCGCATTATTAGGTTCACGAAACGAAGCAGAACTTCTCGAAAACATAAAAGCGGCGGAGATTAAACTTCCGCCGGATGTAGTCGCACAAATCAACGCAGTCAGTCTGCCGGTGTTGCAGAAGCTCGGCAACAACGCGGACTATTACGAAAATACGAAAAACAGTAGGATTTATTGAATTTTAAAATAAAAAATTTTATTTTGAAACGGTGAACCAAAACAGAAAATCCGCAACTTTATAAGTAAGGATGGTGATTAATTTATGAATGAAACTTTTGCAAAATTATTTTCTAAACAACCAAATGAAATAATCGAAAATGATTTTTACTATGGCGACGATAGTCAAGGCGATCAATTTGGCAAAAATGATGAAGAATATTGGCTAAATGGCGGATTTAAGCGTAATTGGGATTATAAAGGACGAAACTGGAGAGCAGATGTTTTTAAGTTATATGATGAGATAACAACTCATATTGCAAATGACGGCAAACCTTTCATGGATATTGCCTGCGGTCCCGGTATGGGTTTAGCGCCTATGATACTCCAAAAAAATCCTAAAATATCATGTTTGGCGACGGACGCTTGTTCAAGACTGATAAAAGCATGGCGGTATTATATAACTAACAATTTAATGGAATACGATATAAGTTTAGCGTCTTTCAGCGTGTTGAATATTCCAATAAAAGACAATTCATTTGACTATATAACAAGCAATATCGGGATTTCTTCAACCAGAAACGGCGAGGACGGACAGATTCAGTCATTAAGAGAAGTATTCCGTGTTTTAAAACCGGGAGGGTATTTTATTGCGGTTGAAAACGAATGGACTGATTATGCAAATATTGATGAAGTTTTTAAGTTATGGGGCAAAGGCAATTATTATAAAAGGCAGGAAATATCATGGCATGAAAAATTTGTTTCCGCAGGTTTTCAAATAGAAAATGAAGATAAAAATTATTTCCGTACATTAACAAAAGGAGATAACGATTTAGGCGAAGCTGCCGACAGGTTTAATATTGAGATTGGTATGAAATTTACTTTGTATATTCTGCGTAAAATCATAAATTAAGTTTATTTTTACAAAATTAAGAAAGGATAAAATATTATGTTAAAACACATACCGAAAATATTTACGCCGGATTTGCTGAAACTTCTCATGGAAATGGGACACGGCGAAGAAATCCTGATTTCGGACGGCAATTTCCCGCAGAAATCCATGAGCGTACACAACATCAAAAACGCAAGCATATACATACCGACGTGTAATATAGCTGACCTGCTCAAAGATATCCTGCACTTTTTCCCGCTGGATTACGCCGTCGAGGCCGCCGCGTTCGCGATGGAGAGCGTGACAGAGGGTCAGAGATACGGCGAATATACGCAACTTATAGAAGAAAACGGCTCAAAACTCGAACTTGTCGAGCGGTTTAAATTCTACGACCTCGCCGAAAAAGCTGTCGGCATAATCGTCACAGCCGACTCGACTAAAGGCGGCAATATCCTGATAAAAAAAGGCGTTGTGAAAGATGATGATATGAAATAATATTCGTAGGGGCGACCCTTGCGGTCGCCCTCGAATTTACACCAATATCTGGTTATATTTACGAGGGCGACCGCAAGGGTCGCCCCTACGAATATTTCTATGTTCTTCAAAAGTCCATTACACGCCACGGAGATGTTTTATCCTGTCGCGCAGATACGCGGCGCGCTCAAAGTCGAGATTTTTGGCGGATTTCTGCATTTCAGCAGTCAAATCCGCTATTAACTTGTCTTTGTCTTTTTTGCTGAGATTCTGGGCAGATTCGAGTTTTTTCTCGGTTTCGGCGGCTTTGCCGTCCTCTTTTTCTTTCAAATCCAACACGTCGCGCACGGCTTTTATTATCGTCTGCGGGGTTATGCCGTGTGCCTCGTTGTATTCCATCTGGATTTTTCTGCGCCTGTTTGTCTCGGTTATAGCGCGCTCCATTGAACTTGTCACCGTGTCCGCGTACATTATGACTTTGCCGTTGACGTTTCTCGCCGCTCTGCCGATAATTTGTATCAGAGAAGTGTCGGAGCGCAAAAATCCCTCTTTGTCCGCATCAAGTATCGCGATAAGCGACACTTCGGGAATATCCAAACCCTCGCGCAGTAAATTTATGCCGATTATAACGTCGTAAACTCCGCTTCGCAAGTCCCGGATAAGCTCCATTCGCTCCATAGTATCGACCTGATGATGTATATACCGCACTCTTATGCCGAGATTTTCCATATACTCCGCCAAATCTTCCGCCATTTTTTTTGTGAGCGTCGTCACTATGACGCGCTCTTTTTTTTCTGTCCTCTTGTGGATTTCGCCGAGTAAATCGTCGATTTGACCGTCCACTTTGCGTACTTCCACTTCAGGGTCCAAAAGTCCCGTAGGTCTTATAACCTGCTCTGCGACTGCGCCGGCGCGTTTTCTCTCAAATTCTGCAGGGGTTGCGCTGACGTAAACCACCTGATTTATTTTGCTCAAAAATTCGTCGAAATACATCGGACGGTTGTCATATGCGGACGGAAGTCGGAATCCGTAATCCACAAGATTTTTCTTTCTTGCCTTATCTCCTCCGCTCATGCCTTTGACCTGCGGCACGGAGACGTGCGATTCGTCTATAAACATTATATAATTATCCGGGAAATAATCCATAAGAGTGTACGGGGTGCTGCCTGCGGGTCTGCCCGTAAATATCCGCGAATAATTCTCAATTCCGCTGCAATACCCTATTTCGCGCATCATTTCGATGTCGTATCTTGTGCGTTCTTCTATTCTCTGAGCTTCTATTAATTTATTGTTGTCCTGAAAAAATTTTATGCGTTCTTCAAGTTCCTCCTCAATCTGGGCGATTGCAGTTTCTATTTTCTCTTTTGCCACAACATAATGAGACGCAGGAAATATCGCCGTATATTTGAGAAAATTAAAAACTTCCCCGGTGACTATGTTTATTTCCGAAATCCTGTCGATTTCGTCGCCGAAAAATTCCACTCTCGTCGCCCTGTCGTTTGAATCCGACGCGATAACCTCGACTATATCGCCGCGAACCCGGAATTTGTTTCTCTCTAAATTAATATCGTTCCTGTTGTAGTTTATATCGACAAGTTTTGCGATAAATTCTTCCCTCGACATTTTCATGCCGACCCTGACGTTCACGACAAGTTCTTCGTATTCGGACGGGTCGCCGAGACCATATATGCACGAAACGCTTGAAACGATAACAACATCGTTCCGAGATAAAAGCGACGAGGTAGCCGAATGTCTGAGCTTGTCTATCTCGTCGTTTATAGCCGAGTCTTTTTCTATGTATATATCTTTGCCGGGAATATACGCTTCGGGCTGGTAATAATCATAATAGCTTACAAAATACTCCACTGCGTTATTCGGAAAAAATTCCCTGAATTCCGTACACAGCTGAGCCGCGAGAGTTTTATTGTGGGCTAAGACTAAAGTCGGACGGTTGAGATTAGCGATTATGTTAGCCATAGTGAAAGTTTTTCCCGAACCGGTCACCCCGAGTAGAACCTGTTCGCGTTCGCCGCGTCTTATCCCCTCCGTCAGGGTGTCGATAGCCTGCGGCTGGTCGCCCGTGGGCTTAAACTCCGATATAAGCTGAAATTTGTTGGTTTGCCTGATATTTTTGATTTGGTTTTCGTTCATGAATATTTTCCTCATTGCGTTATAATTATTTTTAAATATAATGTATAAATGCGAACCGTATGCTATTATACATACAGAGCAGAGCTCAGTTGTACCAACCGCATATATGTAATAGGCACACGTGCACATATGCACAGTACATATAAAATGCGAATTTTAACCGGTTTACCCCTAGTCGGTCTAATTCCGCAGGCGGCACAACTGAGCTTTGCTCTGTATAATTATCCTAACAGGCAGATATAAGTGCGTAAAGGTAAATTTATGAAAATTAAATATTTCGGAAAATTCGCATCATAAAATATATTATATCACAATTATTTTAAAAAATCGTGAACTAATTTTTCCATTATACTTGAAATTTTTGTTTCTGCGACAACGTAGTGGTCGACAAAATTTATACTGATATCGTTGAAAAGTCTGCTGAGTTGTCTTGTCGTTTCTATATCGTCTGCGGAAGGATAATCCTGTCCGTGAGGGTGATTATGAGCGACAATCACGGCTGAAGCATTATTGTTCAGAGCGATTTTTGCCATTTTATTCCTATCGACTTTTGTGGAATTTACGCTGCCCTCATATATAATATCGGTCGATATGCGTTCCATTCTGTTATTCAAACTGAGCATTACCACCGTTTCACGCGACATTCCTGTATAATAGGCGATAAGATAATCCTCGTGCGCATGCTTGCCTATTATATCCCCTTGTTTTGACGCTCTTTCTATGTTGTATCTTCTGGTTATGTCAGCCAAAAGTTTAAAAAACAACGCGGTATTTTCCGATACGCCCTTAATTGCTTTCAGCGCGTTTTCGTCGGCTTCAAGTATATTCGACAGGGACTTGCCGAATTTTTCCTCTAAATCATGCGCTATAACGTTTGTGTTTATTCTGGGTATAGGATAATATAAGATAAGTTCAAGTATCTCATGAAATTCAAAAGAATCGAAACCGTTTTTTTTGTATCTTTCCCTCATTCTGCCTCGATGTTCGGCGTGCAAATAATTTTTTTTGTCCTTTTTTCCATCACTTTGCTGGTTCTTTTTGATTTTTTTATCTATGTCATTTTTATCCATCGACCATAATCCCACCCTAACTTTTTAATTAATAACAAAATGTAATAAATAATGATATCTTATAATATTTTACAATTTTAACTGACTTTGAAATTATATCATAAATGATATAACTTTTCAAGTATTTTTAATTAATGAAATCAAACTTGAAAATATAAAATTTTTTTAATTAAAAATTCACGATATTTGTTGCGAAAAAACATTTTTTTACAGAAATAACATAAAAAAGCAGTCAAATAAAGACAGTTTTTAGAACTAAAATTTAAAACTTTTAGTAAAAACGATCATTTGGCAGCTCTTTATTTATTTAAAATATATATAAATTTTTGAATTCAAATAAAAATTTTTTATGTAATAAAAAACTGCCGGCGTTAATATAAATATAACAGTTATTATTTCTATATATTTAAATATAATAAAAGGGAGAAGGGTCTCAAACATATGGAAAACAGAATAGAATTAAATAAAAATGTTAATCTGTCGGAGAAAAACGAGCAGAATTTTGCAAGAGAACTTCAAAGCGACATTGTTTTACCGGATTACTGCGATGATATAAACCGAATAATCAGAGTCGATGCGAAGCCTATAATTAAAAATAAATACGCCAATAAAGATGTCGCGAGAGTAAACGGGGTAATTGCGGTTACTGTAATATACATATCCGACCCATATAAACAACTGCGCAGTTTTTCGTTTACAAACGATTTCGACTACAGTTTTGACATTCCGGGAATTATGTCAAATCACAAGATTATTGTTTCAATCGAGGTGGGGGAATTAAACTGTCGCCTTTTAAATCCGAGAAAAATGACTGTAAGAGTAGATATGGGAATATCCGTAATATCGAGCGAAAATAAATCCGTCGGTATGAAAGAATACGAAGCGCCGAGCTTTTATAACACCGGCGATTCAAATCCGAACGAATACGACGGGATTCAAGTCGAAAAATTAAAACGCGATTTTGAGATATGCAATATGTTTGTGGGAAGCAATGAAGCAAAAATAAGCGAGAATATCACAATCACGGAAGGTCCCGCCGCCAACGAAATAATATACGCCGACATCAATATAAGCGTAGACGAGATAAAACCGTTATATAATAAAGCCGTAGTGAAGTTTACGGCTGACGTCAAACTTCTGTACAATTCCGCAGAGGACAAAAACGAATATGTAAAACTAACAAGAAAAATACCGTCCACACAGATTGTCGACGTTGACGACTTAGACGAAAAATACGAATGTGCGGCAAAAATAAGTTTATCGTCGCTTAAAACTGATATAGATATAGACCAGTACGGCGAAAACAAAATCATAAACGTAGATTTTATTGCCCAGATTGAAGTGTCGGCGTTTAAAAATAACGGGCAGGAAATAGTAGTTGACGCATACGCTCCGAAATATGAACATTCTGTGCAAAACGAAGCGTTAAAAACTCAGAGATATAAAGGCATGTATAAAGAAAAACAGTCAGTAGAGGACAGCATTGTTTTAGAGGACGCATCAATGGACGGCGTTATGGACGCAGTAGGCGTAGTAGTGATAAACAGCACAGTGATAACCGATTCTGTTATAACTGTAAACAGCAGCGCGGAGTTGTCCGTAATGGTAAAAGGCGGGGATGAGGAGATACAGAATCTTGACTGTTCGATACCGATAAAAACGGAAATAAACGCCGGGGAAAAATTAAATAATGCAACGGCGGACGTTACGGGATATATTTTAGATATTGACGCGTCTATCAACGACAATAAACTTACAGTAAAAGTTAATATGTGTTTTGAATGCGTAGTATTTGAAAACGAAGTCTGCAATATGATAAAAGCGGTCGTAGTAGATACTGATAAACCAAAACTCAGCCATAAAGACGTTCAGATGATTATATATTATCCGAACAAAGGCGAAAACCTTTGGGGCATAGCAAAAAAATACGACTCTCAGGTTTCAAAAATCATGAAATACAACAAGTGTGAAAACCAGAACATAACCGACAAAAAAATTATAATAGTGCCGAAAGTGCGATGATAATCCCGGCGACAGAATTGACAATGCAGAATGCGGAATTATATGATTCTGCATTCTGCATTTCTAAATTTATTTAATTTCAAAATAGATTTCCATTCGAGGCGTTTATTATGATATATCTATTTTCCCAACCCTTTCCGAATATCCGAAACAGCTTCGCTGAACGGGCGGACGCGACCGCTTTTTTCCGCTTCTATACTTTCTTCCAAAAGACGGTACAACTCGAATTTACCGCAGAGTTTCTCGTATGTTTCAATGCTCAAAACGGCGAGGTCGCCTTTGCCGTTTTTCGTTATGAATACAGGTTCTGAGTATTTATTGCAAAATTCGGATATTTCGTTATAATGATTTCGCAAATCGGCACTGGGTCTGATTTCCGGCATAAAAACACCTCTTAATTTTTATTTATAATTATACTTTAAGTCCAACTTCTTAAAACGCCACGTCAGATAAATTTATTGATATGTTAATGGAAATGCTCATCCTATATCTTTTGCCGCTATCCATTCTTCTTGCAAAATAGCATATATAAACTCGTCGCACCATTCGTGATTGAGTGCGCTGTTGCCGCGTCTCGACTTGATAAAATGACCCTCGCGCCGCATACCTATATGTTCCATGATTTTATATGAACCTACGTTCAATGCATTGCAAACGGCAATGATACGGCGAAAATTTAATATATCGAATCCGAGCTGCAACATTGTCTTGCCCATCTCTGTACCGTAGCCTTGCCGCCAATAATCGCGGTGGAGCGTCCAGCCGAGTTCGGGTTTATCGGGCAAGTGCATGAGCGTAGCTGAACCGATTAGTTTGTTATCAGATTTACGCACGACGGCGTATTCATAGTGGAAACCTTCTTCGTCCTTTGTGTTGAAGATAAGCCAGTTTATGTAACCATCGACTTGAGATTCTTTTAACGGACCCTCTTCCCAATATTTCAAGTTTTCGGCATTGGTAGTCCAATCAAAAACTATGGGAAAGTCGTCTTCTTTGAATTTACGGTAGATTAACCGCTCGGATTCGAGTTCAATAAATTTCATACGATACCTACAAATATAAATTTTTACCCTATCAATACATATATCTAACATATTTTTCTATAAAGTTCAAGTCTATATATGCAAATCATATCATAATTCTGCTATATTGTCAAGCAAAATTAAATAAATTCTATGATTGCCGCCCCTGCGCATTTGTGCAAATCCACAAAATCAAAATCGCAATATAAATCGTTTTCCGTCATATTTCACTAAAATCAAATTTAATTCAAAAATATATAAATAGTACTTGAAAAATACAAAAAAATCTATTATTATTATATTTAGATAATGCAAAAATAAATAAAATTTTTATTTATTAATATTTTTATTAATCGGAGGAATTAAAACATGGCACAAAAAAAAGTTAAAATAGGCATTATTGGCTGCGGCGGTATCGCAAACGGCAAGCATATGCCCTCTTTATCAAAAATCGCAAACGTCGAAATGGTTGCATTCTGCGACCTCGATAAAGAAAAAGCGGAAGACGCCGCTAAAAAATACGGCGCAAAAGACGCAAAAGTTTACGTCGGCGAAGACAGTTATAAAAAACTTCTCGAAGACAAAGCAATCGAAGTCGTTCACGTTCTGACTCACAACACAATGCACTGCCCCATCGCATGCGACGCTCTCGAAGCAGGTAAGCACGTTATGTGCGAAAAACCTATGGCTGTTTCGTCCGTCGAAGCGCAGAAAATGGTTGACACAGCGAAAAAAACCGGCAAGAAACTCACTATCGGCTATCAGAACAGACAAAGAAACGACTCGCTTTTCCTCAAAGCTGAAGCGGATGCGGGGACGTTCGGCGAGATATATTACGCTAAAGCTACCGCTATCAGAAGAAGGGCGGTTCCGACATGGGGCGTATTTTTGGACGAAGAAAAACAGGGCGGCGGTCCGCTCATAGACATCGGCACGCATGCTCTCGACCTCACTCTTTGGACTATGAACAACTACTCCCCCAAATACTGCGTAGGAACGACATATCATAAACTGAATAATCAGAAAAACACAGGCAACGCATGGGGAGACTGGGATCCGAAAAAATTTACGGTTGAAGATTCGGCGTTCGGGTTCGTCGTAATGGAAAACGGCGCGACAATATATCTCGAGTCTTCATGGGCTTTGAACTCCCTCGACGTGCGCGAAGCGGTCACGACGGTCTGCGGAACTCTAGGCGGCGGCGACATGATTGACGGCGTAAGAATAAACGGCGTAACACAGGGCAGACAGTATGTTCTGAAACCGGATTTGCGCGCAGGCGGCGTAGCATTCTATGAAGGCGCATCGGAAGACCCTGCCGAGAGAGAAGCGAGACTCTGGATTGACGCCGTAGTACACGATAAAACCCCGTTTGTTTTGCCGGAACAGGCATTTGTAGTATCGCAGATTCTCGAAGGCATATACACATCGGCAAAAACAGGCAAAGTTTTCGAATTTAAAAAAGGCAAAAAATAATATTTGCCCCATTAATAACTGAATAAACAATATTTGCGTAAAATCCCGCCTTGAAATTTATTAATATTTTATTTGATTTTGGGGCGGGAACTAATTTTAAATAACATAAATAGCATAAAAGGAGGATTATAATATGCGTTTGGGCGTTCTTTCAGTAATATTAGGAAATGACCCGCTTGATGAAACCTTAAAATACTTAGCAAACTTAGGAGTCACGGCAGTCGAACTCGGGTGCGGAGGATATCCCGGCAAGGCGCACTGCAATCCGGCGGAACTTCTTAAAGACGGACAGAAAATAAAAGACCTGAAAAAGTTAGTCGAGGATAACGGAATGATAATCAGCGCGCTGTCCACTCACGGAAATCCCGTTCACCCGAATAAAGAAATTGCGAAAAATTTTAATACGGATTTTGAAAACGCAGTGCTGCTCGCTGAAAAACTCGGGCTTGAAACGGTCGTGACTTTCTCCGGCTGCCCGGGCGATTCAGAGGGTTCAAAATACCCGAACTGGGTTACATGCCCATGGCCGGAAGATTATTTAGCAATACTTGAATATCAGTGGAACGACGTTCTGATTCCGTACTGGAAAAAAACCGCTGAATTTGCTAAAAATCACGGCGTAAAAAATATAGCTCTTGAAATGCACCCCGGTTTCTGCGTCTATAATCCCGATACTCTGTTAAAACTTAGAAACGCCGTCGACGGAAAAACAATAGGCGCAAACTTTGACCCGTCTCATTTATTCTGGCAGGGTATAGATCCTATAAAAGCGATAAAGAATTTAGGTCCGACAATTCAGCATTTCCATGCCAAAGACGTAAAAATTGACGGATATAATACGGCGGCAAACGGCGTTCTCGACACAAAACATTACACAGACGAGTTCAGCCGTTCGTGGATATTCAGAAGCGTAGGCTACGGTCACGACATGCAGACATGGCGCGATATGGTAAGCGCGCTCAGACTTATAAACTACGATTATGTTATGAGTATTGAACATGAAGATTCTCTTATGACGCCGAAAGAAGGACTTGAAAAAGCCATATATTTTTTGAAACAGGCTATGGTTTTCGAACCGAAGCCCACAAGTATTTCATGGGCGTGAGAATATTTAACAATTAACAGATAATCAATAACAATTAATAATTGGGAAGAAATGACGATAATTATTATATAAGCATAAAATAAAAATATGATTACAAATTTTTTGTAAAGAGGGTGTAATTGATATGGCGCACAAAATGGGCATAATAGGCTACGGCGGTATGGCTTGTTATCATCATGACAATTCAAAGAGGGTGCAGGAACGCGTAAAAGATTTTAAAGTCGTCGCGGCTCACGATATAGACCCGAACAGACTTAAATTAGCTGAAGAAAAAGGACTTAAACCGTACGAAAATCTTAAAGATTTTCTCAACGACGACAGTTTTGATCTGGTTCTTGTCGCAACCCCGAACAATTTCCACAAGCCTATGGTTATCGCTGCTCTCGAAGCCGGAAAAAACGTTATCTGCGAGAAACCCGTTGCAATGAGCGTCGGCGATTTCGACGATATGTGGGACGCGGCGAAAAAGAACGGCAAATTATTCACTGTCCATCAAAACAGACGCTGGGACAGGGATTTCAGAATAGTTAAAGAGGCTGTAGAAACCGGGCTCCTCGGCAAACCGTATACAATCGAATCCAGAGTCATGGGACAGAACGGAGTTATGCACGGCTGGAGAGCCTATAAAGTCGCGGGCGGCGGAATGGTTTTCGATTGGGGAGTCCACTTAATCGACCAGATGCTGTGGATGATTAAAGAACCCGTAGCGGAAGTCTACGCCAATTTACACAGTGTAAAAACCCCGGAAGTTGACGATTATTTCAAAGCCGTCATAAGATTTGACAGCGGACTTTCGACTCAGATAGAGGTCGGCACCTATAATTTAGAGATGCTGCCCCGCTGGTACGCCTGCGGAGACGGCGGCGCAATCGTCGTCAACGGCTGGGACTGCAAAGGCAAAATCACGCACGCAAAAGATTTTGAAATGAAATGGGAACAGGAAGTCGTTCAGACCGAGGGAGGACCAACCAGAACAATGGCTCCCAGACCGAAAGAAACCCTCGAGGAACTGCCCCTGCCGAATGTTCAGACGGACTGGACGGATTATTATCATAATGTTCTCGCCGCTTTGGACGGAAAAGAAGAACTTATAGTAAAACCTGAAGAGGTCAGGAAAGTCGTGCAGGTTATGACAGCTATATTCGAGTCGAGCGCAACCGGCAATTCAATTAAGATCGACAGATATTATAAATAATAAAAAATATAAATAAAAATCTCCCGAATTTTATTCAAAATTTTACCGGGGGATTTTTTACGTCGGCATGTAAGCGTATAAAGCGTATAAACGTATAAAATATAAAATAATTTAAAAAATATATTTAGATTATTAAACATTTTATGATATATTATGGATGTAAAATTATATGGTCTAAGCTGTATAATTACAGTTTGTATAAAAACAAGGGAGGAATAAAAAATGGAGAATCTCATCGACGTTAATGACGCAATGGTCCGCTTAGGCGGCAATAAAAAATTGTATGTCGCCCTTCTGAAAAAGTTCAACGGAGAAGCAATGCTTGAAGATTTAATAAACAAATTAAAAAATGGGGATTCGGCGGCAGCCGCCGCGCAGGCTCACACAATAAAGGGACTTGCGGCAAATTTGTCGCTGAAAGATTTGAAATTAAAAGCGGAAAGCATAGAATTGAAAATAAAGGGCGGCGAAAAAAATATAGATACTTCGGAAATAGAACAGTCTTTAAATCAGACGGTTGGGGCTGTGAACGAATGGATAGAACAAAACAAATAAAGCAAAAACCGGCGGTAAAATCAGCCGGTTTTGATTTTTATGAAAGAAAATTTAAAAAATTATTGACTTTTTTGCTTATTATTGATATAATAATATAATTATAATATATAATGACTATATTGGAAATCAAATTCAAATCCAAGGAGATTTTTTATAATGTCTGCTAAATCAATGAATATAGCAAAAAATTATTTGACCGGAAAATTGAAATGCGCCGAGTTTGCACTTACAAATTCCTGCATAGCAAAATGCAGCTTTTGCAATATATGGCAGCAGAAACCCAAGGTTTTTGTAGACCGCGAAAAAGCTCTGCAAGCCCTCGATATACTCGCCG
>WQYZ01000066.1 GCA_009780985.1 Oscillospiraceae bacterium | reverse complement strand
GATTTTAAATTTGAGCTTATCCAGCAGAAGCGCGCCGATTATCCCTCCGATTAAAGCCGCGGGCAGATATGTCAGAAGCTCTTTATATATTACCCTGCCTTTTATCATATAAACTGCCGAGCTTATCACAGACATTGGAATAACTGCCGAGACTGTCGTCGCCATTATGTTTTTCATTACAGAATCAGTATTTTGCGAACTATCTGTATTATTATTATCGTTATTTTTTTTATTTTTTTGAAGGAATTTAAGAACAAAATATAAAATTATACCTCCGCCCGTTCCGACAAAACCGTTTATCACGCCTGAAATTGCCGACGATACTGAAAGAATTATATTTTTCTTGTTTAAAATATTTTTTATATGCTCAACTCCGTTTATATATTTCTGTCTATATATTATTTACGGATTTGCCGGATAAATACAAAAAGGGATAAATTATACAATCTATCCCTTTTTTATGCTATACTATTTTTAAATCTACATACTTCGTAACCCAAGACCCTCGTTTTTGAATTTCATTGCTTGTATTGTCGGCAGAATTCATTGAATTACCTTTGGGAGAAGTCATATATAATTCCACTTCTTTGCCCTTCGGTATAAGCTCAATAACGCTGTTCATTGCAGGCGCTGGATGTCCGCCCCACAACGGCATGAATATTATTATTGTGCCGTATTGATTAAAATCAATGTCCAACGGTTCTATTTCTGATTTTTTCCCGCGTATTGCTTCAAATATGCCCGGTATAACCGTATTAAACTTTGAACGCTTTTTTATCTCTTTTACTTCTACCAATAAATCAGCTTTCCACTCCTTACTTTTAGTTTCCGCTATCGCTTTTGTCCTTTTGTCCCACGAATAGTATAACGCTATTTTTCTCATTCTCTTTTTCCTCCTGAAATTCGACATATAATCGCTTTTTCGAATATATGTTGAGATTTGATGTTTTTATCTTATGTTTACATTATATCATATAAAATTGACAACAGCATGTCATATTATAAAAAATAAATCAAAAATTTTTTCGGAGGATAAAAATTACGGAGCGGATTTATCCGTTCCGTATATATATTATATCACAGTGATATGACACCATCATGTCATATTATATTCCAAACTCAAAATAATTATTTGTATTATTATAGCATATATTTGAAACAATTTGCGAAAGATAAGCAACATCGTTCGGATATTCGCCGTTTTCAATGTAATCGCCGATGACGTCGCACAGTATGCGCCTGAAATAGTCATGGCGCGTATACGATAAAAATGAACGCGAATCTGTGAGCATGCCTATAAAATTTGCAAGAAGCGAATTGTTCGCTAAGTTTATAAGCTGTTCTCTCATTCCGATATTGTTGTCGTTGAACCACCACGCCGAACCGTGCTGTAATTTACCAGTGCCGTTGGGGGTTATATTGCAATCGTTATTCTGGAAACAGCCGATTAACGCGACAAGCGCGGCGTTGTCAGATGGATTTACGGAATATAAAACAGTTTTCGGCAAAACATTCTTTCTGTCAAGTTCGTTTAATAGCCGCGATAACGCATATATGCAGTCATACCCGCCGATACTGTCCGCGCCTGCGTCCGGTCCGTATGATTTAAAAAGCCTGTCGCTGTTGTTCCTGCTTACTCCAAAATGTATCTGCATTACGAGATTGCGTTTGTGGTATTCTTCTGCTAAGAATAGCATGAGTGCTGTTTTATATATACCGATTTCAGCAATATGAAGTTCCTGATTATTCAGAGCTTTTATTAGCGCGTCGTTTGCAATGGAGTTATCCGCTTCTAGTATAAATGGAATAGCCTCAAATCCGTTGTCGGCGGTTTTACAGCCCATAGAAACAAAATAATCAAGACGTTTTGAATATGCGTCATATAAAGATTTCATGTCTTTTATTTCAATCCCGCTTGTTTCTGACAGTTTATTTATGTATTCTTTAAATCCGGCTTTTTCTATATGCAAACCTTTGTCCGGTCTGAATGCCGGAATAACCTGCGTATAAAAAGTTTTATCGTCTTTTATGATTTTATGATATTCGAGAGTATCCGTAGGATCGTCTGTCGTGCAGATTAATTTTACTTTCGAATCTTTTATTATTTTTTTTGCGCTCATGTTTTGCAGTTTTTCGTTGCACAAATTCCAAACTCTGTCAGCCGTTTCGGGGTTTAAATTCCCGCCGTAGCCAAAATATCTTTTCAGTTCCATATGAGCCCATATATATAACGGATTACCGATACATTTCGGCAGAGTATTTGCCCACGCCGAAAATTTTTCATAATCCGAACCGTTTCCGGTAACGTATTCTTCACTGTAACCGTTTGACCTGACTGCCCGCCACTTGTAATGGTCTCCGCAGGTCAGCCATATTTCGGCGATGTTACTATATTTTTTGTCTTCGGCTATATCTTTGGGATTTATATGGCAGTGATAATCGATTATCGGCATGTTTTCGGCATAGTTGTGATATAAAATTTTTGCGGTTTCGCTTTTGAGCATAAAATCTTCATGTAAAAAATTTTTCATAAAACCATATCCTTTCAAAAATATCAAAAATATTATTATAGGGGAAAATTTTTAAATTTTCCCCATTTAATTTTTATTAATTAATTTTACAAATCGTCGCCGTCTTTGAATTTTATATCGCCGTCTTTATCGTTTTTGTCCCCTGAATTGTTTTGACCGCTTTGAGACCGGTTTCTCGCTCTGTTAAGAAGTTCTTCCTGTTCCTTGCGGCGCAGAAGCTCCCTCTTTTCCGCTTCTTCTTTGGCGCGTCTCTCGGTTTCTTCACGGACTTTACGGTTTTCTTCATCACTTTTTCGTCTCTTTTCGACAACCATGGCGTCAAGTTCATCAAAAGTAGGTTCTCCGGTAATTGCCGCTTCAAACTGGTCGCCGTCCATAACTTCATATTTTAATAAGAATTCAGCGATATAATGCAGTTTGTCTTTGTGTTCCTCAAGGATCCGCAGCGCGCTGTCATATGCGCCGTCAACCACTACTTTTACTTCCTCGTCTATCTCAGCCGCAACTTTTTCGGAATAATTCCGGCTGCTGTTCAACTCTCTGCCAAGAAAGACTTCTTCATGCCCTGTGCCGAAAACAATCGGACCTAACTTTTCACTCATACCGTACTGCGTTATCATTCTTCTCGCCATTGTCGAAACTCTCTGAATATCGTTGGATGCTCCGGTGGATATATCGTGCATGATTAACTTTTCCGCGACTCGTCCGCCGAGAAGAATGACTATGCGTTCTTCCATTTCACTCTTGGACATGATATTTTTGTCTTCTTTCGGGAGAGACATCGTATATCCTCCCGCGCCGCCGCCGGTCGGAATTATCGAAATCTGGTGAACCGGGTCCGAAGTGGCGACAAAACGCGTGACTATCGCATGTCCGGCTTCGTGATATGCTACTAACTTTTTCTCGTGATCGCTTATAACTTTCGTCTTTTTCTGAGGACCCATCATAACTTTGAGCATAGCTTCTTCTATGTCGTTCATGCCGATTAATTTTTTCATCTTACGAGCCGCGAGAAGCGCAGCTTCGTTCAATAAATTCTCTAAGTCGGCAGGAGTGAATCCGGCTGTAGATTTGGCGATTACGTCGAATTTTACGGATTCCTCAAACGGCTTGTTTTTGGCGTGTATTTTTAATACTTCTTCCCTGCCCCTGACGTCGGGATAATTTACTGTTATCTGCCTGTCAAAACGCCCTGGTCTCAAAAGAGCGGGGTCAAGTATATCCGGTCTGTTTGTTGCGGCGATTACTATAACGCCCTCGTTGGTGCCGAATCCGTCCATTTCAACGAGAAGTTGATTTAAAGTTTGTTCCCTCTCGTCGTGACCGCCTCCGAGACCTGCGCCCCTGTGGCGTCCAACTGCGTCTATCTCGTCTATAAACAGTATGCTTGCAGGACTTTTCTTAGCCGTTTCAAACAAATCGCGGACTCTCGACGCGCCTACGCCAACATACATCTCCACGAAATCAGAACCTGAAGTCGAGTAGAACGGCACTCCGGCTTCCCCTGCGACGGCTTTAGCAAGATAAGTTTTACCTGTTCCCGGAGGACCCACAAGCAGAACGCCTCTGGGTATTCTTGCGCCGAGTTCTACAAATTTCAGCGGATTGCGCAGATAATCCACAACTTCGCGAAGTTCTTCTTTTTCTTCGTCCATGCCCGCCAAATCGGCGAAATAGACTTTTTTCTTTTCTTCGGAACCGAGTTTTGCTTTGGCTTTACCGAAAGAAGTTATTTTCCCTGTTCTGCCTGTAGCCTGATTCATAAAGACTACCCATATTACCACGATGACAACTATAACGATAAGATACGGAATAAAACTTACCCACCATGCTATATCCGGGGCGCGCAGTATATCGTACTCTTTAAGATGTTTATCCGCATTGTTTAG
Organism: Oscillospiraceae bacterium; assembly: GCA_009780985.1. Taxonomy (GTDB): domain Bacteria; phylum Bacillota; class Clostridia; order Oscillospirales; family WRJC01; genus WRJC01. The sequence goes on along the minus strand of WQYZ01000066.1, from coordinate 16,821 downwards.
ATTATCTCTTGCAAGCTGCCCTATATCCGTTTCAAATAGAGCCAAATCCCGCAGTTTAAAAGTCACCACAGTTTTAGCGTCGTCTGCCAACGTCAGTTTCATCTCGTTGTTTTCATCTATTATACAACTCTCTACTTCGTCGTTATAAAAATATTCCAATATTTCGCCGTATGTCACCTTTGGGGGTTTCACCTGATCTAAAAAATATCCGGCAATAAAAATAATAACCACAATAAGCACGAGATAAAATAAAATTAAGCGTATAGTACTACTTTTCATCAAATTAAACTCCTATGATTTATGTATTTCACTCCTACAATATTTAAATACTATCTATGATAATTTAAATTTAATCATATACTTTTTCATCAAGAGCCGCTACAAACGGCATATTTCTGTATTTTTCGTTAAAATCCAATCCATAGCCTACCACAAATTCGTTTTCTATTTGCTTACCGATGTACTTAACGTAAATATCCGTTTCTCTTCTTTCCGGTTTATCCAAAAATGTGCAGAAATTTATATTGTCAAAACCCATGTCTTTTAGATATTTTTCTAAAAAACACAGCGTATTTCCTGTATCCAGTATGTCGTCCACTACCAATATATTATAGTTTTTGTAATTTTCAAGTTCTGAAAATACTGTAACTTTTATATTTTCGGCTCCTGCGGAAACCGACGAGGAACCATAGGAAGAAGCTTTTATAAATGTGATTTCCACAGGGATTTCTATTTTTCTGATTAAATCGGACATAAAGATAAAACAGCCTTTTAAAATCCCGCAGACAAGCAGCTTTTTATCTTTATAGTCACGATTGATTTCGTCTGCTATACGGCATATTATTCCCTCTATTTCATCTTCTGATACAAGTATTTTTTTGAAATCAGAAGCAAAATATCCCGAATTATTATTACTTTCCATTTTAATTTTTCCGTTTCTTAAAGTTATTTTTTAATTGACCAAATTAACTCTAATAGAAATCGCGTTTTTCGTATCTTCCGTAACTCTAACTCTGTCCGCTATGTGAAGTCCGCAAGCCCAGAAGATTCCGTCGCCGTCGCATAATACCGGAAGTATACCGCGCAAATCCGCCGGCACTTTATAGTTAATATAATTCTTTTTCACGTTCTTTGTCTGCCCGAAAAACACATATTCATCTCCGGTTTTACGGTTTCGCGCAAACATCAGTCTTTTTATTTTATCAAAATCAATTACAGCATAATTAAATAAATTGTAAATATTTTCTGACGATTGTAAGTTTATTTTTTCAATTTTAATATTTTCTGCGGATTCGGAGGATACAATAATTTCCATAATATGCGAACCATCTTCGCCATACACAATATTTACGCCGGATACAATATTTTTTTCGTAACTGACATTATTGTTATTTTCTTTTTTAATGCTGTCATTCTTTTTACAAAAACTAAATTTATTATTTATGACCTGCGCTTTTACAAATTCCGGCAAATCTATCTTAACTAATTTATTTTCCTGAAGTAATTTATCTAAATATTCGACATGCCTGTATTCTAATTTTTTAGCGCACACATTTTCATACATTTGCATTATAACCGCGCATCTTATTGCTTTATGCCGCCGGATAAAACCACTCACCGGCATACCGCCCGTATGATTTGCCATAATAGATTCAACCTCAAAATTTATTAAATCCTCAACGTCGCGAACGATATTTGTCATCTTGAATATATTTTCATCTGCATTGGCAAATTTTTCTCTTAATTTCGCGGATATATTATGCCTTATAAAATTTCTTGTGTAATTATCGTCCCTATTAGTATTATCTTCAACATAAGATATATTGGTCTCTTCGCAGTATTTTAAAATATCGCGTTTATCGCACGATAAAAACGGTCTGATTATACAACCGTTTGCGGTTATATTTACAGGCGAAATTCCGCAAAGTCCGTTTATGCCACACCCTCTCGCCATATTAAAAATCACCGTTTCAGCGTTGTCCGACGCTGTGTGGGCGGTTGCGATTTTTGTATTTTCGCCGAGCTCCGCAGCAATTCTGCGAAGAAAATCATACCTGACATCCCTTGCGGCTTCTTCAAGACTTTTCTTTGACTTTTTTGCAATATCCGGGACATTTTGTCTCTCGGTGAAAACTTTCACACCGTATTTCCCGCATATTTCAACAGCAAACTCTTCGTCGCGATACGCTTCTTCACCGCGTATCATATGATTCATATGCGCGGCACACACTTTCTCTTTTCCGAAGCGTTCAATCAAGTAAAAAAGCAAAGCGGAAGAATCGCTTCCTCCCGAAAAAGCGACTAAAATATTATCGCCGTTTTCTATCATGTTATATTCTTTTATAAGTTTATCGGCTTTTTGCTCCAAATTGTAATAATTTATATTCATAATACCAAACAGTAAATCGCCGCTTTTCTTTTCAGAGACTGGATTGTGTCATTGACACTATTTATCAGCGTTTCAATCCGCGCCTTTTTTTGCAGGAGTTCGTCTAAATGTTCTTGCAATGATTTTTCTTTATCGTAACCTGGAGAATTTAGCAGTTTTTTTATCTCGCCGAGATTAACGCCAAGTTCGCGGTAAAATAAAATCTGCCGAAGAATATCAACTTCATTTTCACCGTATATACGGTATCCGCTTGAACTTAACCGCGGCGGCACAAGAAGTTCAATTTGGTCATAGTATCGCAATGTGCGGGTGCTTATGCCCGATATTTTAGATAATTCATTTACTGTGTATTCCATTTTATCCACTCCTGACTTATATTATATACTATTACGCAACGTCAAAGTCAATTAAATTTTTATGAATATTATATAAATTTTAATTGATTGATTATTGATAATGCTGTTAGAAAAATTAAACTGTGGGTTTAACCGTATGACTTAACAGGTTCTTGCAAAAATTATAAAATTGAATTATACTTGTATATAGAAACAAGCTTGTTTAAATTATAAACTTTTATATTAAAGGAGTTATGAAATTATGAATATTTGTATTAACGAAAATATTAAAAAACTTCGCCGTGAAAAAAACATCACGCAGGAAAAATTAGCCGAATATCTCAACGTCAGTATTCAGGCAGTGTCAAAATGGGAGCGCAACGAAACTTTGCCTGATATAACAATGATTATACCCATAGCGAGTTATTTTAACGTGTCAACAGACGAACTTCTCGGAGTTGACGCGGCTAAAAACGAAATTAAAATTCAAGAATACTTGAAAGAAATCAGCAATCTGCAACTTTTAGGGAAATGGGAAGAAGAAAAAACGCTGACTGTTAACGCGCATAAGGAATTTCCGAATGATTTCCGTATAACATATTGGTATATACGGGCGATTATCAACAGGGCGAATACTCCCGCCGACGTTATTTTAGCCCATGCTGACGAAATTACAAATTTATGCGAACGCATTTTAGACGAATGTAACGAGGACCATATCAGGAACGAGGCTGTTCATGTTCTTGCGCAAATAAAAAAAGCAAAAGGAAAAGTTGACGACGCTCTTGAACTGCTTGACAGACTTCCCGATTGGTACGACACAAAAGGACAATTAAAGGAACAGCTTTTTGATAAAAATACAGATGAATGGTGGAATCAGCTTATTTGGAATTTCTTTATGCTGAGTGATTTTGCGCTTAACAAGCTGCAAAAAATTATCTGGTATTCTAACAAGCCGTTTGATGAAAAAGTAAATGCGGCGCAAAAAATCATTGATTATCTGTTAAAAATACTCGACGAAACTAATTGCGAAATGTTATATAACTTAATTTCTTTAAATTGCGACGAGATTGGCAAACAATGCTATATTGCAGGCAAAAGAGAAGATGTTAGCAAATATTTTGACATTGGGTTAAGTTACGCAAAAAAATTCGACGATTATGTTGCTTCCGACAGACAATTTCCGTTTTATACGCAAAAAGCAAAGCAGAATTATACGGATATGTGGCGTAATGCGGGCGAGTATAATTCAATGCTCAAACGCCAGTTCGCATGGTATGAAAACAATCCTTGGTTTGAGGAATTGCGCAAAACCGACAGTTTCAATGAAATGCTGGAAAAATACAGACCGTTTGCCAAAGATATAAATTAAACCGTTTTATTGTGAAATTATGGGGTAGATTATTCTACTCCTTAATCTTTTATTCCCTATGTACGTCGTCTATATCGTAAAACCTTGTGTATTTGCTCTCAAATCCCACCTCGACCTTGCCGACCGAACCGTGGCGGTTTTTCGCGAATATAATCTCCGCCCTGTTATGCTTTTCTACGCTGGTTTTATAATAATCGTCCCTGTACAAAAACATGACAACGTCCGCGTCCTGCTCTATCGCGCCGGAATCGCGCAAATCCGACAGCATAGGGCGTTTATCGTCCCTCGACTCCGGACCTCTTGAAAGCTGCGTACACGTTATCACCGGAACCTCAAGCTCTTTTGCCATAATCTTCAAGTTTCGGGAAATCTCCGAAACTTCCTGAACCCTGTTTCCGGTGTCGCGTTCCGCGTGCATCAACTGCAAATGGTCTATTATAATCAAGTCGAGTTTTTTTAATCTGCGCAGCTTGGCTTTCATTCCCGTGACAGTCATGCTCGGGGTATCGTCAATATATATGTCGCATTCCGATATTCTCGCGCCGGCTTCGGCTATTTTGGTCCAATCGTCGTCGCTTATAACACCAGCCCGCATTTTGAAATTATCGACAAACGCTTCAGTCGATAAAAGCCTCGAGACTATCTGCTCTTTAGACATTTCGAGTTGGAATACGACGACGGTTTTATTTTTTGAAGCGACATTCATGGCAATATTCATCGCAAAAGCCGTTTTACCCATACTGGGACGCGCTCCGATTAAAATCAAATCCCCGGCATTCATACCCACAAGAACGTTATCTATCCCTGAAAATCCCGACGCCAAACCTTTCGCATTGTCTTTGTCTGTTATGACTTTCTGAATCTGGTCGAAAACGGAAACCAATATATGTTTTACGTGAACAAAATCCTGAGTTACCCTGCCCTGCGCAAGCGCAAATATCAGCTGTCCCGCTCTGTCTATTATAATCTCTGTAGACGACGGATCTTCATACGCCATTTTCATTATATCGTTCGAGGCGTCTATCAATTTTCGCCGCAATGATTTTTCTTTGACAATCTCGGCATATTCTTTTACATTCTTTACGACTGGCACATTATCCGAAAGGCGCATTAGATATTCTTTTGTATTGTTGCGGGTCATATCGTCAGTCCGCGAATTTTTGGAAACAATATCTTCAAGCAGGGTGATTAAATCAAGCGAACGGTTGCGGAGATATAAATCTGTTATCGCGTCATAAATCTGCTTGTGGTTGGAAAGATAAAAATCATCCACAGACAGAGTTTCGGCAACCTCCTCATATATTTCCGGTGAAATCAATATAGCGCCGAGAACAGACATTTCGGCTTCCAATGAATACGGTATTTTTCTGAAATCATATTCCGGAGTATTAAAATTATTATCGTTATTAGAATTATTAAAGTTACTCAATTTTAAGACTTCCCCTTAACTTTTTATTTATTGTCCGTCACCACAATAGTAATCTTAGCCGTTATTTCAGGGTAAATTTTTATATCAACCATATACGTTCCGAAAGATTTTATATGTTCTTCTAAAATTATCTTTCTTTTGTCAATATCTATATTTTCTTTGCTTTTCAATGCTTCGGCTATATTTGTCGAGGTTATAGAGCCGTATAATTTCCCGTCGGGACCTGCCTGAGCCGGGATTTTTAAAGTTACGGCAGACAGCCTGTCGCCTAAAATTTTAGCGTTCTGTTTTTCGACTACAATTTTATGCAGTTCGGATTCTTTTTTTGTTTTGATTTCGTTTATAGCCTTAGCGTCGGCAATTACCGCCAGATTTCTCGGCAGCAAAAAATTTCTCGCATAACCGTCCGAAACGTCTATTATATCCCCCTTTTTACCTTGACCTCTTACATCTTCTTTCAATAATACTTTCATTTTCATTCCGCATGTCCCCCTTTATTTCTATCAAGCTGATATATTAACACTATAACAATATTAAATATTATATCAAAGACAACTGAAAGTGTCAAGACTGATATAACAATTAGTCGCGGCACCGCGTAAAAATATTTTTATATCGACATTATTTTTGAAACCTCATAAAGTTCCCTGAAATTTTCTTTTTTATGTTTTATACGTTCAGTAATGCTGTTTTGATCATCCGCGCTTAATAATGCAAACTGCTCGTCTGTCATTTTGTTCTTATACCTTTTATCAAGATTAAGCGCGTATTCAATATCCGTTTCTACAATTTTATCTTCATGCATACATACGACAAGATTCTTCCTTCCTTCCATAATAAGCTCCACAGCCCTGTTTCCCATAACCGTAGCGACAAACCTGTCTCGCAAAGTCGGCGAACCGCCTCTCTGAACATGCGCAAGCCTTGCGAATCTTGTATCAATTCCCGTCGCCGCATTTATCTTTTTAGTAAGATCTTCGGCATAGTGCTCGCCCATTCCCTCTGATACGATAACTATAAAAGTTCTCTTTTTATTTTTTTTGCCCTCAATTATTCTGCTTAGACACTCGTCCTCGTCGAACGGCAGCTCTTTTAACGCGATACCTACAGCTCCTGCCGCTATTCCGCACTGAAGCGCTATATGCCCCGCATCTCTGCCCATGACTTCGACTACGTTGCAGCGCGCGTGAGATTCGCACGTGTCGCGCAGTCTGTCGACCATTTCAATAACTGTGTTCATAGCTGTGTCAAATCCGATAGAATAATCTGTCGCCGTTATATCGTTGTCTATTGTTCCGGGAATACCTATTGTGAGAATACCGTGACGGCTTATATCCGTCGCTCCCCTGAAAGTTCCGTCGCCGCCTATAGCGACTATGCCGTCTATTTCAAATTCCCTGCATGTATCCACAGCTTTTTGCATTCCCTCCTCCGTCTGAAATTCTATACACCTGTCAGAATACAAAACAGTTCCGCCGCGGTTTATTATATTTGATACGGAACGCGCGTTATACTCCACTAATTCCCCGTCAATCAGTCCTCTGTAGCCTTTTAAGATTCCCATCACCCGTACCCCTCGCGAAATCGCGGAACGCGTTATGGCCCTAACTGCGGCATTCATTCCGGGCGCGTCTCCTCCGGATGTCAAAACTCCTATTCTTCTTATTTTATTGCTGTTAATATTATTATCCGACATATTTATAAAAACCAACTTCCCATAAAAAATTTTTAATATAATAACATACAATTATTACATCAGATTAATACAATTTTATATAATATATTAATTTATACATAGAGGCGGGTTATATACTGAGTTTAGCTCAGTTCGCCCGCCCGCATATTATTTTTCAATTTGTTGTTCGTATATTAAAAATCGTCGCTGCCGTCAAGAGGTATAATTTTTTCCGCGTCGCTCTTGTTGGCTGTTACATTCACTGATTTTCTTGCCGCGAAATTTGAATTGGAAGTCGAACCTGAAACACTCCTCGCCAAAGGCGCGGAAACCTTGTTTGCGTTAAAAGAACGCGGCAAAACGGAAGATGTCTGACCGGACCTATTGGACCGCGAATTTCTTGTGTCCCGTGAAGTTCTCTCTTTCTCTACAAAATCTTTTACAGATTCAGGGTTTCTTATAATCTCCTGCGCGATAGCGACAACATCCCCAAGATTTCCGATTTCGTCTTTCATGTTGTTGGACGAAGCCGCATTTTCCTCGGCGACCGCCGCATTCTCCTGCGTCACCTTCTCCATCTGACTCACCGCTATGTTTATCTGCTTGATTCCGCTCGACTGCTCTTCGCTCGCCGCGTTTATCTCCGATATCAGCTTGTTCAGCTGACCCGCTTTCTCCGTTATCTCGCTCAGCGATTCCGACACATCGTGACTTATCTCCCTGCCTGAGTTCGTCAATGATATGTTCTTTTCTATTATCTCCGTCGTGTCCGAAACCGCGCTCGTGGCTCTCTGCGCCAGATTGCGCACCTCCTCGGCCACCACGGAGAAGCTCCTGCCTGCGTCTCCCCCAGCTCTCGCCGCCTCAACCGTCGCGTTGATCGCAAGCAGATTCGTCTGGAACGCTATGTCGTCTATCGTCTTCACTATCTTGCCCACCTTGTCGCTCGATTCCTTCAGCTCGTCCATCGCTTTCATCATGTCTGTCATCTCTTTCATGCCCTTGTTCGCCATTTCCGTGGCGTCAGATGCTATCTGTGCCGCGAGTCTCGTATTTTCGGCGTTCTGCGCGACCATCGATGCCGTCTCGTTCATCGTCGCCGATGTTTCCTCTATTGCGGCGGCTTGTTTCGACGATCCTGTTGCTAAATTCTCCGACGATTCGCTCAACTGCGTTGTATTGTTTTCTATTATAGACGAGGATATTTTTAATTTTGCCACAATGGATTTGAGATCTTTTTCTACTCCTACAGCCAATATCACTGCCAATATTACAGCGGCGGCGATTCCCACTACTACCAAAACTATCATAACTATCAGCAATACCTTATAAAGAGCTGAAGCATTCTTATTACTTTGATCTGCAAGTGTTACGTTGTATGTCGCGCCGTCGGTTATATAGCCTGATGCCTTATCTTTAAAAGTTGCGCATTGCTCCATTGCCGCTATAATTACGTCATTTCCACTGTTTAAAGAGGGCAATAAAGTGCTGTTAAGGAAATTCTCATAATCCTTTACCGAACTCTCTATGTTGTCAATGTTTTGTCCATCCTGAGCGTCATTTACCATTGAATTTTTATATTTAGTTATATCATCATATAATGACGTAAAACCTGTGCTGATAAGTTGTTTTTGTCCATCGATTTTATCCGTTTGTCCGCTTGCAGCATATGCGACTGATGTTCTGGCGGCAGTGACTATGTCTAAAAAATCAGATTCAATGGTGGACATAGTTTGTATGCCTACAAGATTTGTGTTAAAAACTTGCGCCTCATTGTTTCTTAATATAACTATTCCCGTTATTCCAACCGCTCCTATAATAAGTGAAATAATCATCATTACTGTAAATGAAAATATTAACCTGTTAAAAATTTTTTTTGACTTCATATTTTTTATTCTCCTTTATTTTAATAAACTTATTTTAGAAATTACTTATTGATTTTGATTATCAGACATCTACACCCACTGCAGAAGCCGATTCAATCGACAGTATTTTCTGTATATCCAATAGAATTATCACCCTGTCTCGTACCTTTCCTATTCCTGACATAAATTCCTGGTCTATTTCCGTGTTTCCGTATTTTGGCACTGGTTCTATATATCCCTCCGATATGTCTAAAACTTCCGAAACTTCATCTACCATTAATCCGTTTGTCTGGTTCCCGGATTCTGTGCGGATATCGACAATTATAATACATGTCTTCGAAGTCATATCGGATTCCCCTATAAAAAATTTTTCTTTCAGATCGATTACCGGGATAATTTTCCCTCTTAAATTCATTATGCCCTTTACAAAACCCGGCGTGCCCGGAACAGGCGTAATATCCATCTGTTGCTCAATCGCTTTTATTTTCAGTATCGGTATTCCATATGTCTCTTTTCCGAGTGTAAATATTAAATATTTATTTTCTTCTGCCGCCATAAGATTTTCTCCTTTTTTATACTAATTTTAATTTTTTATATATGCTTTACTATTTTATTTAGAAACAGCCTCGATTATTGCGTCCGGAATATTTTTAAGCGAGACGATTTTCATAACTCCCCCGAGTTCTATAGCCTCTTTCGGCATTCCGAAAACAACGCAGCTTTCTTCGTCCTGCGCGATAGTGTACGCTCCCCCCTTTCTCATCTCCAAAAGCCCCGCTGCGCCGTCTTTCCCCATTCCTGTCATTATCACCCCTACCGCGTTTTTTCCGGCATATTTCGCAACAGAAAAAAATAAATTTTCAACGGACGGACGCTGGTGAAATACAAGCGGACCATCGTAAAGTCTTGCATAATAAACCGCTCCGCTTCTTTCCACTTGCATATGCCTGTTCCCCGGCGCGATAAGAGCTTTCCCCGGCGCGAGAATTTCCATATCGTCCGCCTCTTTTACTTTTACTTGGCATATACTGTCCAATCTCTGCGCAAACGCTTTTGTAAAATACTGCGGCATGTGCTGAACAATCACAATTGGCGGGATATTTGCCGGGAGTCTTTCAAGGACTTCTTTCAACGCCTCCGTTCCGCCGGTGGACGCCCCTATCGCTATCACCTTATTTGTCGTTTTTATCATTGACGAAGAAACCGGATTCTGTCTTGACTTTAAAGCTGAACTTTCCGCAAGCATCTTCAATTTGGATTCCGGAACGCACGCCGCCGCTTTTATTTTATCTATGAGTTGCTCCGACATATCCCCGACCGAATACATAGAACCCGGTTTGCACATCACGTCAATCGCTCCGTATTCTATTGCCTTAATCGCAACCTCAGATCCCGCTTCAGCAAGGGAACTCACGATAATAACCCTTACCGGATAATATTTCATAAGCTTCTGCAGAAAAGTAACTCCGTCCATTCTCGGCATTTCTACGTCTAACAACAGCACGTCAGGTTTTTCCTTAACTATCATGTCTCTTGCGGCATACGGATCCGGAACTGCGCCTATTATTTCTATATCTTTATCTTTTGAGAGTTCAGTTGTAAGTATCTTTCTGACCATAGCCGAATCGTCGCATATCAAAACCCTTATTTTTCCCATTTGACCGCTCCTTCTGTATTAACCGTTAATTGTTATTTATTAATTGTCTTATATCGGCTGCGATATTTTGAAAATAGCGTCAATATCAAGGATTAGCGAAACAATTCCGTCGCCGAGTATAGATGCGCTGTTTGCATACGGGACTGACGCGTAATCAGTTGACAGCGGCTTTGAGACAACATCTTGTCTGCTGATTATCTTATCCACATGAAGCACCAGCATTTTCTGGTCTATTTCAAGAAGAACCATATCGTATTCTCTGCTTTCGTCAATTTCTTTTCTGTTTATTATATCGTCTTTAATTCCAAAAACTTTCTCTTTGGACACCATGGATATAATACTTCCGTCATCGAGTTTTATCGCCCGGTTTTCTCCCTGGAGACTTACCCAGTCTTTATCTTTTGCAACAAAAAATTTTTTTACGCACATCGTAGGAATTATATATTTTATCCCGCTTATTTCCACTATCGTTCCGTTCACCACGGCTAAATTTATCGGCAGTTTTATCCTGAATGAAGACCCCATTCCCATTTCGCTGTCAATTTCTATTTTTCCGCCGAGTTTGTTTACGACTTCTTCGACGACGTTCATTCCCACTCCGCGCCCGGATATGTTATTTACATTTTCCTGAGTGGAAAATCCGGGTAAAAATATAAATTTATATATCTCCTGTTCCGTGTATTCTTTATTCTCGTTTATCAATCCTAATTTTTTCGCCTTTTCATATACTTTTTTTGTATTTATTCCCCGCCCGTCGTCCCTTACGTCAATATAAACATTGCCCCTTTTCGAGTACCCTGAAATAGTCACTATTCCCTCCGGTCTTTTGCCCACCGTTATTCTATCCTCTTCGCTTTCCTCTATTCCGTGGGAAACCGAGTTTCTTACCATGTGCATAAGCGGATCAAACAGTTTCTCAACCGCGCTCCTGTCGATCTCAGTGTCTTCGCCCTCTAATTTAACGACAATTTTCTTATTTAAATCGGTTGCGGTGTCTCTTGCTATTCTCGTAAGCCTGTTGAATGTCTGCTTGACGTCTATCATTCTCAACGACATTGATAAAGCCTGTATTTCTTTAATTAGTTTCTCCGTTCTTGAGAGTATGTTCGCTGTCTTTGAATCCTCGACTTCGGTAAGTATCGCGCTCTGTTCAAGCTGTGAATTGTAAATCAGGAGTTCGCTCAGCATGTCTATAAGACTGTCTACTTTTGAAACAGGCACTCTCACAAAACCGCTTTCGCCCTGTGCGGAAGCATTTTTTGACGCCGACGGAGCGGTCTGCGAAGCGGCGGACGAAGAAGATGACGACACGCCTTTATCTTTATCGTTTAAAGCGGTAACCACATCGAGCGCCGAAACGAATTTTTCCTTTACCGCAATCTGGCCGAATTTAAGATTCTCATCGCTCGACTTTTGCTTTTGAGCTATATTATCCGCGTCCATGCTTGTTATTAATCCTTCTGAAGTCAGTATTTCCCCGACTCTCTTATCCGGAGCCGTAACGACGTCAATTAAATCCTCAAGTCTTCTGTACATCAGCGAAATTAAATTCTTGTCTTTTAAATTGTCCGGCGACAATATACATTCTTCAAGGGTATGGCACAAAAATATAATATTTTCTCTTTCCGCAATAGAAACTTTCTTTTTATTTTTAATGGCTTCCTCGAAAGCCGCGGACATCCGTTTTGCTATTATATTTACCGGATTGCTTTCGGCGGCTATATTCGAGGAAATTATAAAATTCATTTTATCTATTATTGTTCTGACATGTTCCTCATTCAGATACTGCAAGTCAATTCCCAAAAGCTGTACGCCGATTTCCTGCATTTGGTCAACGACTTTTTTCTGCTGATTTACAAATTCGACTTTACGGGTTACATCGTCGTGCGACAATTTAATCGCGTCAACGCTTTCTATATCGGCTGTGTCTTTTAAGTCCTCGACTAAATCGCTTATTTCTTTTTCGCAGAGAATAACGGTTTCTATTATATCGCTTTCGAAAGGAGTTTCGCCCGACGCGCTGAAATTATTGTCGTTTATTTTCGGGGGATTTGAGTACATAAGTATTCCGGACTGATCTATTCTGTCAAATATCATCCATGCGCGGACAGCTTTCATAGCGCTGTTTTTCATAAATTTTATTTCCAGTTTATACGCGTTATATCCTCCGTCCTTAATATTCTCGCCAAGAATTTCCCACAAATTGGCGGGCATATTTATACCCATGTCAACATCGTAAATCTCTGGCTGAGGCGGAGACTGAAAAGATTGAAACACAGGCGTACTCGCAGAATTATTATACTCCGGGTTTTGCGTATCTGACCGGTCAAATCTGGAAGACATAAATTTATTGAGCGGAAATTTATGCAGCGGCTGCAAAGATTCCGCGCCTGCTCCGCTTTGATTTGATATATCCGGTTTAACACTTTTGACGCTTTCGGTCTGAGATTCCGTCACGGCAACCTGCGGGGCAGAAATAATCTGCCGCACAACAGACGCCGCCAGCGTCCCGGTCCCGTTATTTTTTATCGCTACCAAACGTCCCAGAAGTTTCTCTGTATTCATTCCGTCGTCGCTTTCACTAGTTTGCACTTCTTCAAGACAGTCCTCCAAAAAATCGTGGCACGCAAAAAGCGCTTCTGTCAATTCGTCCGTTATTTCTCTTGTCCCGTTTCTGACTTCAGAAAGCAAATCTTCCATTGTATGCATCACTTTCTGAATTTTCATAAAATTCATTGCGGCAGAATTGCCTTTTATTGTATGAGCTACCCTGAATATGTTGTTTACGGTGTCCGCATCCCTTTCTCCGTTTTGGACTTTCATCAACGCCTCGTTGAAAGTAACTATGCTGTCTCTCAAATCTTCAATATAGCTGATTAATATTTCATTCATTTTTTTATACAACCCCTGTCCTTATTTTTTTACCGCTTTTCTTTTTTCTTTTATTTTATTATTTTTTATATACGGCTGTCTGCACATATTTAAATTTATGTTTTTTATTCAGCATACTTTCAGAATGTCCGATAAAAAACAATCCGTTGGCAACTAATTGATTATATAATTTATTTACAAGTTTCTCCTGAACCTCGTTGTTTTGATATATCATTAAATTCCGGCAGAAAATAATATCGAATCCTTTTGCAAAGTTAAAATCGTCCATAAGATTGAAAAGCCTGTATGTTATAACTTTTTTTATATCCGAGTTTACTTCGTAAAAACCGTTTTTATTTTTATCAAAGTATTTTAAAAGATACTGATTGCTTATTCCTCTGCATTCATTTTCGGTATATACTCCCTTTACGGCTTTATATAAAATTTTTTCGCTTATGTCGGTCGCCAGGATTTTTATATTTATCCAATGGGGCAGACATTCTTTCAAAACGACAGCCAGCGTGACAGGTTCTTCGCCGCTTGAGCACGGGGCGCTCCACAATCTTATTTCTCCGTCTTTTTTTATTCTGGGTATTTCGTCTATAATTTTATTTATACTGCTTCTTATATAATCGAAATGGGCGACTTCCCTGAAAAACTCTGTGGTATTTGTAGTTATCTCGTTAAAAAACTCCTGCATCATTTCCGAATCCGATGTTCGGGTTACATAATTTATATATTCATCCGGCGTCTTCATCCCGTGCCGGCGCATAAGTTTTACAATTTTTGTCGTCACAGTTTCTTTTTTCTTTTCGTCAACATCAATACCGAGTTTGTCATATATATATCCCTGAATTTTTTTATAGTCGTTCACGCTTAATCCATCCATGAAAAATTTTCCTCCCTGATTTTTTATTTTTATATAAAATTATTTTTTTATTATTATACGCTTTTAAAATAATTTTATATAAAATTCATATAAATAAATATATTAACAAATAAAAAGCATTCGAGATTTTATCAATCATTTTCCGTCAAAGCCAAAATCCCTTATGCTTATTATTTTTTCTCGTTCATTAAAGTTCCTGGTAAATATGAGATTTTGTCCCCGACAAATTTATTCATTAAATTCCGGTTTCCCCTTATAGATTCAAATTTATTTTTAGTCTGATCCATTATATATTTTATTATTTCCGTGTTATTCTCATCAATTACTTTTATTTTATTTAACACGCTCTTATTATCTTCAAGAATATTATACAGTCTGCGCATATAGTCAGTCTCGGATAAGGCTGATAAATCGCACAGCTCAGACATTATTGCCTTCTCTGCGGAATTAAATAAACCTGATACAGTTATGCCGGCTTCAGACGTTCTTTTTGCTTCTTTTATTATTTCCTGCTCTTCAGCCGGCAGCTTTGAACTGTAGTGACTTATCGCCAAATCCGTATTTTTCATTCTTTCAATACAATTTTCTCTCATATCGGTCAAAACCGTTATTTTGTCAGCTAATTCGTCGGTTTCGTTTTCGGTTTCGTTCTTTATTTCGAGTGAAATATCGAGACACTCCTTTAAAATCCCGTTTTTTTCTTTGTATAAATCAAAAATATTACTTAAATCCTGATGTAAACTCATATTTTTTATTTCGCCCTCATGTGTATATTTTTTTCAGCCTGTTTCCATGTATCCCTGAATTCCAATGTAAAAGAAAGAACTTCTTTGAGAATAGTTATATTTTTTTTAATATTCGCTTCCATAAGTCTTCTCGCCAAATAATCGTAAAGTTTTGAAAGAGATTTTGATATTTCGAATTTATCGTTTAAAAATCCGTTGAGAGCCAAATAAATATTCTGCGCTTTTACTATAGAATCGTGAGAAATCTGTACGTTTTGTTCGTTTATAGCCCTTATTGCCAAATTTATATCTTTAGCCGCTTCGTCAAAAAGCATTACAGTCACCATACCGGGAGTAGCAGTGTTTAACACTTGCTCCTGATATTGCTGCATAGGGTTTACACTTGCCATAAAATTTATATCCTCGCATTATAATTATTTTTTATTATTCATAACATATAGATTTATTAACTGCCTGAACTGCCTCCCAAACTGCTGAGCAAAGAAGACGACTGCTGATTCAATTTTGCCAGAGCGGTTTCAAGGGCGGAAAACTTTTGATAATATTTATCTTCGTCGTTGTTATATTTCAGCTGTATTTTCGCTATATTAGCGTCGATATTCGACGCCTGCGTGCTGAGGGAAGAATTATAGTCGGCTAAATAGTTTGTGCCGCCGCTTCCGGCTATTTTGATTAAAGAGCCGCACAGACTCGCTGTTGCGCTCACGTTTACAGCGCCGGTGAATATATCCGAAAATCTTTGCCCTATTCCCTGAGAGTTAAATCTTGCCGCCTGCTGGCCGGCAGTGCCTTTTGCTATCGAAGACGATTGGGTAAACAGCGCTGCAACTCCGTCCGGGTTATCTTGTATAGCCTGCGTCAGTTTAACCGTGTCTATCTGCAGTTTCCCTGTCGGGTCTTCAAAATATGACGCGCTCTTGATTCCTATTGACGCAAGAGATATTTTCTGTCCGTCCGGACCGACAACAGATGAAAGCATAGAATTTTTAAGATTGTCTATTATATTCATAATAGTCAAATCATTGTTTAAAAGTCCGGTTTTGCCGGCTGTTTCCCAATTAGTAATATCTGTGTCTTTCATCGCCGCTTTCTGCGCGTCGGTGAGCGGCATATAATACGATTTATCCGATGTTTTAGGTCTCTGCGTGTTTACAACTGAATTGAGATTATCTATTAGACTGTTATACGCATTTACAAAATTCGTTATAGTATCTACGATTTTCTGCGAATCGACTTGGGACGTCACTGCGGCGGGCGCAAAATCAGAACCTGTCGCCTGCAAAAGATTAAGCGTTACGCCGTCTACGTTCACCGTATTGCTGCTTCTGACTATTTCCACATTGTTTACGGTAAGAACAGCATTTTGCCCATCCGTGACATTACCTATATCGCTATTGCCGGTCGTCCCGAATATTGAGGACAGGAATCCTCCGTTTGAATCCTGCAATGCTATATTATTTCCCGCACCGGTATTATTTGCCGTCAGGGTAAATTTGCCAGTCAGAGAAGAATACGTCATTGTAACTCCCGCTGCGCTTTTATTTACCGCGTTCATGACGTCGCTTATTTTATCGGTTGCTTTAACAACAAAAG
>WQYZ01000065.1 GCA_009780985.1 Oscillospiraceae bacterium | reverse complement strand
TAGACGCTGGGGTGGATGGTTTATGGCCGCTGGAGCACGTCAGTGAAGCAGACCCGAATGTTTTCAGGAAGAAATACGGCAAGCAATTACGCCTGACCGGCGGAGTGGACAAGATGCGCATAGCTCAGGGTCGAAAAGAAATCGACCGTCATTTGACGGAGTTATGTCCGTTGATTGAAGAAGGCGGTTTTATACCTACTATTGATCATACTGTATCTCCCGATGTTTCTTTAGAAAATTTTGAGTATTACATGAAACGCAAAATCGATATGCTGAACGGCAGATTTTAGGAGGATATAAATTGAAAACAAAAGCTGATAAATCTGATAAAACGAACGATATTTTCAGGCTTGACGGCAAGACTGCTATAGTTACAGGCGCAAGCCGCGGCATCGGCAGAGCAATCGCATTAAGACTCGCCAAACAGGGAGCGGATTTGCTCTTAGTTTCCCGTAATTCATCAAATCTCGACGAATTAAAAAAAGAAATAAATAACATAGGTCAAAAAGCCGAAAGTTTTGCAGTAGATGTAAGCAGCCCGGAACAAATATCAGAAATTTTCAATAAAAATGTGAATGTTTTCGGCGGAGTTGATATTCTTATAAATAATGCGGCTTATACTATCTTCAAATCTTTTACCGAGACAACTCTCGGCGAGTTTGACGGGCTTTTTGCTACAAACGTAAAAGGCGCGGTGTCGTTTATACAGGGTGCGGCGAAATGTATGAAAGAACAGAAACGGGGCGGCTGTATTGTCGTTGTCACCTCAATAAACGCCGTAAACGCGCTGCCTAATCAAGCTATGTATTCGGCTACAAAATCAATGCTGGAATCGCTGATGAGAAGTTCGGCGGCAGAACTCGCTGAATACGGCATCAGGGTAAACTCAGTTGTACCAGGCGCCATTCTGACCGATATGAATCCTCACTTTACAGAAAATTATGTAAAGGAATTCCAGAAAAAAATCCCCGCTGGCAGGGTAGGCGACCCTGAAGATATATCCGACGTTGTAGCTTTCCTGTGTTCCGACGCCGCGCGGTATATGTACGGTTCGTCAATAATTGTCGACGGCGGCATGCTGTTAAGACCGTTAAATAAAAATTAAAAGGAGCATTTAGTTATGATTAATTTGGCTATGGCATATTTTTACGACGAACACGCCGCAAAAATCGCATTGGCAAAACAGATAGGCGTAACGCACGTCGTAACAAACGTCGCGGCAAATGCTTCGCATGCGTGGCAGACGATACCAGCCGGCGAACGTCCGTGGGACTACATACCGTTATTGCGGAAAGTACAGTCATATGAAGATAGCGGGCTGAAAGTATCTGTGATAGAAGGTCCTACGCCTTTGGATAAAGTAAAATTAGGGCTTGACGGAAAAGACGAAGAAATAGAAATTTTCTGTGAATTTCTCAGAACTTTAGGCAGGATGGGCATACATACGGTGTGTTATAACTGGATGCCGATAATCGGCTGGTTCAGAACTAATTTAAACGCAGAGACAAGGGGCGGCGCGCATGTCACGGCTTACCGCGACGCATTGATGAAAGACGCGCCCTTGACTGACGCCGGAATTGTCCCGCCAGAAAGGTTATGGAAAAATCTCGAATATTTCCTGAAATCTGTAGTGCCTGTCGCTGAAGAATCCGGAGTAAGATTAGCCGTTCACCCCGACGACCCGCCGGTACCGTCGTTGCGCGGTATTTCGCGTATTCTGATAAAAGCCGACGCTTTCCAGCGGCTGATAGACCTCATTCCGAGCGAATATAACGGAATAACTATGTGTCAGGGTTCTTTTTCTGCTATGGGCGAAGATATACCCGCGATGATAGAACATTTCGGACATCAGAAGAAGATATTTTTCGCGCACTTCCGCGATGTCAGGGGTACAGCCGTAGATTTTACGGAGACGTTTCACGACGACGGGCAGACAGATATGTACGAGTGCATGAAAAAATACCGTGAAATCGGCTTCGACGGGTGTATGCGCCCCGATCATGTGCCGGTCATGGCGGGGGAAGACAATATAAACCCCGGTTACGGCATACTCGGCAACCTGTTTGCCGTAGGTTATATGAAAGGGCTTATAGAATCCGTGTGGCATGATTAATTTATAAAAATTTACAAAAAAGATTTGCATTTTTCTGAGTCACCGTGTATAATAGATATAAACTTAGAATTATTTTCTGCGCTGAAGTCTATCATTGGCGTGGATATTTGAAAATATATATTTTCAGGAGGGGAGACATGTACAAAATAAAATACAGGAAAATCCCAAAGGAAACATACTCCATGCAAAGTCGGAAGAATATCGGCAATTCGGTTGCATGGAGAACTGATATAAATTAACGTTGTTAATTTTACGGATTGCTATACAAAATAAAATTAGTACCGACTTTGCGCCTTATTAACAAATCTTATAAATTTATAACCAAGAAATAAGGAGTAAAGTACGATGAGACATACAAACGCTGATATACTGCCTGTAGAACTACTGTTTGAAATTCAAAAGTACGTGCAGGGCGAGTTGTTATATATTCCCAAATTAAAGAACAACTATAGAAAATGGGGAGATGCTACAAAAAGCAAAGTCGTAACCTCAGATCGTAATAACGAGATTCGCGCTGCTTTTAACGGCGGTTACACAATTGACGAATTGTGCAGGCAATATTCATTGTCGCCGGACAGCATTAAAAAAATAGTTTATGGTAAAAAATAAAAAATACGCTATGTCAACCGATTTAAGGTTACATAGCGTATTTTTAATGAACTTCGCGCAATTCATTATGTAAAAGACGATTTTAAAATAAGTTTTATATTTTATTTTATATTTTGCCATGTTATAATAAATACATAAACATTAAAATTCATAAATGGGGTCTAACAATATGGATAAACATTGGATTCGATATTCTATAAAATGGTCTATGCCGTTGATAAAAGCATATAAATGGAAACTTCTGCTTATATTGGCATTAACATTATTTTCTGTGGGATTGACCTTGATACAGGTAAATTTTATACAGCAAAGCGTTGACGCGGTACTGGCGCGAAATGTAGGTTTGTTGTTGCGGGTGTTATTTCTGTTTATTACTATTACTGTTTTGAAATTGATATACATATATGTCTATGGACAAATTTATAATAATGTATTTATCAGCATGGAAAAAGATTTGAAAAACAAATTCGTCCATAAAATTCTGAGAACGAAAATGAAAGAAATCAACAAAGAAAACAGCGGCGACTTAAACACAAAATGCAATTCTGATATTCCTAACGCATTGGATTTTATTAGACGAGTCCTTTCTACTTTTATATTTGACCCTATCATGGCAATCGGCGGATTTATTTATCTGTTGTGTTACAGCTGGAAGTTGAGCCTGTTTGTCTTTATTCCGCTGCCCATAATAGCGGTTCTGCTCAATATCATGTCTAATAAAGCGAGCGAATTTTACAGAAAGATACAAGGATTAAACAGCGATTATACAGAACATATCTATGATGTTATACATGGAGCCGAAACTATAAAAACATACAATATGCAAAAGATACAGATGAAAAAAATAAGAAAAACTCTTTTCCAAATACTGAAAGAAAACAAAAAATATAATATTAACGACGCTATATCATGCGCCTTGGGATTAGCCGTTACGTATGTGCCCAGTGTGATTTCGATGATTTTCGGAGCTTATTTAGTGACGGCGGGCGAAATTAATATTTCTTTGTTGTTCGGCTATTCAAATTTAGTCGGCAGGGTAGCCGCGCCGGTGCTCTTTTCATTCAGTGCCTTGATTTCCATGAAAAATGCTTATCAATCCATGAAACGACTTGATACTGTAATGGATTTGGAAGAAGAAAAAGCGAATGGTAAATCTTTAATTACAAACGGCGATACAGCTGTCAATTTTGCGAACGTTAAATTCGGTTATAATCCCGGCATATCCGTATTTGAAAATTTTGGCTTAAAAATAAAAAAAGGTCAATGCGTGGGTATTGTCGGCAACAGCGGTGCAGGGAAGTCCACAATCGTGCAGTTATTAAGCGGCTTATATGAGACAGATTCGGGCATAATCGAATTGTTCGGACAGGATATTCAAGGTTTGGATTTAGACGATTTACGTTCCCATATATCCTATGTTTCACAGCAGACGTATATTATGCCCGGAACAATATACGAAAATATTCAATTCAATAATCTTAACGCTTCCGAAGATGATATATTAAGAGCGGTGAAATGGGCTGGATTAAAAGATTATATCGACACGCTGCCTGACGGACTGAATACCGTTTTGTCCGAAGACGGGAGCAACCTGTCCGGCGGTCAGCGTCAGAGAATTTCGCTCGCACGGGCTTTCCTCCGAAATTCGTCCATTTATATATTCGACGAGCCGACGTCTTCGTTGGATCCTGAAACGGAAAAACAAATCGTACAGAAGATTGACGAAGTAGTAAGACAAAATAATATTACGTCTGTTATAATTTCGCATAATATAAAAACAATTAAAAACTGCGATGAGATTTATTTTATCCGCGAGGGTAAAATAATTGAGAACGGGACGTTGGAGGAGCTTTTAAAAAGAGAAAATGAATTTTACAATCAGTTCAAATACACAATTAATGAGGTAGAAACAAACATATGATTAATTATTTTAAGACTATACTACGACCGCTTCGGTGGGTAACTTTCCCTAAATTTATATATTTTATCGGTCTTATTGTAGGCGGCATGATGTTTCCGTTGATGCAGGTTTTTACCAGTCTTATGCAGAAATTTTTAGTGAACGCCGTTGAATATCACGATATGAGTTACATGAAGTATGTTTATATATTGGCGGCAGGGATACTTTTTATGGTGATTATCCTCAATCCGTTCGGCAATTATCTTGCAGCCAGAGCAATGCAGATATTTACGAAAAATCTGCGGGAGTTTACAATAGGAAAACTCTTATCGTACCGTTATTCGTTTTACGAAACTTATCAGACCGGGGATTTGGTGGTGCGTCTGCGCGAAGATTTGGATGCCATTTCCGGCATATACGGCGGGTCTTTTAGCCGGCTTTTACTCGGCGTATTTTACGGCGGCGGTTCAATCGCAGTTATGTTGACGTTAAACTGGCAGTTATCGATTTATGTTATGGTTCTTTGTGTGTCCGAATTTCTGATTATGGAAAGATTATCGAGGAAAATCACGGAAAACAACGATATTCTCCAAAAAATAAAAAGCGTTCAAAATCAAACTCTTTTCGATATAATCAAATCAATAAGTTTTATAAAAATGGCTTCAATCAGCAGGTTAATCAGAGAGCGGTACAGTAAAAGCAATGATGAAGCGGCAAATAAAAATATGGAAATCAATAAAATAAACGTCGTATTAAACGCTGTCGGCGATATATTTGAAGCGTTCAATATATTATCGGTTTTTGGTTTGGGGATTATCATGTATTTTAACAATATGATTGATTTGGGCTCAGTAATGGCATTTTTGTCCCTGCAGGACGGCGTAACCTATATGATTGGAAATCTGCAAGGTTTTTTGACCGGCACAAGAGCGCAAATTGTGAATTGCAACCGCGTTGCCGAACTCATGAATCAGGAAATAGAAGAAAATAACGAAAGTAATATTAATCAGCAAAATGACGACATTTTAGTTCGTGATTTGTCATTCCAGTATCAGACGGCTGAAAATAACACATTGAATATGATAAACCTGACGATTCCAAAAGGCAAAATTACTGTGATTTACGGCGCGTCCGGCGGCGGAAAGTCTACATTAATAAAAATGTTGCTGGCACTATACCCGGTTCAAACAGGAAATATCAGCATAGGAGAAACAGATTACAACCAGATAGGGAATATAAACATACGGAATTTCTACGCATATGTGGAGCAGTCTACCTATCTTTTCCACGATACGGTGGAAGCCAATATACGGTGCAACAATGAAACGGCAACGTTGGAGGAAGTCATGGAGGCGGCAAAACTCGCCAAGTCGCACGATTTTATTATGCAAAAGCCCGACGGGTATCAGACAATGGTTCAGGAACACGGCAGCAATTTTTCCGGCGGTGAAAAACAACGGATTGCCATTGCGCGCGCTATATTAAAGAACGCTCACGCAGTGATTTTTGACGAGGCGACCAATGCCGTCGATATGAAAAACGAATCATATATATACGATTATATGCGGGAGATTGCGAAACAGGGTAAAACTGTTTTGATTATTGCGCACCGGGATAATGCCCGATTGTTGGCAGACAACGAAATTCATATAGAACAAGGCATGATTGTAAACGGATAGGAGGATATTGATATGCCCAGAAAATATTCATTGGAAAAAACCAGAAATATTGGAATTGCAGCCCATATTGACGCAGGTAAGACGACAACAACCGAGAGGATTTTGTTTTATACGGGAAAGCTGTATAAAATGGGGGATGTAAATGAAGGTTCTGCCGCAATGGACTGGATGGCACAGGAGCTGGAGCGCGGGATTACGATCACATCGGCAATGACTACAACTATTTGGAAAGATACAAAAATTAATATTATCGATACGCCCGGGCATGTGGATTTTACAATCGAGGTGGAACGGTCGCTTCGCGTTCTTGACGGTATGGTGGCTGTTTTATGCGCAAAAGGCGGGGTGGAATCCCAGACGGAGACTGTGTGGAAACAAGCGGAGCATTACTCTATACCCCGTATTGCCTATGTGAATAAAATGGATATATCAGGCGCTGATTTTTTTAAGTGTATCGGCATGATGCGCGAGCGTCTGAAGTCTAATGCGGTACCGATTCAGTTACCCATTGGCAAAGAGGATAGTTTTAAAGGAATTATTGACCTGATAACAATGAAAGCATACTATTATTCAGGCGATTGGGGAGAAGCAATAATTGAAGATTATATTCCCGATGACATGTTAGAAATATCACAAAAATTCCGCGAAAATATGATAGCGAAAACGGCGGAGTGTAATGATTATCTATTAACAAAATATGTTGAGACAGAAGAATTAACGGAAGATGAAATACGCAATGGTATACGAAATGCCGTCAACAACCTGAATATGGTTCCCGTTTTATGCGGTTCGTCTTACAGGAACAAGGGCGTGCAGATGCTTATGGACGCTATTGTCTATTATCTTCCTTCGCCGTCGGATATACCGGTTGTTAAGGGTATATCATTGAACAGTAAAACTGAAGTTGAAATACATCCTGATGACAATGGACTATACACTGCGTTTATTTTTAAAATTATGTCTGATCCTTTTGCAGGAAAGTTGTCTTATATAAGGGTCTACTCGGGAAAAATTAAAAACGGTTCATATATTTATAATTCCAGCAAGGGAAAAAAAGAGAAAATCGGAAGAATACTTCAAATGCACGCAAATCACAGGGAAGATATTGACGAGATTTATTCGGGCGATATTGCGGCGATTGTCGGATTCAGAAATATATCGACTGGGGATACGTTAAGCGATGAAAGAGAGCCTGTGGTTCTTGAAACTATTGAAGCCCCCGAGCCGGTTATTCATATGGCAATAGAGCCTAAATCATCTTCCGCAAAAAATGATAATCAGAATCAAAATAAACTTTCAAATGTATTAAAGAAGTTTTCAGAAGAAGATCCGACTTTTAAAATTCATTCGGATTCCGATACAGGGCAGACAATAATTTCGGGAATGGGAGAATTGCATTTGGAAACCATAGTGGACCGAATTATAAGGGAATTTAATATAGACGTAAAAGTAGGCGAACCTATGGTCGCCTACAAAGAAACCGTCCGTAAAACCGCAAAAGCGCAGGGGAAATATATAAAACAGTCCGGCGGCAAAGGTCAGTATGGAAATTGCTGGATTGAAATAGAACCTCTCAAACGTGGGAGCGGATATGAATTTGTCAATAAAATTGTCGGCGGAGCTATTCCAAAAGAGTATGTTCCTGCGATTGACGCAAGTATTCGGGAAGAGATGAAAAAAGGAGTTCTCGGCGGCTTTCCGGTAACGGATATCAGAATTACATTGCTTGACGGAAAATTTCATGAAGTGGACTCTTCTCAAATGGCATTTAAAATAGCGGCGTCTATTGCATTCAAAGAAGCTTGTCTTAAAGCGGAGCCGGTACTTTTGGAACCTTTTATGAAAATGATTATAACGGTTCAGGAAGCATGTGTAGGAGAGGTGACTAAGGATATTGTATCAAAACGGGGAAAGATAGAAAACGTCATAACTGATCCTGAATATTATACCGTTAACGCTTTGGTTCCTTTATCTGAACTTTTTGGCTATTCGACAGTTTTGCGTTCCAAAACTCAGGGGCGGGGACATTATTTCATGCAAGTCAGTCATTACGAGGAAGTTCCTTCCTCTTTAACGATTGCGGCATTAAAAAAGGCGATAAGCAAATAGAATAAAAAAACAAACCGAATGTAAATAACATATATATCTTATACATAAATAATATCAATTTGTCAAGCACTTTTTGCGATATGCTAAAAAAATATTTTACTCCGCCGTCAACACCACCTCTGCTTTTGTCAATCCCTCAGACACGGCGTTCAAGACGATTTTGCCCACGCTTGTCGATTTAACAACCGCTATGAGTTTGCCGTCGTACGCGCCGTGCATATTTCCGCTGTACATATCTTCCGTTTTTGGATTCGCCGAACCGACGGCGAGAAGTTTCCCCGCGCCCTCGACTGAGAACGAAACTTTATTTGTCGCGTTCGTAACGGTTTTACCGTCGCAGTCCATGATTTCCACAGTTACGTATGACAAATCGCCGTCTGTGCAGATGTTTGCTCTGTCGGGGGTAAGTTTGATTTTTGCAGGAGCTTGTGAAGTTGACAAAATGACTGTATTATTGTTTGAATCCACAGCTTTGAGTTCACCCTTTTTATATGGGATTATGAAACTTGCCTTGAGTTCTTTCAAGTCGTTTTTGCCGACTGATTCGCCGTTTAAGAATAATTCTACAGAAATGGCAGGAGAGTACACGTCCACTACAACAGTTTTCCCTTCTTCAACGTTGAAGTCCCAGCCTTCTACATCGTCGCTCCAGCCCCAATATGACAACTTCTCGGATTCATGGGAATATTTTGTCGGACGTCGTACAAACATTTTCGGCTTGTCCGAGACCCCCCAGAGTATATCCCTGTAATACGACTGTGGTCTTTTAAAGCCGCATACGTCAATATCTCCGCAGTACGCCTGATTCCACGGGTAATCCGTCAAATGCCATTCTATTTCGGGGCGTTCTTCCGTATAATACGCCTGTCCTATTCCGGCTTCGCCTAAATAATCTATTGCAGTCCACACAAAATCGCCGACAACATTCGGGCATTTTAATGTAAGTTCCCACGACTGATATATATCTTTCGGTACGGTTTCGGTGCCTATTATAACTCTGTCGGGATATTTTGTCATGTCGGTTTCGTAATGAGCGTGCTGATAGTTATATCCGACAAAATCAAGCGGAGCGACGACTTTATTTATACCTTTTACAAATTCGGGATTTGTCAAATCAAAACCCATAATCGCCATTCCGACAGGTCTGTCGTCGTATTTTCTTATATGGTCAGCAAGCATTTCCGATGTCTCGGGCGCGCCGCTGTGACCGGTCTGTTCGACAATCTCGTTTCCTATGCTCCAGAACAATATCGACGGGTGATTTCTGTCCCTCAAAATCATACTTGTCAAATCATGCGCCCAGTCGCTCTCAAAATCCCTGTGATAGTCAAACTGGGTTTTCGCGCATTTCCAGCAATCGAACGCTTCGTCCATGACAATCATGCCAAGTCGATCGCACGCATCTAAGAATGCAGGAGCGGGAGGATTATGCGCTGTTCTGACTGCATTGAATCCGCTCGCTTTCAAAATTTCGATTTTTCTTTCTTCGCTTCTGACATAGGATGCGGAGCCGAGTATGCCGTTGTCATGGTGTATGCAGCCGCCTTTTAATTTGAGAGGCTTGCCGTTCAGAATCAAGCCGTTCTTAGAATCGATTGAAAAAGTACGTATCCCGAAAGTTGTTTCGGCTGTGTCAAGTATTTTATCGTTACCGGTGCCAATACCGCCTTTATAAAGTTTAGTTGTGATAGTATATAAGTTCGGACTGTCTATGTCCCA
The DNA here is from genome assembly GCA_009780985.1 of Oscillospiraceae bacterium. Lineage (GTDB taxonomy): Bacteria > Bacillota > Clostridia > Oscillospirales > WRJC01 > WRJC01. The sequence goes on along the minus strand of WQYZ01000065.1, from coordinate 11,199 downwards.
TACAACAGGATTATCAATTTGTATATCCATTTTGTTTACAGCGTTTTTACATGCCTGCTGAACTCTCTTTATTTCGCCGTTTTGATTATTTTTTATATTATGGTCTATTATTAAATTTTCTTCGCCGTTATAATTTTCAACAGATGTTTCAATTTGTATATTTGCGTGGTTGTCTTTTACAAATCTTGTCTTTGCATAGACTCCCTGCTGTTTTATATGCGTTTTTTCCCCTATATACATCCAGACATATCTGTATATTCCCGACCCGCTGTACCAGCGGCTGTTTGGTATCGCAGAATTATCCGCAACCACCAAAAGCTCATTTTCGGAATCATATTTCATATATTTGTCTAAATTTACAGAGAACGTTGTATAACCGTAATTCTGCCGTTTTATGACGTTACCGTTCAGTCTGATTTCGGCGTTCATGTATACGCCTTCAAATTCGACGTAAACGTTTTTATTTTCCCAGTCTGCGGGCGCGAAGAATTTTTTCGTGTAATATCCCACTCCTCCGGGGAAATATCCGCCGTCGCGTCTTGTGAGGGACTTGGGGTCGCGTTTCTGCTCAATCATAAAGTCGTGCGGAAGATCAACAATTTTTTCGGTGCCTTTAACTGCCGCACCAGAGAAATAGACAAACGGTACATTGCCGTTTGCAAACTGCCAGTTTTTGTTGAAACAAATTTTCTGCATAATAATTTACTACCTTTCCTAAATTTATTATTTTAGATTAATTATATCATAATTAATCAATTCTGTCATGTGATTTTTTAAAATATATATTGACTTTTCATAAATTTTTGTCTATAATTTTTTATGGATATACTTGTAAAAAATCCGAAGATAAAAGAAACAGCAAAAGGGGAGGATATTGCCGTGAAACCGACGTTTAAACCTTACGAGGGGACAGAGGATTACATATTTGTCAGTTATTCACATAAAGACGACGAAAAAGTGTATAGTTTGATTCAGCAGTTGCACGATAAAGGCTACAGGATTTGGTACGACGAGGGGCTTTATGGTGGAACTTATTGGAATGAAATTATTGAAACCCATTTAGAGCGAACATCATTAGTATTAGCATTTATGTCTCCTAATGCGGTTGAATCCGAATATGTAAGAGATGAAATAACATATGCAAAAGACAATAAAAAACCGATGATTCCTATTTTTTTGTGTGAAACCAAACTTCATTACGGGCTCAAACTTCAGTTAGGTTCAAGGCAATGGGAAAATTATTATAATTATAGCAACGATAATGCGTTTTTTGACAAATTGCTTTTGTCACCGTTATTCACGAGCACGATCAATTTGACTAATGAAGGGGTTCAAAGTGAAGTTAAAGTTTCCATTATAAGCGTAACTGATACTTCGGTAACTGCACAAGCTTCTGGAAGTAGTGGTACTGGAACTTATGCGTTTGGTAAATCTACTTCTAACGATTGGCACTTTATTCAAGATTGGTATTATGGATCCTCTACTGGTACTTTCACTTTCCAAAACTTAAATCCAAGCACTACATATTATGTGTTTGCTTACAAAGATAAAGACAATAATTACATAATGTCTTCTGTAAGTTCAAGTGCGCACGATACTACTCTCCCTGAAAATAACAAATGAAAAAATTGAAATGCAAGTTGAAAAGCCTCTGTTAAGAGGCTTTTTTTATAAATATTATGTTTTCAAATTTATAAAATATATATTGACTTTTCATAAATTTTTGTTATACTTATTTTAGATATGTTTGTTAAAAAATAAATTTACGGAGGAAAAAATTTTATGTTCGAGGTTTTGAACAGAGAAAAATTGAATGAAAACACGTATTATTATAAAATAAGCGCGCCGCTTATCGCAAAAAAAGTTATGCCGGGACAGTTTATGTTAATACGCGCTTACGAAAAAGGCGAAAGAATACCATTAACTGTCGCGGATTACGACAGGGAAGCGGGGACTGTTTCAGTGATTTTTCAGGCGGTGGGCAGATCCACGCAAAAACTTGCGGAAATAGAGCAGGGGCAGTCGCTGACAGACGTCCTCGGTCCGCTCGGCAAACCTACGCATTACGGCGACTGTAAAAAAGTCGCGGTAGTAGGCGGCGGTTTGGGAATCGCCATAGCTTACCCGCAGGCGAAATATCTGCACAGTCAGGGAGTTTCAGTCGATATTATCGCGGGATTCAGGAATAAAGATTTGATTATACTCGAAAACGAGATGAAGAATTGCAGCGACAATTTGTTCATCGCGACAGACGACGGCTCAAACGGCAGAAAAGGTCTTGTCACTGATGTACTGCGTCAGCAGATAGAGAACGGTGTGAAGTATGATTTGGTTATCGCAATCGGTCCGCCTATTATGATGAAATTTACGTCGCTTTTGACAAAAGAGTTTGGCATAAGAACGATAGTCAGCCTCAATCCGATTATGGTTGACGGAACGGGAATGTGCGGAGGGTGCAGGGTTGTAGTCGGCGGAGAGACAAAGTTTGCATGTATCGACGGTCCGGACTTTGACGGTCATCTTGTGGATTATGACAATCTTATGAAGCGGCTCAGGATATACGATGCAAATCACAAGTGTAATATTGGTTTAGGAGAATAGTATAAAAAGTATAAATAAAATTTAGTTTTGAGAGGATATAGAATTTTATGGCAAACAATCAAAAGATAAAAACAAAAATTTCGGAACAGGACCCGAATATCAGAAATAAAAATTTTTCGGAGGTGTCGCTCGGTTACACCGACCAAGAAGCGGTAAACGAAGCAGAGCGGTGCCTCAACTGTAAAAATAAACCGTGCGTCGCGGGGTGTCCCGTCGCCGTAAAAATCCCGGAATTTATAGGCAAAATCGCGGCGGGCGAATTTGAAGAAGCGTATAATATAATAGTCGATACGAACACGCTTCCCGCAATATGCGGCAGAGTATGTCCGCAGGAAACGCAGTGCGAGGAATTGTGTATCAGGGCAAAAGCGAAAGACGGCGAAAGCGTTGGAATCGGCAGGCTTGAACGTTTTGCCGCAGATTGTCACATGAAAAATAATCCCGATACCGTCAGCGTGAATGTTCCTGTCGGCGCGCAGAAAAACAACATAAAAATCGCGATAGTCGGTTCGGGTCCTGCAGGACTGACATGCGCCGGGGATTTGGCGAAACTCGGCTATTCAGTCGATATATTTGAAGCGTTGCACGTAGCAGGGGGCGTTCTGACTTACGGCATACCGGAGTTCAGACTTCCGAAAGCTATCGTCGCAAGAGAAATCCAGACAGTTAAATCTCTCGGAGTGAATATCGAAACTAATATGGCAATAGGCAGAATACTGACTATCGACGAACTTCTAAGCGACGAGTACGGGTATAAAGCCGTGTTTGTAGGAAGCGGCGCGGGACTGCCGAATTTCCTTGGAATCGAGGGCGAAAATCTCGGCAACGTTTTATCGGCTAACGAATATCTGACGAGAATAAATCTGATGAAAGCGTATGAAGATGATTACGACACTCCTGTGGTTGTGAGCAAAAATGTCGCGGTAATCGGCGGCGGCAACGTCGCAATGGACGCGGCGCGGTGCGCAAAAAGAATGGGCGCGGAAAACGTCTATATAGTGTACAGGCGCAGCGAAGTCGAAATGCCCGCAAGAATAGAAGAAGTCCACCATGCGAAAGAAGAGGGGATAATCTTTAAAACCCTCACAAATCCGACAAGAATAATCGGGGACGACAAAGGTAACATAACGTCGATGGAGCTTACTGAAATGGTTCTCGGCGAACCTGACGAAAAAGGACGCCGCAGACCTATAGAAAAGCCTGATTCCTTGTTTAATCTCGAAGTTGATACGGTGATTGTGGCAATCGGCACAAGTCCCAACCCTATAATCAAAAACACGACGCCGGATATTGAAACGCTGAAATGGGGCACTATAAAAGTTTTGGACGACGGGGTAAGCACTACAAAGAAAGGCGTATTCGCCGGAGGAGACGCTGTGAGCGGAGCTGCAACTGTAATTTTGGCGATGGGCGCAGGGAAAAAAGCCGCTGTTGCGATAGACGAGTATGTGAAAAGGTTGTAAGACTAAAGTATAAAAAAGACTTTTGTAATAAAAATCTGACGCACAATAATGCAAGTCACACAAAACAATAAATAAAATCGTACGATGGGAAAGTCCCGTCATACGATTTTACGCCGATTTGTTATATAGATTGAATAATTTCGACAGCCCATATATTTTTTGCTACAATTATGATTATAATGATCCTCCATTTTTGACATTAAAATTCGACCAGCTTCCGCCGTTGTAACAATTTGTGAAACCGTTCCTTTTCATCAATTGGACAGCTTTGGCGCTCCTCGCACCGCTCGCGCAAACCACCACGATGTTTTGATTTCTGTCAAATTTGTTCAAAGAATTCTCGAGAGCGTCCAAAGGAATATTTGTTGATTTTTCCGCTTTTCCGCCGGCATATTCGCTTTTTGTGCGGACGTCCAGCAATAATGCTCCGTTAGTCACGAGATCCTTTAGTTCTGCTGTGGGACGCTTATTACCTGAAAAAAATATGCTTAACAACAATCCGCCGATAAGCGCGCCCCAAATTGTACTCATAATAGGGGATGAGGTTATAGGGCATGTTCCCGCGGCACACCCCACATTATACCAATAAAGAAAACCGATTACTCCTCCGCCAATGCCGCCAGCCAAATAATACCAGTTTTTCTTTAACATTTTAATCACTTTTTCCATATATCATTATCCTTTAATCAAGAATTTAATGCTTTCTCGAAAACACGCCTGACTGTTTCTAAGTTTACCGCGCCTTCGTGCTCTTTTTTTTCGCCGACGTAAAACGTAGGGACAAAATAATAGCCGTATTTATCTGCGATTTCCGGGTATTTGTTTTCGTCGATTTTTTCAAGCGGGATATTCCGGTAACGTTCATCTGTTTCATATAAATCATCAATGAACCGTAATGCCTGATGGCAGTACCGGCAGCCCTCCATTAAAAACATTGTAATTTTTTCCATTTTCGCACTCCTTTGAAAGTTTAATTATTTATTAATTGATCGTCAATGAAACGGATGTGCGCGTCTTTTGGCAGAGCCAGTTTACATTCGGCTTCTATGCACTTGATTATGCCCGCAGGAACAGGGCATGCTGCGTGATGGCAGCTGTTCCGCGCTGTTTCATACACCGGACCTGTGGAAACTTTCCCTAAACAAATTTCATATGCGTCCACTTCGTTCCTCAATTCAATTGCCATTTTCATTATAGCATCGCAGTCAGACTGAATATGGATTGTAGCTTCCATGCCGTCTTCGGAAACCGCTTCCACTGTCGTTGTAAAACCGCATATACCGGCGTCAATTATTACCTTTTTCATTATGTTCACCCTTTTGATTCTAATTATTTCGTATATATTTTACCGCTTCGGTTCCTGCCGCCGCGCCTTCGTAAACTGCCTTTGCAATTTGCTGCATTCCGCCGGTACAATCCCCAGCCGCATAGAGACCTGGTATGCTGGTTGCCATATGGTTATCCACGACAATGGTGTTTCCGTTTACCTCGGCGCCCATCTTCTTTGCCAGATCGCCGCTTCCGGCTATGCCAATCGCGACAAAGACGCCTGAAACCATTATTTCTGAGTCATCCTTAAAAATAACCTTTTCAACAAATTCATTTCCGGCGATTTGCTGGATTTCGGTCGTGATGACTTTAATTTCCGGCGGTATTTTGGAAATAGGCGCCGCGCCGTTCGTTATGAGCGTCACAGACCTGACAACATGAATAAGCTCCATTGCCTCTGCCAGCGCGTACTCGCAGCAGCCAAGAACTGCAACGTCCTTGCCTTTGTAAAAGTATGAGTCACAAACTGCGCAATAACTGATACCCCGACCTTCATATTCTGAGAATCCTTTGATTTTTGGGAATTGCCGCGACGACCCCGTTGCCAGAATCACACAGTCCGCAGGATACTCGTAGTTTATAGTTTTGACAATCAGCTTATTGACATATCCGATTCCCACGACTTCATCGGTTAAGATTTTCGCTCCGAGACGTTTTGCCTGAGCTATTCCGTCTTCGATTAATTGCCTACCTGTGACCGGTGCGGAGAAGCCATAGTAATTTTCGATCTTTTCCGCTTTTCCCAAAGCTCCCGCGCCATTGCCGATCACTGTTGTGTTAATTCCTGCCCGGACGGTATATAAAGCCGCCGAAATACCCGCCGGTCCTGTCCCGACAATAATTACGTTTCCCATAAAATCCCTCCTAACTCAATACGCTGTTTATTGCATTCATAATGGATATTTTGGGTTGAGCGCCTACAATCTGTTTGACGGGTTTGCCGTTCTTGAAAATCATAAGCGTCGGAATACTCCTGATACCATACCTCCCGGCGATTTCAGACTGCTCGTCGACGTTGAGTTTCCCCACTTTGAGAGCGGGGACTTCACCGGCAATCTGTTCGACAACAGGGGCAACCATCCGGCATGGACCGCACCATTCCGCCCAGAAATCGATAAGTACAGGTTTATCGGAACGCATAACCTCCGATTCGAAATTGTTTTTTGTAATGGTAATAACTGACATAATATTTTCCTCCTTTTTATCCGCTGACTATAGTTACAGCCAATCGGTCTTATTATTAGTTGCAGTAATATTTTTTCAATGTATTAATGACTTCATCTACCCGACGGTCTGCAATGGAATAAGTGACATTCAGCCCAGATTTAACACAATCAAGTATTCCGTGCGCTTTGAGCAGGTTCAAATGCTGTGACAACGCCGGCAGCGATATATCAGGTACACATTTCGCAATTTCGCTTACCGTCATAGGGTGTTCCATCAGACCGCAGAAAATTAACAGACGACTCTCATTTGCCAGCACTTTCAGCAATTCTGCAATTTGCTTCACTTGGGTATCCACTATTCTATGCTCCTTTAATAAATAAGTAATTAATAAATTACTTAAATTATAACATATGTTTTTAGATTTGTCAAGTGATTTTATAAAATAACTGAAAAATTTTTTAGCAGTTTACCGATGTTGTAGTGCGACTATAATACAGATATTGAAATTCTTTATGTTATATCTTGAAGACTCACACGATTAAAAATCGCATGATTCTTAGTTCAACGTCCACCGCTGGCTCAATCGCCAGTCTTACATGAACTCCCTAAGCGTTCGTCACCGGTTTGAACCAGTGACCATTTCGACGCTCCCCGCCGTATTGTTTATGTTTATAATTACACCGTTTGAATGGCGTACAGCCTTAAACCTTCGTTGAGTATGTTTTTTGCGGCATTTACGTCCCTGTCATGGTGAGTGCCGCATTCGGGGCAATCCCACTCTCTGATTTTCAGGTCTTTTACTTCAGCATTTTTGTAACCGCATACGTTACACAACTGACTGCTTGGGTAAAATGTGCCGATTTGAACCACAGTTTTGCCATACCACTCTGCTTTGTACTTAAGCTGACGTACAAACTCGCTCCAACTTACATCGCTGATACTTTTTGCTCTTTTATGGTTCTTTACCATGTTCTTGACTTTGAGCGTTTCTATGGCTATGAAATCGTTGGATTTTATTAGTTTCGTAGAGAGTTTGTGCAACGTGTCGTTACGCTGATTTGTGATTTTTTCGTGAAGCCGTGCAACTTTGGTTCTTGCCTTGTTTCCGTTGTTACTACCCTTTGGTTTTCGGGATAGCTGCCTTTGAAGTTTAGCAAGTTTCTTTTCTTCCTTGCGGTAGAATTTGTGGTTCTCGTACTTTTCGTCGTTACTGTCTATGGCGAAATCTTTAATCCCTAAGTCTAACCCTATGTTCGAGCCGGTAGATTCAAGTTGCGGGTGTTCGACATAACAACAAACAGACACAAAATATTTTCCGCTTGGGTTCTGTGATACTGTTGCAGATATTATCCGCCCCTCGATTTGTTTTGACACTATGCACTCGACTAAACCGAGTTTCGGCAATTTTATTTGTTGGTCTGACAATGCTATATTGCCGTTGGTATATTTCGAAGTGTATGATTTATACGGATTTTTCTTACTTTTGAACTTTGGAAAACCCTTTTCTTTTTCACTTTTTCGTATTCTATCGAAAAAGTTTTTGTACGCGGCATCAAATTTTTAAGAGCTGACTGTAACGCCGAAGTGTCTACCTCGTTCAACCACTCCGTTTCTTTTTTCAGCGTGGTCATATCGTTACTACACTCTTTATAGCTTAATTTTGTTTTGTCGGAATTGTATAATTCTTGTTTCTTAGCGTGATATTGATTGAACACAAACCGACAGCACCCGAATGTCTTTTGTATAAGTATAGTTTGCTCGGCGTTCGGGTATATTCTAAATTTATATGCCTTTTCCAAAATATCACCCGTCTTTCTGCTGTTGGTTTTGTATATATTTTTTAATCTGCTCTTCCGTGCGTTCGCAGGTCGAGTTTCTGCTGTGCGCGAAACTCGACGATGTTGCAACAAAATACGACGGACTCCATAGATGACCGCTCCACAGTTTGGGTCTTAACTCTTCTTCGAATTCTTTCATCAGATGCCTCGCCGACGTGCCTTTTAACGCTTTGAGCATATCCGGTATATAGTGCTGCGGTTTACAGTCAACAAGCAAATGCACATGGTCTGACGCTGATTTATATTCTATTATTGTGAACCCGTTATCTTTGGCTATCTGATACACTATTTCTTGTAATTTCTTTTCAATTTTGTCTATTAATATCTTGTGTCTGTATTTGACACACCAGACAATGTGATACTGGACTGTATATACATATCCACGACCTTTTGTGACTTCTGACACTTTTATCACTTCTACATATATTATATCATATGTATGTGATTTTATCAAGCATTTATCGCGAATTTTTGCAAATATCTAATAACATAGGTTTCGCCGATTCATCTCACGAATAAATTCGCGAGTGTTCTCGGCGATATAATAAATTTATAACACAATTATATAAACAAAAATTTTTTTATATATGCTTGACTGATACTGATTGAAATGATATAATATATAGTAAACTGTATAAACACATAGAATAAACTTTTTGAAAATCGAGAAATTGAAAATTTCTGATTTTTCTGATAAGTTCATTATGAAAATGTGAAAAATACCGGATTATTAAAATATTATGTAAAGTGAGATGATAAAATGGCAGACGACAAACAGTATATTTCAAATTTAGACGCAATTCATATCGATGTTTTGCGGGAAATAGGCAATATCGGCTCAGGAAACGCGGCTTCGTCGCTTTCGATGATGCTAAATACCAGAGTGGATATGAATGTTCCGACGGTTAAAATATTAGACATCGAAGAACTCGCGGAAACTCTCGGCGGACCTGAAAAACAGGTTGTGGGCATACTCTTTACCCTGCATGAAGATTTTGAGGGAATGATGATGTTTATAACCGAAAAGCAATTCGCGCACCTTGTCTTAAATGTTCTTATGGGGAAAAACTTTGACAAATTTGAAGATCTTGGGGAAATGGATATCTCCGCTATAAAAGAAGTGGGCAATATAATGGTCGGAGCGTATATCGGAGCCATAGCTCAGATGACAAATATGAAAATAGCTCTTTCACCCCCAAGCATTGCAATAGATATGGTCGGCGCACTTTTGAATGTGCCGGCTGTGGAAATAGAAAAGTACGGGGATAAAGCCCTATTTATTCAGGATGGGTTTATAAACGGAAACAATCAGGTTACAAGTTACCTGTTATTGATTCCGGAAGTCGGATATTTAAAGAAGATTTTTCAAATTTTAGGATTGGAAATGTGATTATGGGAAGTGTGGTTATTGGTATTTCAGATATGACAGTAGTAAAAGGCGGAAATTCTATAATAACGTATGCCCTCGGGTCGTGCGTGGGAATTGCTCTTTACGATGATGTTCGCAAGATTGCGGGGCTTGCTCACGTATTGATGCCTTCAAGCAGAGATGTGCGCGACGCAAATATAAATGTCATGAAATATGTGGACACTGCTGTCCCTGAACTTGTGACGAGAATGGAGAAAGCGGGCTCTGCAGTATACAGTCTTATAGCGAAGATTGCGGGCGGAGCGCAGATGTTTTCTCTAAGCGGCGCGAGTTCTATGCTTAATATAGGAGAAAGAAATATCGCGATGGCGAGAGAAACTCTTCAAAAAATGCACATAAGAATCGTCGCGCAGGATGTCGGGGAAAATTACGGCAGAACAGTTGAAATATTTGCCGATACCGGGATATACAGAATAAAAGCTATAGCAAAAGGAGTAAAAGACATTTAAACCGCACGCCGAATAGTGCTTGTATTTAATTTAAAAACGGATTTTTGCAATTTATGATTTGAATTTGTTTTCGGATCATAAATTTTTTTATGACAATATTTTGCAATTATTAAAAAAAGCATAAATTTTTAGCTGTAAATATAAACATTTTTTTTTTAACACCGATATATATTGTACGAAATGATTTTTTATAAACACATTATTTATTTAAGTTTTTATTTCAGGAAGTTAAAAAGGGAGGATAGTTAATTATGAGTAATATCAGCAGCTTAACAAGTACAAGTTCGAGTTCAGCTCTAAGTTCGAGTACTCAGCGTATCACCGGATTGGTATCGGGTCTTGATGTTGACAGTTTGGTTAAGCAGATGCTTGCAAGCCAGCAGGCAAAATTAGATAAGGCAAATCAGCAGAGAGCTCTGATAGACTGGCAGAAAGAAGCATACAGCTCGGTAGTATCGACGTTGAACACATTTCAAAGCACATATTTGGATATTTTAAGTCCGAACAGTATTTTAAAGCCGAGTAATTTTACGTCTATGACTACGTCGGTGCCGGCTGCGGCGGCAAATTATTTCACCGCATCGGCGGTAAGCGGCTCTCCGGCTTCATCTTTGACTGTAAACAGTATATCGCAGCTTGCGACCGCGCAGAAAATCGAGACAGCCGATAAACAGATAAACGACGAAACAATAAAGTTATTGGCGGGGAAAAGCATGAATGTTACGGTAAACGGCGTAACAAAACAAATAACGGTTGCAAGCGACATTACAGACGCAGACGCAATTATTTCAGATATAAACAGTCAATTAATAAGCTCATTCGGCAAACAGAGCGACGGAACCCCAAAAGTCGCTTTTACTATGTCCGATCCGGACAATTCAGGAAACCGAACAATATCCTTAAATACTCAGAAAAACGCGGTT
>WQYZ01000064.1 GCA_009780985.1 Oscillospiraceae bacterium | reverse complement strand
GGCGGATTTTCGCAGTTCTTCAGAGGATATTTCGGGATTTTTGTTTATCAGCTCGCTGACGGCGGAAGAGATAATAATTGTTATATCCATTATCGCTCCCAAACCGCTGATAAGAACGCCGCTGTAGAAAACATTTTGAAACTCCGTAATGTATTCCGAAAACTCGATTGTTTCGTAGTGAATATCGTACCTGAATATGCTGAAGCATACAACCGCTATTGTCATCATAAATATGACGCTGATTAATGCGGATATAATCGCGCAGAATGTTTTTTTATTAAAACCGCCTATTATGCACAGAGTAATTACAGTAAAAATAAATGTCCCTATACTAAATAACGCTAAAAGATTAACAGATGATTTCATGTTCAAAAAAACAATTGATATAAAAACAATAATATTTATAAAAGTAGAAAGTAATATTAAACTGCTCCTTTTGGAGGCAACAAGAATCAGAACGTAACAGAATATTAATATTTCCAACGCCGCCCAAAAATCCCTTTTGAAGCCGTCTACAGCAGCTAAAGATAAATCGCCGCGCTGCTCGACAAAGACATCGTCGCCTTTGCCGATATTATAATCAAACAGTCCCGAATAACTCCGCTCGTTTGTAAACTCAATAATTTGACCTTTATATTTGCCGTTCATTATTTTTGCTTCCACCATCTGCATATAATGCGGTTCTGTTTCATTATCATTAGTGCTGTTTATTTCCGTTTCGGATACGTTTATAGCTTTCACGATTGTTTTGGTATAGAGAAAATAATCATTTTTGACAAATATCAAAACGCCAACAAAAAAGACCAGTATTATTGATAGTATTAATACTCTGAGTTTATTATTCATTATGTATTTTTTGATTCTTTCCATAACAATTCCACCCGTTTCCGTATTTACATTATACTCCCAAATATGACATTTGTAAAGTGATTTTTTGTCAAATACAATCTCAAAAGCTGTTTACAAAACCGCTCGTCCGTGATATAATCAGGTATAAAAATATAAATCGTGCGAAAGTAGATTAACATTAACATGGAACATAAATTGAAAACCTACAAAAAAGGCGAAGAATTTGACTACTCTTACGCGCTCGGAGCTTCTCCTACAATCGAGTTGCTTAAAAACAGACCCGAGGACTGCTTTCAAGTCATATTCAGCCCGTCTTATGATGATAAGGATGATAAAATAAAAAAATTGTGCGGAAAATATAAAATACCGTGCGAAGAAAATCAGAAAATCATAAATATATTATCGCCTAAAGAAAACTGTTATGCTATCGGCGCATTTAAAAAGCGCAGTCAGACTGTGGATAAAAATAAATCCCACGTCGTATTGGACAATCCGTCCGACATGGGCAATCTTGGGACAATAATGCGTTCATGCGCGGGTTTCGGTATACAAGACATTGCAATTATCGGCAACGGCGCAGACGCTTACAATCCCAAAACTATACGCGCTTCAATGGGCGCATTTTTTCATGTGAATGTAGAGTGTTTCGCAGATATACGGGATTATCTGAAAGTGTATGGCGAACGCGAAACATATACTTTTATGCTGAACGCCGAATACAATTTGGCTGAACTACAGTCTGCGGACGGAGTAGGAGTATATTCGCTGATATTCGGAAACGAAGCGTCGGGGCTTAATTATGACGTATATAAAAATGTAGGCAAAAGCGTGGTCATCAAGCACAGCAGTAATATCGACTCCCTCAATCTGCCGATTGCCGTCAGTATCGCATTATTTTGGTTTACGAAATAGATTCCGATTTATAATTTTATCAGATCTATTCTGTTTTAATATATTTTAAAGAGCGCAACTGAAATCAAGCGCACTCCTGACAAAAAAGATATAATATAATCAAGACGGGGGTGATGATAATGTATGAATGGCGCAGACAGATGCAAAAAATAGTTGATGATATTGACCAGTGTATAATCAATCGCGACGACGACGGTCTTACGCTAACAGAAATCGCGAGAGCAAACGGATACTCCGAATTTCACATGTCACACAAATTCAAGGAGATATCTGGGGTAAGTCTGCGCGACTATCTGAGGAAACGGCGTCTTGCGTTCGCGCTGATCGACTTGCGTGAAACTGACAAAAATATCATAGACATCGCAGTTGATTACGGGTTTTCGTCACACGAGGCGTTCTGCCGGTCGTTCAAGGCAGCCTACGGCATACCGCCGAGCACATACAGGGCGAAACCGAAACCTGTGGTGCTTCATACAAAAATCAACGTATTAGACCGTCATTATTTAGGTATAGGAGGAATTGAAATGATTAAATCAACAGAAGAAGTGAAAATCTATTTTGTGTCGGTACCTGCATTCAAGTTTATGCATATCAAAAATTATGAGACGGAGGGGTACTGGGACTTCTGGGAGTATCAGGACAAAATAGCAGGTGCGGACTGCGACACGATATGCGGGTTGCTTGACAGGGTAAACGGCAAATTGGACGGTGCGGACGGCGTAATAGGAAATTACAGCGGGCAGATCATGGCGTGGATATACGAGGGCGGCGGCAAACGCGCGAGAGCGTACGGAGTGCGCCTGCCAGCCGATTATTGCGGCGAGATACCGGAGCAAATGCTTATGATAGACGTGCCGGCGACAGAGTGTATTGTATTTGAGCACGGCAAATTTGATTATGAACAGGAAACGGAGAGCGTATACGAAAAGCTCCAGGCGGCTGTAAACAGTTTTGATTACGACGGCACAGGGTATGTCCCCGACGATTCGCCCGAGCGGTTCGTATATGGCATATTCGACCCAGAGCGGTACGAGAAAGAGATAATACCTGTAAAACGCGCATAGAAAAAGCAAAAACAAAAAAGAGCAGGAGTTTCTATTATTTTATGGTAACTCCTGCTCTTTTTTGTTTTTTTATTGTTTCTTTATTCTTCTTCAGCCGCCGCGTTCTTCTTAGCTTCTTCTATGACTTTCGGCGAGAGGGTTGCGGGCAGTTCCTCGTATCTTACGAATCTGAACTCGTAGTTTCCTCTGCCCTGGGTCATCGCCCTTAACTGTATCGCATATGTTTGCATTTCACTCATAGGGACTTCCGCGTCTATGACTGTGTAGCCTTTCTTTGATTCGTGGGGATTGAGACCCATAACCCTGCCTCTGCGTTTATTCAAATCGCCCATAGCGTCGCCGACAATGCTTTCGGGGATTATGACTTTCAATTCGCCCACAGGTTCGAGAATAATCGGAGCTGCGCCTGTAAGCTGTAAAAACGCAAGCCTTGCCGCGAGTTTAAACGACAGCTCGTTTGAATCAACATCGTGATATGAACCGTCGTATAGGTTCGCCTTTAAATTGACGACAGGGAATCCTGCGAGAACGCCCTTGCTCATGCACTCTAACAAGCCTTTTTCGACTGCGGGGTGATACGACTTCGGCACAGAACCGCCGAATATGCTCTCTGTAAACGTGAGCCCCGGATTTTCGTCGCACGGCTCGAACGTAATTTTGACATGCCCGTATTGTCCGTGACCGCCGGACTGTTTCTTGTGTTTCCCTTCGACGTCAATCTTTTTCTTGATTGTCTCCCTGTACGCCATCCTCGGTATAGAGAACTCAACTGAGACGCCGTAACGGTTTTTGAGCTTTGAGGTTATAACGTCGATGTGCATTTCGCCCAACCCCGACAAAAGAATCTGATGCGTCTCCGCGTTGTTTTCATACCTGACAGTCAGATCTTCTTCAAGAAGCCTTGCTATATTTGTGGATATTTTATCTTCGTCGCCTTTTGCTTTCGGAATAATCGCGTAAGTCAGGAACGGTTCGGGATAACTGATTTTCACATATTCCGAATTCCCCGATGTCGTAAGAGTATCGTTTGTATTGGTCGCCGAGAGCTTTGCCGTAACCCCTATATCGCCGCACACAAGCTCATCGACTTCCGTCTGCTTTTTGCCTCTTAAAACATACAGATGCGCGAATTTTTCGCTTTGACCGGTTTTGAGATTTTTAAGCAGCATATCGCGTTTAAGCGTTCCGTTCATGACTTTAAAATACGACATTTTGCCGACAAACGGATCGGCGACTGTCTTAAACACGAATATAGAGGTATTTCCCGTTTCTTCTATTTTGACGCTGACAACTTTTTCTTCGTCGTCATAAACTTTTTCACTTACTTTATCAAGCGGGTTCGGGAAGTATTTCGCGATACTGTCCGTAAGATATTCAATTCCCGTAAGGGTAGTCGCCGAACCTGAGAATATCGGGATTATGTTGCCGCCTTTTATTCCGGCGTTGAGGGCGGTTTCTGTTTCGGCGTCCGTAAAGCTTTCACCGCCGAAATATTTTTCCATAAGTTCTTCGCTTGTTTCAGCTAAAGATTCAAACAGCATCTGTTTATACTCTTCGACTTTAGACTGGAAAGCGGCGGGGACTTCCCCCTCTTTCATAACTCCGCCTTTATCCGGCGTGAAATATTTTGACTTCAGTAAATCGACATATCCCGCAGTCTTGTGATTTTCGATAAAAGGAACGAAAATCGGGCAGACTGCGACGCCGAATTTTTCTCTTGCTTCTGTAAATATATCTTCAAAGTTTGCGTTTTCTTCGTCTAATTTGTTTATAAACAACGCTTTGGGGATATTGACTTCGTTTGAATAGTCAAACGCAAATTCTGTGCCGACGTCTACGCCGGACTTCGCGTTTATAACTATAAGCGAGCAATCCGCCACTCTTACCGCCTGTTTTACTTCGCCGGCAAAATCAAAAAATCCGGGAGTGTCAAGCAGATTGATTTTCACTTTTTTATATTCGAACGAGAGAAGCGAAGTCTGTATAGAAAACAAGCGTCTTATTTCTTCGGGATCGTAGTCGCTCACAGTATTTCCTTCCGAGACTTTTCCGTGTCTGTCCGAGTTTTTGGTAAAAAACAGCATCGCCTCCGCAAGCGACGTTTTACCGCTGTCGCCGTGACCTAAAATGCAGACGTTTCTTATGTCTTTTGTATTAGCCATTTACTATTATTCCTCCGTTAAAAATTTATTCTGTTATATTATTTTTCCATAATAAATCTATTATATAACATTTTATCCGAAATTGCAATATATTTTTATCTGTTTTTATGGCAAATATATAAATTTTTTACATCAAACCTGTAGGGAACGGATTAATCCGTTCCCTACAACAGAATGACAGCAGGAATGTCACTTTCCGTATGCCTGAATAAGCCGTGCAAATATCGTTGCATACTCGGCTCTTGTCGTTATTCCCTGCGGGTCGTATATATTGCCGGGTTTGCCTGTTATGATGCCTGCCTGCTGCATATCTGACACCGCTTCTGCGGCCCAGTCTGATATGCTTCCGTCGTCTGCAAATGCAGTTTTTTCGTTTGAGGCTTTCACAGCCCAGCCTTTGTACTTGACGTACCTGTCCAACATAACCGACATTTCTTCGCGGGTTACAAGTTTGTTCGGCTCGAATTTGCCGTCGCCTGTCCCATCCATGATGCCGTTGTCAGCCGCCCATTCAACCGCTCCAAAGTACCACTGCCCCGATTTGACGTCGTCGAAATTTGACGTCGTATACTTACTCAAATCCGCCCTCTCCAGGTTGGCGAACATATTGGCGAACATCGCCCTGCTCACCGGCATACCCGGCTCGAAATCGCCGTTCGCGTCCATCGCGTCCGCCAGCCCTCTCGCAGTTATGAAATCTATATATTTCTCCGCCCAATTCCCCGATATATCGTTAAACTCTCTCTCATTATATATCGCGTCATACTCGCCTGTTCGGGTAGCGTCGAAAGTGATACTTTTCGTTTCCGTATTATACACTCCATATGGAATAACGACATTCGCCGCCGTTCCTTTCCGAACTGCTACTACGCATTCCGCTTTCTGACCGTCTGTCAATGTATACGGCAACGTGATTGTAAGCGGATTTTGCGGGTCGTCGTATTTTATATCATTGCCTTTGGAGTCTATCAGCGCGACTTTGAAACTGCCTTTTACGATTGACAGCCGTATCGGAAATTCGCCGAATACTGCCTGCAACGCTTTCAGAGTTTCGTTAGATATAGTCAGGGCGCCGAAATCTGTATTGATGACGAGACTGCCGTCTATCGAAACCACCGCGTCCGCGGGTATCGTGACGATTATCTTATTCTGCCCTGGCGCAGTTATATCAAGATTGCCTGTATTGTCCTTGTCTTTTGATACATCATCTGCCGAAATCGTCAGTTCTACTGTGCCGTCCGGCATTAATACAGCCGTATAATCCTGACCGTTAATATTAACCGTTACAGTGGGATTTGTGTCTGTTGTAACTTTATTATCGCCTGTGTTTGTACTTGTATTGTTGGCGCTTGTGCCGCTCGGACCGGAGACTAAACTGCCGCTGTAATCGCTGTCTGAATAATACGGATAGCCGTTACCGTTGTTTGCGGACGGGATGCTGAACTGTATATTTTGAAGCGTCATGCTTGGGTCGTTCACGTTTACAAATGTAAAGTAACCGTTGTAGCTGTCTGATTTTACCGGTATATTATACGCGGTTCCATCCGAGCCTTTAACAGATACTCCCGCGCCGACTGTTAAGCCATTTGAGCTTGTTACAGACCAGCAATCACCGCTTGTATCTAATGTTTTCACTGTGCCGCTGCCCCCGCTGATTGTAACATTATCTGCGAATATTCCGTCCTTGTCGGCAGAAGTAATATCCAGCGTGCCGCTGTTAATTATGATAGAAGTATTTGCAAATATTCCGAAATCGCTGGCAGTTGTAATATATATTTTTCCGCCGCCGATACTGACTGAGTTGCCAATTATACCTGCGCCTGTGCCATTTTCGACGATTTTGCCGCCGCTGATTGCGACTGATGAGCCGCCAACAATACCCGCCATAACACCTGCTCCGTTTACAGTGATATTGCCGCCGCTGATTGTAACGTTATTAAATGAATATATTCCTTCCCCGTCGGTAGTAGTAATATCTACTGTGCCGTCGGATATTGTTATGTCATTTATAACACCTATTCCGATTGAATCGGAATTAATAGATACTGTGCCGCCGCTGATATTAATTGAATTGCAGCCAATGCCCGCGCTGTTTGTACCGCTGGTTATGATAGTATTACCGCCGCTAATGTCGATTGTATTGCCCTGTATGCCCACGTTGCCGGTTAAGGTGACATTGCCGCTGCTGATTGTAACGTCATTACGCGCATGTATTGCGGCATCGTTGTCAGAAGTAATATCTATCACGCCGCCGCTGATTGTAACGTTGCCATAGGCAGTTGAATTTCCCATTCCGCCGCCTAATACTAAATTATTGCTATTTCCTGCATATATTCCAATATAACCGGCTGAAATCGTTACCGCGCCGCTGCTGACTGTAATGTCATTATTTGCTGTTATTCCGGCGCCTTGGGCAGAAATATTTATCACGCCGCCGTTGATTATAACGTCATTATTTGCTGTTATTCCTGGACCGCCGGCAGTAATATCTATCGTGCCGCCGTTGATTGTAACATTACTACCATTATCTGTCTTTATTCCGTTGAGAGTAGCATCGCCGGTTATACTAAGTTTCCCGGGCGTTCCGCCTGACTGGGCATAGATGTTAAGGTTGTTGGGTCCTGTCACATAAATCGCGTTGAATATCGCACCAGTTACCGTCACATTGCAGCCGTTTTCAAGTATCAGATTGACGTCGCCATCAGAGGTGTCTATGGTAAGCATGTTCGTAAAATTTATCGTCCCGCTCAACAAATACCATGTATCTGCCCCGGCTGTGTCAAGCGTTAGTGTGCTGTTGTCGAGGTCGTAGTCGCCGGGGTAAACTTCAATCACGTCGTCTCGTGTTGTGTCCGTTCCAGTTATGGGGTCGTAGTACGATGCTGTTACGGTCGCCGGCATAGCCATAACTGGCAGTCGTACCGGTAACAACACGGCGCATAAAACCAGCGACAGTATCACCGATATGAATTTTTTAAATCGTTTGCTTTTTTTCATATACTTTTCTCCATTTAAACATTCCTTAAAATTTTACTTTGCATATTTATTATATCAATAATATCGTCCGTTAATCATAAAAAATAAGCGTTTTGAAAAGTTTTTTAAAAGTGCGGCACAATTTTAAATTTTTATATAACATAAATCCCGTCTGACGCTCTCTTAGTCAAACCAGATTTATCGAGCCTGCTTTCTTCTTCCAGAACTTTCCACAGTTTCGGTTTAGTCACGGGATGACGGGGAGTGAAGACAGTGCAACAGTCTTCATACGGTTCTATAGACGTCTCGTAAGTGCCGATTTTCTCGGCTGTTTCTATTATCTGCGATTTGTCGAGTCCTATACATGGACGGAAAACCGGCGTGTTTATTCCGTCGTATATGACTTTTACCGCCTCTATTGTCTGCGATGCGACCTGCCCGAGCGATTCCCCCGTGATTATGCAGTCAATATTGTTTGACTTCGCGATACTTTCGGCGATTCTTATCATAAACCGCCGCAGTAAGACAGTCGTATAATCCCCGTCGCAGTATTTTCTGATGTTCTCCTGTATTTCAGTCAAACTGACCGAGTAAAATTTTATATCCCCGCAGTATTCGGAAAGTATTTTGGAAAGCCGCACGACTTTTTCACGCGCCCTCTCAGATGTGTACGGCTCCGACGTGAAATGCAGAGCCGAAATTTTCATGCCGCGCCTTGCCATCATATATCCCGCGACAGGCGAATCAATGCCGCCGGACAAAAGTAATAATCCCGTCCCGTTTGAGCCTACCGGCATACCGCCCGCGCCGTGATACTTTACGTTTGACGCATGGATAAAAGCTCCGTTGTTGCGCATCTCAACAGCAACCCAGACCTCGGGATTTTTCAAATCGACGGTTATATTGCCGTTTTCACTAAACAAGACATCGCCGATTTGCGCCGCTATTTCTGGGCTTTTTAACGGAAAAGATTTGTCCGAGCGTTTTGCCAGAACCCCGAAACTTTTTTTGCCGTCGAGAACCGGCGCGATATATTTCAACGCAGTCTCTTTTATTTTATCTATATTTTTTTCTACTTTCAACGCCGAATTTATCGTCACAATTCCGAAAACTTTTGACAACGCTGGGATTATATTATCTATATCAAAATTCGGATCATCGCACCAGACAGTCATAATTGACTGTTCGCGTTCTATGTTAATATATGCGTTTTTATTATTGCTGTTGTATTTATATTTTTTCACTGCATTTTCAACATTCTGTTCTAAAAGTTTCTCGAATTTATTCCGGTTTAAGCCTTTCAGCGCAATTTCGCCGTATTTCAGCAGCAGGACTTTCGTCTCTTGCATATGGCAATATGTTCTCCTTTAATTTTTATGATGACATTAGGAATCTATTGTAGGGATCGTCAGATATTACGTTTTAATTTTAAATTATACTCAGGTCTTGTAATCCAATCTAAATATTGGATATTACCGTTAAAATTAATATAAGCGTTTATTCTTTCTCGCATGCTCTGAGGCTGAATATAATTCAATATTTCGTCTTTACGCACCCACGTTGGGTCGGACGTTTCATCTGATTCGCATAAATCGCCGTCAATATATTTGCATATAAAATCAAATATCACTTTTGTAGGGATTGCCCCGAAATTGTTATCCTCATATTTTCCGGTATTGGACACAATACCTACGAGTTTCTCAACTATAACATTTGCGCCGCTTTCTTCTTTCACTTCGCGGACAACCGCTTCGATAAGATTTTCGCCTTCTTCGACCTGTCCCCCAGGGATTTCCCAGCAATAACGGTAACGGTTTTTCACCAATAATATTTCGCCCTTACCATTTTCAACTATGCCTGCCGCGCAAACTATATGAATCGGAAATGCCATATGCTTAACCCTCTTTCTGTTTAATATCTTCACGAGTTGAAAAAGCAAAAATAATATTGCACCAAAGCCCTCTTTTGTAAAGAGGGTGGCGTCGCCGAACAATCTGAAAATTTATAAAATTACATTGGATGCGACGACGGGTGTTTTGTGGAATTTTATCAAAACACCCGTCACGCAGTCTAAGCACTCCTATCGTTCTTCACTAACATCTCGCGTGCCACCCTCTTTACAAAAAGAGGGCTTTAGCAGAAATTTTTTGCATTTTTACTTAACCCGTGAATGATACCTATAATAATTTTATTAAATTTTACTTTCTTGCTCTGCTACGATAAATTCTACGCCGAGTTCCTCAATTTTTGCAAGCTCGTCCTCTACCGCATCCCAGTCTGTGATTAACACGTCGAATTTGTCCGCGTCGCATACTTTTATAAACCCTTTAGATCCGAGTTTTTGATTCGGTACCATAACGACATTCTTTCTCGAATTTTGGATAACAGTTCGCATAAATGCGGCAGTTTCGGTTGAATCAGTTGAAAATCCGAAATCCGTTTCATATCCTGTACCAGTCATAAGATTTAAATCGAAGTGCATATTTTTCACGAAATCTGCCGCAAGCGCATCATTCATTGAGGCTTTACTGCTCATACGCATTTTCCCGCCTGTGATGTACACTGTCACGTTATCCCAAAATTTTAGTTCATCGGCTAAAGCGACAGAATTTACAACCAATGTATATGGAAATGTTTCCGGCAGGTAAGCCAACATAATAAAACCTAAAGACGCGCCTGTCAAATATACAATATCATTTTCTTTTATAAATTCAGCCGCTTTTTTTGCTACCGCGGCATAACTCGGGTAGATTTCAGGATTTTCTTTATCCGCAAAACCTTTCACATCCATATAACGATACGAGTCGATTCTATTCAACGGAATAGCACCGCCATGCGTTCTTTTCAGAAGTCCTTTTTCTTCGAGTATGCGCAAATCCCTGCGCGCGGAATCCAATCCGACGCTGAATCGTCTTTGAATATCGCCGATTGATATTCGTCCTTCTTCATTGATAGTTTTTAAAATTTCTGCATGACGTTCTTCTGCAAACATTAATAATCACTCTCCTAAATTAATAAATATAATTTTTTGATGTACATCATATTTGTATTATATCACGATTATTAATGTTTGTCAAGTGATTTTGTTAATGTTTTTTAATTATTTTTCACGATTATTAACGTTTTCAAATTTACATATGTCTCTCAAGAAGCACTCGCCGCATTTGGGATTCTGCGACTTGCATATATCTCTGCCGAAGAAAACCAATCTGTGACAGAAATCGTTTGATTCTTCCGGCGGTATAATCTCCACAAGTTGCTTTTCAACAACCTGCGGATTAACGCTGTCGGCTAAATCAAGACGGTTTGATATTCTGATACAGTGCGTGTCCGTGACAATCGCGGGTTTACCGAATACGTCGCCCCTGATTAGATTTGCGATTTTGCGACCGATTCCCGGGAGTTTCAGCAAATCGCTCATATTTTCGGGAACCTGCGAATTATACTCATTGACGAGCATTGCGCACATATCTTTTATATTGCGAGCTTTTGTTTTATATAATCCGCATGAGAATATCGCTTTTTCCAGTTTTTCCAAATCGCAGTTTGCGAAGTTCTCGATTGATTTGAACTCCTCGAACAAATCTTTTGCGACGATATTAACCCTCGCGTCCGTGCATTGCGCCGAAAGACGCGCCATAATCAGCAGTTTATACGGCTCGGTCTCGTATTCGAGAGTGCAGTCCGCAAGCGGATATTTTTCTTTGAGGCGGGATATTATTGTGTTTGTTCTGGATTGTTCTTTTGTATTCATATTTATCATCAGACCTTTTTAATCAAGAATACGATTGCTTTTACCAATATTACATTCTGCGCAAAGTGTCTGTAAATTATCTAAAGTTGTTAAACCGCCTAATGAAAACGGAATTATATGGTCAACATGCAGTATAACGCCATCTTTAACACTTCTGCCACACACAACACATTTTGAATTGTCTCTTTTTAATACTTGATAACGCAACGATAACGGAATATTTCGGCTCTTTTTTTGTTTCGATATTTTATCTGACAATTTAACATTTTCTATATTATTATTTTCTTCATATTTTTGCAAGTTGATATTTTGATAACTGGGAAGCATATCTAAACTATAACCTTTATTGCCTTGAAAATGACCTTTTAATATAGATACCGTTATGAAATTATATAAAAAATCTTCTGCTGAAGTATTGACAAATTTTTCATCAATTGGATTAAATATTCCTAAAATTAAATCGTTGTTTTCTGTAACTTCTAACCCCATTTTTCGATATATATCACACAATAAAATTTGTTTTTGTTTTCTTGTTATTTTAGCCATTTCATTATCACCGGGATGTTGTTCTGTAAATTTAATTTTTTGTGTAAGGAAAATAATATCATTACTTTCTTTTTGCGTAGTAAGATTTACAGAAAATACCATACCTTGTATGCTTCCTATTCTTGTAAATGCAAATAAACGATAATGATATCTAACATTTTCATATAATTGCAATGAAAGTTGAAGATCGCCTTGTGGTATTTTGAAAGTATATTGATGTTGATTATTTAATAAATCAATTCCAGCTTCATTATACTCTATTTTGTAATTAACTCCGTATGTAAAATCAAGCGTAAAATTATCAAATTTAATTAAATTATTTTTTAGCTTTATTCTTTTTAATACAGAAGCAAAAGATTCTGCATCTTCATATGTATTTTTCATTTTTTATTCTCCCCACTTTCCCGCACAATTTTGTTTCTGTACTCCAACGCAGCCTGTTCTGTTTTGTTGCCGCTGAATTTATAATACACCCTGTCTTTCAGCGTGTCGGGCAGATACTGCTGCTTCACGTAATCGTTCTTGAAATTGTGCGGATATTTGTAGTCCGATGCGCCGCCTATGCTTTTTATATAAGTTTCGTCTTTCAAGTTTTTGAGGTTTTTCAGATGTATGGGAATATCCGCAGACTTTGCGGCGTTGTTTCGCACATCGTCCAACGCTTCGTCGATGGCAAGAACAGAGTTTGACTTCGGACACGTGCATAAAAATATAGCGGCTTGCGCAAGCATTAACCGCGCTTCCGGCATACCAACCTGCACAGCCGAATCGCACAGCGATTTTACTATAACTGCGGCGTTGGGGTACGCGAGACCTATGTCTTCCGACGCGGCGCACAATAATCGGCGTATCGGCGAGAGAATATCACCGCCTTCGATTAGTTTAGCGAGATAATATAATGCGGCGTTTTCGTCGCTGCCGCGCAGTGATTTGTGCAGAGCCGACAGCAAATCAAAATGTTCGTCGCCGTCCCTGTCGTAATACATCGCGGACTTCGGGATGAGTTTCGCTATATCGCCGACTGTTATGGTATCTTTTGCGCAGGACAAAAACGCAAGTTCAAGAGTGTTCAAGGCTTTTCGCACGTCGCCGCCAGCAAATTCGGCGATTTTACGTTTTGCCTCCGAATCTATAGAAATATTGTTGAATCCCTCAAATCCGCGCATTTTTACTATCCCTCTGTCGAGGGCTTTTTCTATATCCGCTACTGAAAGCGGCTTAAACTCGAATATATTACAGCGCGAAATTATTGCGCCGTAGATGTAAAAATACGGGTTTTCAGTGGTCGAGGCGATTAAGACAATGCGCCCGTCCTCGATATATTCAAGAAGCGACTGCTGCTGTTTTTTGTTGA
This sequence comes from Oscillospiraceae bacterium, assembly GCA_009780985.1. Classification (GTDB taxonomy): domain Bacteria; phylum Bacillota; class Clostridia; order Oscillospirales; family WRJC01; genus WRJC01. The sequence continues at coordinate 7,832 of WQYZ01000064.1, read as the reverse complement.
AATACTGTATTTCGTCGAGATACAGAACAATTCCCGCACCGTGCTCCCCTTCGATCGTCTTTGTTTTCTCGGCGATTTCTTTTATATCGGACAGCGACGCCGTTGTTCCGTTCAGCTTATAAAAATTTCTGCCGCATGTTTTCGCGATTATTTCTGCGGCGGTAGTTTTGCCGACGCCGGGAGGTCCGAAGAATATCATGTTTCTGACGAATTTATTTTTCGCCATGTTCTTAATCGGACCGCCGTCGCCGAAGAGATGATTTTGTCCGACAATCTCGTCAAGAGACATCGGGCGCATCAAATCTGCGAGAGTTTTCGATCTTATATTATTGTTGTTCATATTCTTCCTTAATATGTGCAAATCACGAGTTGAAGAATAACTCCTTGCCCTCTTTAGTAAAGAGGGTGCCCGTCGCAACGGGCGGGTGTTTTGTGGAATCTGATGTTGTGCGGGGAGACAAAAACACCCGTCACGCGGTCAAACGTATTTTACAGAACCCGCACGAGTTCTCGCGTGCCACCCTCTTTGCGAAAGAGGGCTCTGGTTCAGACTTTTTACGTCTCTTTATATATTCATATCACTCATACAACGGATATTTTTTGCACAATTTTGTTACTTCGCCTCTGATATAATCCGCTTTACTGTCAAACTCCGACGCCGCAAGTTTGAACAGCTTCGCGATAACAGGCATATCTTCTTCGACAAATCCCCTTGTCGTCGCCGCGGGAGTTCCCACTCTTATGCCGCTTGTTACAAGCGGTTTTTGAGGGTCATTCGGTATCATATTGAAATTTACAGTTATATAAACTTCATCAAGACGTTTTGCCATATCTTTACCGGTGATGTTAAAATCGCGCAAATCAACGAGCATTAAGTGATTGTCCGTACCGCCGGAGATTACTTTAAAGCCCTCGTTTATAAGACTTTCAGCCAAAACTTTCGCATTTTTTACTACCTGATTTTGATATGCCTTAAAATCAGGTTTCAACGCTTCACCTAAACAGACAGCTTTTGCCGTGATTATGTGCATAAGCGGACCGCCCTGTATTCCCGGGAACACAGCTTTGTTCATCTTTTTCGCGAGTTCTTCATCGTTTGTCAAAATCATACCGCCTCTTGGACCTCTTAAAGTTTTATGCGTCGTGGTGGTGACAACGTCTGCGTATAAAACGGGATTCTGGTGCAGTCCCGCCGCGACAAGTCCGGCGATATGCGCCATATCGACCATAAAATACGCTCCGACTTTTTTTGCAATCTGCGAGAATCTCTCAAAATCAATCGCTCTCGGATATGCCGACGCTCCCGCGAGTATTATTTTCGGTTTGTGCTGTAAAGCCAGCTCCTCGACTTTGTCGTAATCTATCGTCTGCGTGTCGTCCGTAAGCCCGTATGACACAAAATTGTAGTACATGCCGGATATATTGACCGGGCTTCCGTGCGTCAGATGCCCACCGTTGGCAAGGCTCATGCCCAACACTGTATCGCCCGGTTGCAACAGCGCGAAATATACGGCGGTGTTAGCCTGCGCGCCGCTGTGAGGCTGAACATTGGCAAATTTCGACCCAAAGAGTTTATTCGCTCTTTCTATAGCCAGAGTTTCAACTTCATCGACACATTTGCACCCTTCGTAATATCTTTTGCCGGGATAACCCTCTGCGTACTTGTTTGTGAGAACGCTTGCGGCTGCCGCCATGACTGCGGGGGATACAAAATTTTCCGAAGCGATAAGCTCGATATTGCGTTTCTGACGTTTTACCTCTTTTTCGACAAGACCTGCAACTTCGGGGTCTGACGACTTCAAAAAATCAAGATTGCTTTGAACATAATTCATAAAATTACCTCTCCTATCAAATTATAAAATAATCTTTATGGCAAATATTATATCACGCATTTATTAAAATTTTTAATTTTTTTATAAAATAATTGAATTTTTTGCTAATTATTATATTGTTTCCGTTATGTACTGTCAAATATCATTTAGTCAGGGTTTTTTTGATAATTGTCACATCATGTATCTCTATTTCCGTTGTGTATCGGCGTGTTAGGGGTAAAAAATAGGGGTATTGCACGGCATATAAAATTTTTGATTATGTGACGCCCCTATATACAAGATATATTCTTAATTAGAAATAAGCGTACTAATTCCGTAAATGCGGAATAAATGAAACAATGGAAACAGCGTAATAAGGGGAAAACATTATGAACCAAGTTAAAGAAGTAAAACAAAGGCATATGGCTAATGTATATAGGAACGCAGTGAAAAACCGTGAAATTATGGACTACTTAATACGAATGGGAGTGGAAATGGCTGTGGCTAAAGCTCCCAGATATGAACGGGAGAAGCTGTTTAACAAAATCAACCGCATGGAGAACTGCAATAAGTTTTGGACGACTGAAACACATGAAGCCAGCCATATAAAACTGCTGTTACATACATACTTATGTAAGGATAAATTCTGCTGTAACTGTAAGCGTGTAAAACAGCATGTTATGGAAAACCGATACCTGCCGTATATGGAAATTTACAGAAACCTTATGTACCATGCCGTGTTGACCGTGCCTGCCTGTAGTGGAAAAAAGCTGAAAGAAACAATACAGCATATGGCTGAGTGTTTCAAAACGCTTGTAACATACCTGAACGGCAACAAGATAATACAAGGCATAAATTTCGGGCAGTATGGCTATCAGGGCTGTATTCGTTCATTGGAAATCAAATATAATAGCGATAAATATCAGCCGCATTATCATGTATCAACCGTATTTGATAATACCGCTGTAATAGAAAATAAGAATATAAATAATATGTTTTCAGATAATGGAGAGCGGCTGTTTTCAGAGTTTGAATCTATGCTCCAGCGGGTATGGTTTTTACTCATAAACAGACAGCGGCTTACATATAAGAGTATATTTGCTGAAACCGCTGAACAAGACCGATACAGCTGTATAATAGATAAATTCGAGGCAAACGATTATGATAAGCTGTTTGGATATATGGTTAAAAATCTTTCGGAAGACAACGAATTTATGGAGTACGACAATTTCAGAACACTGTACTATGCGCTGAACCGTGTTAGACAGATTCAAGGCTATGGAATATTTTACAATGTTACGGCAACAGAAGATGACCCAGATTACACGGAACAGGAATATCAGGACATAGCGGATTTTATCGCCTCTGACGAACCGCCAGTAATAGCATATGAGCCGTTGAGCCGTCTGGCTAAAAATACCACATATACATATCTAAAGAAACAATACAGACGACAGGGGGATATTATAAAATAAATTAAAATTAAATTTAAAAGGGGGCATTTGGAAATGATAAATTCCAAGAAACTTCAGGAATTATGTGAATGGAAGCATATAGACAAAGTCAACGAATTACTTGACGGCGGTGAGTCTCCGTTCAGAGTATATGAATGGGTCACAGCAAACGGATTCAAAATCAGTCACCCTATGGTGTATAAATACGCGAAACACCGAAAAGTGGAAGCCATAACCAAGCGATTAGCAGGTAAGTATATAACGCCTATTGATACAGAGGCTTTACGAGGTGAACTTGGCATATCCGCGACTAACTACAAATCTGGTAGGAGTGTTGAAAATGAGCGTTACACTCTCCAGACAATTTTACAGCTTACATATAACGCTCTCAATAATCAAGAGGTAGATTAACATGATAAAATCAATATTCGACCAAACAGTCAACTGGGAAGAACTTAGTAAAAAAGCAAATCTGAACAATCTCGACTATGACGCAGAAGTCAGAGAGTATTACATATTGTTAAAAAAAATGAAGAAATCTATGACAGAGAACGGAATTTACAACCTTGAAGAACTAATAAAGCACCATAGCAGAATGCAGGCTATGAATGACCAATTTTATTTTAAGCAAGGCTTCAAAATGGCGGCTCAGTTATTACTCGAATCATCAGAATCATCAGATGAGCAAATTTATAAAGCTCTAAAATATGATGATGTTAGATTTTATGATTATGAATAAACATAAAACGCCCATATATTGCATAAAAATTTAAATCCACAAGAGAGGGACGGGGTGGGAATGTAATTATGTTGCCACCCTGTATTATCCAGTAGTGAAATCATAAACAATGGCTGGCGAGAGTGTTGAAAAATGAGCGTTACACTCCCCCAGACGATTTTACAGTTTAGTTATAACGCTCTCAATAATCAGGAGGCAGATTAATCCTATGGAATCAATAATAGAGAAAATATATTACGGAAAAAACATGATAGAAAAACCATTAAATAGCAGAGAATATGAAACAGCAATGGAATTTTACGACGACATATATCAAGATTTGCGAGACTGTTTAACAGAGGAACAGTACAAAATATTATCAGCACTTTTAGAAAGCCATACCATGCTGGAAAATATCACAGAAAAACAATATTTCGAGCAAGGCTTCAAAATGGGTATTCAGTTATTACTCGAAGCATTAAAAGAACTGTAGTAAAAAATAAATTTTGTAAGGAAATATACAATTTTATACTGTTTCTTATGGTAAACTTTTGGATAAATATTAACCTGCTGATGTAAGCTATACTTGCAATAATAGAGGCTTACATCAGCATTTCCATAAATAATGTGAAATTTTGCTTATTTCTTAACTTTATCGTCTTTTTCCGATAATGCGTCTATCAAATTTGATACCAGTTTCAAATTACTTTCCGAAAGCCTTGATGTGTCGATTGTATGTATATTGTTCACACATAATAAATAATCCGTTGTAACTCCAAAAATACTTGCTAAACAAATTAAAGTGTCATATGCTGGGTATCTCAATCCAATTTCATAAGCTGAAACAACAGAAGCTGTTAGCCCTATCCTCTGCGCAAGCTGTTCCTGTGTCAGATTTTTCTCTAACCTTAATTTTTTCAGGCGTTTTCCAAACTCAATTATCATTTATTTCTCCAACTTTTTTTACATAATTATATAAAAATAATCTTTTGATTTGGTAATAGTCAGCATTTTATTTTGTTGACAAAACAGAAGAAATAATGTATAATACAGTTAAGAGAATTTTTGTTAAAAATCAGGAGGTTGGATAATGTCAGCGGAAATCATGTTAAAAGCCATGAGTGTCATATTTAAAGAAGACAGGTATGATAGATACAACGGACTTATGGAATTTTCATTTGAGGGGTGGAACGGCAAGTCATATCGTATTCTTCGTAACGAATTTGAAAAAGGCAAATACGATAGACAAGAATGGATTAATCAGCCAGGTATATATTTTCTGTTTGGATTAAATAAAGAGACAAATAAAGACATAGTTTATGTCGGAAAATCAGACAATACTATTCTTTCACGCATAAAGAATCATGTTATGACAAAAGATTATTGGAGAGAGGCAGTAACATTTATTAAGACAGGCGAACACCCTTTTGGACGCGATGAAACGGCATGGCTCGAAAAATATTTTTATGTAATCGCACAGAAAGCCGGACGTTACGAAGTTTATAATGATAAAACACCTGATACAGGGATTGTAAATCATATAATGGAAATTGCCCTTAAAGAATACGTTTATAATATGAAGATGATTCTGGGGACTTTGAATCACATATTTTTTGAATCAACAGAAACGGTTGACAAACCTATAATAGAACGCCCGATAATATATAAAAATTATACTACAGAAGAATTAGAAACAATAGTTAACAGCGAAAATCTTACAGTCACTTACTCAAACGATAAAGGCATATATCGTATGCGGCTCATAATGGCACTAAAAAAAGCGGATAGCGACGGGAATCAAAATGATTAATTTTTCATATTGATTAAGATAAATTTTAGACATATAATAACCGCTAAAAAAGCAATCTATAACCGCGCAGATAAAATAACAACAGGAAATACTCCCGTTGCGTAGCGGCAAAAATAAACAGTTCAAATCGCATAATATAATTTTTAAAGAGAGGAATCACATGATTATTAACAAAGATACAATTTTACATATATTGAATGAATTATTAGAAACAGAAGTCGAAGAATTAATTAGATACTCGGAAAATCCGACCTGTAACAAGGCAAAGCAGGGCGTGGAGGCAGAATATAATTATTATAAAAAACGAGTACAACTGATTGAACGTACAAAAAGCAATATATTCTTTTATGGCGTCTTTCATCAACCACACCGTAATATAAACTTACGCCGAAAAATAAAAGAACAAAAGTTTTGAACTATATATATTCTACAGATGTTTAAAATGCCGAAATAAGCAATTTATAATTTTGTTGATAAAATATATCATAATGATAAGGTTATCGTGTTTAACGGCAAAAAATAGTCACTCAAATCGCAAATACGAATAAAAAATAAATATATGCAATATTTTTGCATGAAAATCGGAGGATAAAAAATGTATTGTAGTAATTGCGGCAAAGAAATTCCAGCCGAAAGTAAATTCTGTAAGGAATGCGGAAACAAGGTCATAGCTTCCACAGTAGTAAACGATAATCCCACGCCGGAAATTAATCCAGATATACCCGTGCAACAAGAAAACCTTAATGACAGCATTGCTGATAACATGACTGAATCCGTAATTCCGCAACAAGATACAAATGTTACAGAACCTCAGCATAAAAAATTATTCAAAGCGTTGGGCATACTAAGATTTATAGATGCAGGGCTGTGGTTATTAGTCGCTCTTTTCCAGATAGGTCTATATGTTATGGGTACATATGAAGACACTTTAATTCCGTTTCCGTTGCTCGTCGGCTGGAACATAGTATGTATCACGCTGTGTATAAAATTCGGCATTGATTTATTAAAAGGTAATAGACTTATCAATAATATTCAACTCTGCGTCATATCTCTATTATTTTACGGATTTCAATTTATCGTAGGAACATACGCGATTATTTTCTTTATTCTGCTTGAAATAGCCATTCTAGTGATTTCTGTCATAGCAAGAGGCGGTCAGAATACTGAAAAACGGAAATTTACCACAATAAGCATAATATGCGGGGTGTACATAGTTGTACTGTTATTCGCCATGAATATATACACAAATGTATTTAATAGGGAAACATACGTAAACATGACTGAGGGCTTTTCGTTTAAATATACCAGCATATGGGAAATAGCCAATACTGATGAAAATACAATCGTATCTATTGCTGAACCTCCCATATCAAATTCTCCAGCTTTTATTAATGTAACAAAATACCCCAAAGATAGTGCTTATTTTACTGCGACAAAATCCGATTTTCAGGCATCATATTCAGAGTTTTTGAATAATGTACAAATAACTGATTTAAGAAATGTTAATTTGGACGGTATTACTGCAAGGAAAATAAGTTGTAATGCCACGACTCAAAATGGCGTGGAGTGCAAATTTATACAATATTATTATGTTATCGGCGCAGATATGTATGTAGTGACCTGTTCCACCTCATATAATAGCTCACATATTTTCGATAATATAATGTCGAGTTATAAGATACTTAGACGTTAAGCGAAAATCCACGAACTAAAATTTTTCTAAATTCAGAAAAAGGGCTGTTTTTGTATAAGCAGTCCTTTTTGCTACAAATTACCGAAATTACCAAATTACCATAAAAAATATAAGTAGATAGCAAATTATATTAGTAAAATGAAAAGAAGAATATATGTATGATACGTGATACAACTTTATATAATTGCCTGCCTAAATCCGAAAATCAAGGCAGGCAATTTTATTATTGCTAAGGAAATTGCGCAAAAGGAAAAAGTATGATATAATGTAAGAGCAGGGGTATGAGCCGCAAAAAGGGCATAGGAAAAAGAAGGTCGTGCAAAACCCGAAAAAAATATGCAAAATT